>NZ_JBHYMQ010000024.1:2931-93964 GCF_042742985.1 Streptomyces sp. NPDC058864 | reverse complement strand
TTTTTTTTTTAAAAACACACACCAAAAACCCGGCCCGGTGTGGGGGTGGCGGGGCCCCCCCCCCCCCCCACCCCACCACGCGCGCTCCTCCGGTCCGCGAGGGCGCGCGTGGTAAGTTGTTGAAATCCGAACTAGTGGCTAGTCTGCAGTTGCGGCGCACCGCGTCATCCGAGCGGCAGGGACCGCGGAAAGCGCGGATCAATCGGAAAGGCGCGGGTTGCTCGACACCTCCGGCGGAGGCTTTCGAGTGATCGTGAGAGGGGCCTGGTGGAAGACCAGCGATCGGCAGGTGCCGGGAACTCCACGCGGAGCTCCGGCGGCACCATCACGTACCGGGCCGGTATGCGCCTGACCGCCGAACAAGCGGAATCCTCCGAGCGGCATTTCCGTCACCAGGAACACACCCCGTTCGGAGAAGGCGGCCCCTTCTCGCACCTCACACGCCTTGCGGTTCCCCACTCCGCCGCCTCACGCGGATTCCGCTTCAACGCGCATGGCCAGCTCATCGACGGACTGCTGTCCGCCCAGGTCTACGTCGATTCACTGACCGGGGTCTCGGGGAAGAACCTGCCCCAGGATCCGGTCGTCGCGGACGTGGTGACCTCGGGCTGGATCGAATTCCGGGCGGGCAAGGAAACGTACGGCGTCGGGCCCGGGCAGATCTGCGTCCGCGACACGAAGGCCTCGTGGCAATTCTCCTGTGCGCCGGCCACGAACGTGCATGTCATCTCCGTTCCGCGTCACCTGGTGCTACCGCACGCCCGATCGGGAAAGCGGTTCGGCCGGTCATGCGTATCGGACATCACCGCGCCCGAGGTCCGGTTCCTCCTCAACTACCTCGAAGCGGTGAAGGGCAGCAGCCGGGAACTGGAGACGTCGGTCACGGCGCGGCACATGGCGCGAGATGCCTGCGCGAGCCTGCTCTCGAGCATCTTCTCGGACCGTCCCGGGGCAGCGCTCGACGACGACCCCGGTGCCGTCGTGACGGCCGCCAAGTACGCCATCGAACAGAATCTCGAAAGCGGGGACCTGTCTCCGGCGGCGGTCGCCCGGCACGTGGGAGTGTCCCTTCGGACGCTGCACCGGAGTTTCTCGGCCACGGACGACTCCGTCATGGCATTCGTGCGGACTCGGCGCCTGCAGAAGGCCCACGACGAGCTCGTCGACCCGGACGCCACGGCTGGGATCGCCGGGATCGCGGCGCGCTGGGGCTTCTCGGACACGAGCCACTTCATCAGGCGCTTCAAATCCGCCTACGGCGCCACCCCTGCGGCGTACGTGAGGGACCGGAGAGCCGCCGGCGGCGCGCACGACCCGAGCCGGGACGCCCTGTAGCCGCCGTCGTCGATGACGTCGTGACGTCGTGACGCGCGAGGCCACCGGCCTCGCGCGCGCCACCGGCTCAGGCACCGTCCGCGCGCGGTGATCCACGACGCGGGGACGCCGGCTCACGTCCCGGCTCACCGCCCGGCAGCCGCAAGGTGAACCGCGACCCCTCGCCGTAGGTGCTCTCGGCGGTGACGGAGCCGCCGTGGGCGTGCGCGAGGTTGCGGACGATGGCGAGGCCGAGCCCGCTGCCGCCCGTACTGCGGCTGCGGGACTTCTCGGCACGCCAGAAGCGGTCGAAGACCCGGGGCAGATCCTCGGGCCGGATGCCTGCGCCCGTGTCGGCGACGGCGATGACGACCGTCTCGTCGTCCCGGCGTGCCATGACCGTGACGGTGCCGCCGGGCGGGGTGTGACGGACGGCGTTGGACACGAGGTTCGCGACGGCCTGACGCAGGCGTACGGGGTCGGCGACGACGCTGCCGACGCAGGCGGAGACGTCGTCGACGGAGAGGACGACTCCGGCGTGGTCGGCGCGTCCGCCGTGGGCGGTGGCGACCTGCCGGAGGAGTTCGCCGACGTCGCACGGCACCTTGTGCAGGCGCAGCGCCCCCGCGTCGGCCGCGGCGAGGTCTTGGAGGTCGTCAACGATGTGCTGGAGGAGGAGCGCCTCCTCCAGGAGCGAGCCGACCAGGGCCTTGTCGGCCGGGACGACACCGTCGTCGGCGGCTTCGAGCCAGCCGCGGATGTTGCTGAGCGGGGTGCGGAGCTCGTGGGCGATGTCGCCCACCATCTCGGTGCGCAGCCGTTCCAGCCTGGCGCGCTGCTGCGACATCTCGTTGAACACCTCTGCGAGGCGCCCGATCTCGTCCTTGCCCGTCACCTGTACGCGGGCCGCGACGTCACCCGACTTCACGCGCTGGGCGGCGGCCGTGAGCGCGCGCAGTGGCCTGACCAGCTGGAGTCCCAGGCCCACGGTGACGACGACGGTGAGCAGCAGCACGCTCGCGACGACCCCGGCCATGCGGAGGCGGTTGGGCGCGGAGAGGTCGAACGGGGACGCGGCGGCGGCGTTCTCCGGGGAGCCGATGAACAGCAGCGCGGCCGGGGCGACGTACGGCGCGAGTTGCTCACGGCGGGCGCTGTCCAGGCACGAGGCGACCAGCCCCTCGTCCACCGGGGTACGGCTCCGCGTGGGCGTCCACGTCAGGTCCGGTGCGAGCTGTACGGGACCGCTGCCCCGGCGGCCGAGGCACGCGTCGACCAGGGCGTCGAGGCGGGCGAGGGCACGGGCCTCGGTGGGGGTGGGCCGGTCCAGTACGTCGTCGGCGCAGCGGCTGCCGCTGTAGCCCGGTGTGCTCACCCGGGGCCGTCCACCCGGTGACGTGACGGTGGTCGCGTCGATGCCGATGTCCCGCAGGCAGGTGACATGGCGCTGCGCGAGGGCCGTCAGCCGCGTCCGTTCCGCCCGCGTCAGGCGGAAGGGGCCGGCGGCACGCGGGTCGATGCGGTCGCCGCCGCCGGCCCCCGAGATCCCGGTGTCGACGGCGAGCGGGTCCACGGTCGCGGACGCCCGGTCCGGCAGCGGGGTCCGGTGGCGGGCGTCGGCGGCGTCGGCGGAGTCGGCGATCGGACGGCGGTCCTGCGTGGTGAGGACGACGCGGTGCCCGGTCTCCCGGGCGAGGCGGTCCACGAGTGGCTGCACGCCCTGCCAGTCGGTGTGCGCGGCGGCCCGGCCCAGCAGGGCTTCGTAGATCCGGGCGTCGTCGGAGATGGCCTGGCCCTGCTCCTGCCGGATCGCCCGGGTGGTCGTACGGACCGCGAGCCAGGCGGTGGCGGCGATCGAGCACACGGAGACCAGCACCGACAGGGCGAGCAGCCGCACCACCAGGCTGCTGTGGAAGCGGCGGCTCATGCGGTGTCGGACAGGACGTAGCCGACGCCGTAGACGGTGAGCAGCCGCACCGGACGGGCAGGATCGGGCTCGATCTTCCGGCGCAGGTTCATCACATGGGTGTCCACGGTCCGCACGGTGAAGTAGCGCCCCGTGCCGTGCAGCTGCCCGAGGATCTGCTCGCGGGTGAAGACCCGGCCCGGCTGGGCGGCGAGCGTCTCCAGCAGCCGGAACTCCCCGGGGGTGCAGTCCACGCCGGTGCCGTCGCAGATGACCTCGTGCCGCGAGGGGTCGATGCTCAGGCCGCCGACGGTCAGCGTCGGGTCGGGTTCCGGGGCGGGCGGACCGGAGGGCCGGGCGCGGCGCAGCAGGGTGCGCACCCGGGCGGTCAGCTCCCGGGGGCTGTACGGCTTCGACATGTAGTCGTCGGCGCCCAGGTCCAGGCCGAGCAGGAGGTCGTCCTCGGTGCAGCGGGCGGTGAGCATCAGCACCGGCAGGTCGGATTCGCGGCGCAGGATGCGGCAGACGTCGAGCCCGTCGACCTTGGGCATCATCACGTCCAGCACGAGCAGGTGCGGAGGGTCGCGGCGCAGCTCCTCCAGGGCGGCGCGGCCGTCGTGGACGACGGTCACCGAGTGCCCTTCGTGCTCGAGGTACACCCGCACCAGCTGGGCCTGCTTCTCGTCGTCCTCGGCGACCAGTATGTGTGCGCTCATGGCCGGGAGTATAAGTACGCCAAGTGCCGTATTTGCGGCGTCGGGGTTCCGTTCGCGCGGGACCACGGGATGCCGATGGCTTCCTGACAGGTTTCCGACATTCACCGGCCACCATCGGGCGGCATGACCCACCCACACCTCCCGCACCGCGCACTCGGCGCGGCCGCCGCGCTCGTCTGCGCCGTCCTGCTCACCGGCTGCGGCGGCTCCGCCGGGGGCGCCGGCGCGACGTCCGGCAAGCAGTCCGGCACCCGGTCCGGGGAACAGTCCGAGGACCAGGACGTGGCCTCGCTGGCGACCGGTACCCCCTCGGCCGCGCCGGGGTCGTCGTCCACGACGCCGTCCGCCGACAGCGAGCAGGGCCGGCCGCAGCTCCGCCTGGACAGCTCCGACGCCGAGCGTGACCGCTACTGGAACGCCTACGCCGGCTGCCTGAAGGACCACGGCCACAAGATGATCCTGGAGCGCGGCCCCTACTCCATCGACCAGAACGACAACAGCCCCACCGCCAAGGCCGCCGAGAAGACGTGCGCCGGCAAACTCCCGCTCCAGCCACCGGAGTTGCGTCGCGACTCGAACCCGCACTACGACGACGACTACCGCGCCTACATCAAGTGCCTGAACTCCCACGGACTCAAGGTCGTCGCGCTGCCCGACAACTCCGGCTGGAACTACGACGGCCAGACCACGCTGAGCGACACCGAGCAGACCAAGGTCGACAAGAACTGCACGATGGAGGCCTTCGGTGGCAAGAACCGCTGAGCACCGCCTTCCCAGGCGGCGTCGGCGCCGGCTCACCGTGGCCCTGGCCGTCCTCCTGACCGCCGGCGGCGCGGGAGGGGCCACCGCCGCCTGGAGCGCGCGGCAGGGCGGCCCGCAGACGGCCCCGGAACACCCGGTCAAGCTCGACACCGCGAAGGTCACCAGGACCGACCTGTCCACCGACAGGACCCTGCCCGGCACACTCGGCCACGGCCCGGTGCGCACCCTGAAGGGCACGGGCACCGGAGTGCTCACCAAGCTGCCGCCGCCCGGCGCGACGGCCGTCCGGGGCAAGCCCCTGTACTGGGTGAACGACCGGCCGGTGACGGTCTTCCTCGGCGACACCCCCTTCTTCAGGACGCTGGACAAGCCGGGACTGCGCGGGCGGGACGTCACGGTCCTGGCGGACAACCTGCGGGCCCTGGGATACGACATCGGGCACACCCCGGACCGCGCGCCCACGCGCCCGGCGCCCGCCGGCACCGAGTTCACACCCGAACTGAGCGCGGCCCTGAAGCGGTGGCAGCACGACACCGGCCAGGAGGCGACCGGGACCCTCGCACCGGGCCGCGCGCTGGTGCTGCCGGGACCGGTGAGGGTGAACACCGTCACCGCCGTCCCCGGCGACCCGGTCGAGGGCGAGGTGCTGACGTACACCACCACCGCGAAGTCGGTGGCGGTGAGCGTGGACGCCGCCGAGATCGGTGCCCTCCGCACCGGGCAGAGCGTGACGATCACCCTGCCCGACAGCCGCGAGATCCCCGGCACGGTCACCGCCGTGGCGCAAGCCGTCCAGGGCGGCTCCGCCGACGACCAGAGCGCGCAGGCAGGACCCCCCACGGTCGCCGTCACCGTCGCACCGCGGCACTCCGGCGACGTGAAGGGGCTGGACTCCGCCTCCGTCCAGGTCCGCTTCACCGCCACCGACCGCAAGGGCGTCCTGGCCGTCCCGGTCACCGCGCTCCTCGCCCTGAGCGAGGGCGGCTACGCACTGCAGCGCCCCGACGCCTCCCTGGTCCCGGTGGAGACGGGGATGTTCGCCGACGGAATGGTGGAAGTGAGCGGGACGGGCGTCAGCGAGGGCATGACGGTGGTGACCGCATCGTGAACACGACCGGGCGACCGGCCCCCGCCCTCGCCGTGCACGAGGTCACCAAGACCTACGCGGACGACGTCACCGCCCTGAACGGGGTGTCGCTCACCGTAGAGGAAGGCGAACTCCTCGCCATCCTGGGACCCTCAGGCTCCGGGAAGTCCACGCTGCTGCACATCATGGGCACCCTCGACCGCCCGACCAGCGGAACCGTCGAGATCGCCGGCCACGCCGCCGCCGGACTGTCCGACCGGCGGCTGTCCGCACTGCGCGCCCGGCTGCTGGGCTTCGTCTTCCAGCACTTCCACCTCACCGACGGCCTCGACGCGACGGAGAACGTCGCGACCGGCCTGCTCTACGCGGGCGTGCCCCGACGGCTGCGCCGCCCCCGCGCCGAAGAGGCGCTGGCCCGGGTCGGCCTGGCGCACCGCACCAGGCACCTGCCCCAGCAACTGTCCGGCGGCGAACGGCAGCGCGTCGCCATCGCCCGCGCGCTGGTCAACGAACCCGCGCTCGTCCTCGCCGACGAACCGACGGGAGCCCTCGACAGCGCCAACGGCCGCGCCGTACTCGACCTGCTCACCGGACTGAACGAGGAAGGCACCACCATCGCGGTCATCACCCACGACCGGGACATCGCAGCCCGGCTGCCGCGCAG
Organism: Streptomyces sp. NPDC058864; assembly: GCF_042742985.1. Classification (NCBI taxonomy): domain Bacteria; kingdom Bacillati; phylum Actinomycetota; class Actinomycetes; order Kitasatosporales; family Streptomycetaceae; genus Streptomyces; species Streptomyces sp. NPDC058864. Next base: position 87,515 of record NZ_JBHYMQ010000024.1, on the reverse strand, counting down.
GATCCAGCTGCGCGACGGCCGGATCGCCTCGGACAGCGCCACCCGCGCGGACGCCTGGAGCCGGGCATGAACCGACCGATCAGACTGTCGCCACTCGACGTGCTGCGCCTCGGCCTGCTGGGCCTGCGCACCCGCAGGACCCGCGCCGCGCTGTCCGCACTGGGCATCGCGATCGGCATCGCCACCCTGGTCGTCGTCACCGGCATCCCCGCCTCCAGCCAGCGGGCCCTCATGGACGAACTGTCCGCGCTCGGCACCAACATGCTGCGCGCACAGCCGCAGCCCGACGCCGAGCAGAAGGCACTGCTCCCCGAGGCCGCCGACGCCATGGCGGCCCGGATCGGTCCCGTCACCAGCGCCACGGCGGTCGCCAACACCCATGCCACGGTGCGGCGTTCCGACCTGGCCGACCCCAACGACTCGATCGGGCTGAGCGTGCTGGCCGCCAGGACCGACCTGCTCACCACGGTCGGCGGCACGGTCCGCTCCGGCCGGTTCCTCGACCACGCCACCGAGCGCTTCCCGACCGCAGTCCTGGGCCAGCGTTCCGCGGCGCGGCTCGGCATCGACCGCCTCATCCCGGGCCGGGAGCCGCTGGTGACGATCGGCACGCACCGGTTCACCGTGATCGGCATCCTCGGGCCGATGCCCCTCACCCCCGACCTGGAGAGCTCCGTACTCGTCGGCTGGGACGCCGCGCGCGACGTGCTCGCCTTCGACGGCCACCCCACCGTGGTGTACGTGAAGGCGCGGGAGTCGCGGATCGAGGCCGTACGCGCCGTGCTGCCCGCCACCGTCAACCCCGAACTGCCCGGACTCGTCCAGGTCAGCCGTCCCTCCGACGCCCTGGCCGCCAAGCGCGCCACCGAGCACACCTTCTCCGCCCTGTTCCTGGGGCTCGCCGGGGTCGCCCTGCTGGTCGGAGGCATCGGAGTGGCCAACACCATGTTCGTCTCCGTCCTGGAACGACGCCGTGAGATCGGCCTGCGCCGCGCCCTCGGGGCGAACCGCCGGCAGATACGGGGCCAGTTCCTGACGGAATCCGTGATGCTGTCCGTCCTGGGCGGCCTGAGCGGCACCGTGCTGGGCGCGGCGGCCACGGCCGGTTACGCACTGTGGCAGTCGTGGCCGCCCGTGCTGCCACCCCTCGCGCTCGGAACCGGTCTGGCCGGCGCGATCGTCGTGGGTGCCGTCGCGGGCGTCTACCCGGCACTGCGCGCCTCGCGGCTGCCCCCGACGCAGGCTCTGTCGGCGGTGTGATTCCGGCCGGGCGGTGGACCGGGCTGGAATGTGCGTGCCCGGAAGTCGAAGGACAGTGCCATGGGGCGGGAGTCGCGGGCGGCGCCGCGGGATTGTTCAATGTCCGGCCTTCGACGAGGCGCGCGGTGTACTCCGTTTCTTCCCGCCGTCTTCCTACCGTCCGAAACATGAAGAGACCAACTATTCGGGGTTTCGCCGGAGTTGCCGCCGCTCTGGCGGTGGTCGCCGGCTTCACCGGGTTTGCCGGCGACCGCCCGTCGGCCGGTGTCGCCCTCGCCGCGGACGGGAGTGCGAACGGCGCGTCGTACATCTTCGGAGGCCCGGGAGGATCCGGCGGTACGGCCGCCGTCCGCGCCTACCGTGATCTGCTCGACCACGGCTCGAACGCCAAGATCCTCACCGTGGCGCACCGGGGCCAGTGGCGGGACGCCCCCGAGAACTCGCTGGCGGCCTTCCGGGCAGCCTACGACGACGGCGCCGAGATCATCGAGACCGACATCCAGCTGACGAAGGACGGCGTTCCCGTCCTGATGCACGACACCACCGTGGACCGCACCACCAACGGCACCGGCGCCGTCGCCGGCATGACGCTCGCCCAGATCAAGCAGCTCCGTCTGAAGGCCGGACTCGGCGGCGGCCAGGCGGCGGTCACCGACGCCCAGGTGCCGACGCTGGAGGAGGCGATGGAGCTCGCCAAGAACCGGGGCCTGGTCAACCTGGACAAGGGCTGGCCGTACCGGGAGCAGGTCTGGGACGTCCTGACCCGGACCGGCACCGTCCGCAACGGGGTCTACAAGAGCGACGCGCCAGTGCCGGAGGTCGAGGACTTCCGCGCCGCCCACCAGGGCGCCGTCTACATGCACATGATCACCGACGCCAACCTGACGGCCGTCGCCGAGTTCGGCGACCACCAGCCGGTGGCCTACGAGGTCAACTACGACAGCATCCAGGACGCCGTCGCGCGCAAGCCCTTCCTCGACGCCCTGGCCGAGCACAGCCGCGTCTGGAACAACACCATGTGGAACGGCCTGTCGGACCACATGACCGACGAGGCGTCGCTGACCGACCCGCTGCGGGGCTGGGAGGCGCTGGCGCGCAGCTTCCGCACCACGGTCTTCCAGACGGACGACGTCGAGAAGTTCGAGTCCTGGCTCCGCACCGGCGAGGGCGACCCCCTGCCCCGCGGTGCCGTGCGCGTGCAGGCCGAGGACTTCCTCCCCGGACGGGACAAGGGCTACCACGACAACGACGCCGGGAACACGGGCGGCCTGAAGATGCGACCCGGCGAGGACGTCGACATCGACGACGCCGACGGCAACGTCCGCGTCGGCTGGATGCGCGGCGGGGAGTGGCTGACCTACGACGTGGACGTCCCGCGCCACGGTACGTACGCGCTCTCCGCCCGGGTCTCCTCGCCCTACACGCCGGCGGGCACCTACACGGTCTCCTTCGACGGCGGCGCCGAGAGCGAGCGGGCCGAGGTGCGCAACACCACGAGCCACAACAAGGAGGTGCTGCAGGCCAGTGGCGTGCAGCAGTACCTCACCGCCGGCCACCACACCCTGCGGATCAGCCTCCCGCAGGACGCCTACCAGAATTGGAACCTCGACTACCTCCAGCTCGAGCCGGTTCGCCGCTGACCCACCCCGCCCGGCCCCCGTCCCGTGGCGGGGGCCGGCCGGGACCGGGCGCCTCGACGGCGCGATCGCCGGACCTCCGAGCGTGTCCGCGCGAGAAGATCGGCGGCCTGTTTAGGATGTTTCGTCCAACGGCATCGGCTCGGAGTGAGGCGGCGGACGTGACCCGGACACAGGCGGCAGTCCTGGAGGGCAAGGCGGCGCTCGTCACCGGGGGATCGCGGGGGATCGGCGCCGCGATCGTGCGGCGCCTGGCCCGCGAGGGCGCCTCGGTCGCCTTCACCTACGTCCACGGGAAGCAGCCCGCCGATGCCCTGGTCGACGAGGTCTCGGCGGCCGGGGGCAGGGCGGTGGCCCTGCGGGCCGACAGCGCGGACGCGGCCGCCGTCAAGGAGGCGGTGGACCGCGCGGTCGTGGAACTCGGCGGCCTGGACATCCTCGTGAACAACGCCGGGATCGGCATCGGCGGCGCCGTGGACGACTTCTCGTTCGAGGACTTCGACCGGCTGGTCGCCGTCAATGTGCGCGGCGTGTTCGCCGCCGTCAAGGCGGCGCTCCCGCACCTCGGGCACGGGGGCCGCATCATCTCCACAGGCAGCATCAACGCCGACCGGGTGCCGTTCGGCGGGATCTCGGTCTACGCGATGACCAAGGCGGCGGTGGCCGGTCTGACCCGCGGACTCGCCCGCGAACTGGCGCCCCGCGGCATCACCATCAACAACGTACAGGTCGGCGCGACCGAGACCGACATGCTTCCTGACGACCCCGCGTTCATCGAGGCCCTCAGGGCGGTCACGGCCGTCGACAGGTTCGCGCAGCCCCAGGACATCGCCGGCGTCGTCGCCTTCCTGGCCAGGCCCGAGGCGTGGTTCGTCACCGGCGCCAACTGGAACGTGGACGGCGGCTACACCGTCTGACCTTCCGGCGGCAGGCGGCAGGCGGCAGGCGGCAGGCGGCAGGCGGCAGGCGGCGCCGCCGCAGCGTGCCCGCTGGCCCGGCGCGCGGCGACCGCACGCGTGCGCCGTGTTCCCGCCCCGGGTACTGCCGCTGCGTCCGGCGGTGCGCCCGGGCCCGGTCGGCGGTCACGTCTGCCGGACGTCGCGGGTGAGGTGTCCGCTCCGCGCTCCGCCCTTGACGGGCGGCCGGCGATCTAGACCTCTGGGCCCGGCTTCCAGTCCCGGACGAGGAGCCCCAGCAGTACCTCGTCGAGGAACTCGCCCATCACCCAGGCGGCGGAGCGCAGCACGCCCTCACGCACAAAGCCGTTGCGCTCGGCGGAGCGCAGCATCGCGAAGTTGTCCGACAGCGTCTCGATCTGCAGGCGTTGCAGGCCGCGTACGACGAAACCGTAGTGGCACAGCACCGCGACCACGTCGGTGCCGTGGCCCTTGCCGCGGGCGGACGGCAGCAGCCCCAGCCCGATGTGCGCGGACCGGTTGTGGTTGTCGATGCCCCACAGTGCCGCGGTGCCGATCAGCGTGCCGCCCTCCAGCTCCACCACGGAGAACGGGACGCGCCGGTGCTCCTCGTCGTCCACCACGAGCCGCGGATCCTTCGAGCCGGGCGTGATCGGCCGCCACGGTCCGCCCTCGGCCCGCGAGGCGTTGGCCACGTCGTCGTAGAGCTCGGTGCGCAGGATCGGGATGTCGTCCTCGTGCCGGGCCCTCAGCCCGACCTTGCCGCCTCTCAGCATGCGAGCTTCCTACCCGGCCCGACCGGCCGGCGGCAACCCAATTTGCGGTCGCCCCGGTTGGTGCCGCGGCGCTCCACCCGGCCGGTCAACGCCCCACGGTCAGGCGGACCGCCGCGATGCGGCCGGCGGAGTCGAAGTCGATCTCGGCCGCGTTGCCGTCGGGAAGGGCGGCGACGACCTGCCGGTCGCTCTCCCGGCGCGCGATGCCGTGATGGTCGAGATAGCCGGTCACGACCCGGCGCGGCGAGTGGCCGATCAGGCCCGCGCCCGTCATCAGGGTCCGGGGCAGGGCGACCGGGTCGAGCGCGGCGCGCGGTACCCGGGGGTCGTCGGGCAGGAAGTACACGCGCGTGCCGGGACCCGCCGGCAGACCGATGTAGCCGGGGGACCGGGTCACGCCCATCCCGGCGAAGGCCAGCGTCTCCGCCGCGCGCCCGGGGTCGGCGAAGCCGGACAGATCGATCACCTCGGCGGTGAACTCGGCGATTCCGTGGGCGCGTCCGAAGCGCTCGGCCTCCTCGGTCCGGGCGACCACCGGCGTGCCTTGCAGGCCCGGGTTGGCCCAGCCCCACATCCACGACTGCTCTTCGGTGTCGTACGTGCCCAGCACGGCGACGCGCAGCTCCAGGCCACCTTGACGGTAGACACAGGACGGCAGGTCCGCGGTCCACGGTCCCTCGGGCAGGAAACCGGTCAGTGCCCCGAGTTGTTCGGCTCCCCACGCCGCGTGCCGCTCGACCTCGTACAGGAACGCGTCGCTGAATTCCGTCGCCATGAGCCCGGAGCCTATCCGGCGGCCCGTTCCGGCCGGCATCCACCCGGCGGACAGTGCCGCACGGCACCGCACAGGGCGTCCGACGGCTCTGCCGGGGCGACCGCGGCCCGCCAGAGGCGGACCCGAACGCCTCCGTGCCGGAGTGCGGGCCGCCCGGGTACCGGCACGGACTTCCGGCCCCGGGTCGACCTTCACACGTTGAGACCGGACAGCTCACGGTTGTGTGACGCCCGCCGAGCTCGCCGGGCCCACGGGCGGCATGGTGAAGGGGGACGCGGGAGCGGCGACAGCGATCCCGCGCTCGACCACGACAGGGCTGCCGTAGTGCTCCGTCAGCCGCACCGCCTCTTCCTCCGCACCCACCCGAGTGGTCACTCGCACCCCCGAGCCGTCCTCCAGCGGTCCACCCCCGGTGACGACGATGCCCCGGTCCCGCCAGTACCCGGTGTCGGCCAGGATCCTGCGGACCGCGGCCAGCATGTCCTTCTCCGACATCGCCGCGTCCTCGAACACCAGCTGCACCCCGGACACCCGTGCGCGGACGGCCGAGTCCAGCGCGCTTCCCGGCTTGCGGTAGACCGTCAGCACGCCGCGGCGCTGATCCAGGACGGTACTGGCGTACCAGCCCTCGTAACGCGGCCGGACCACCTCGTCGACCTCGTCCGCCGCCGCCGAGAGCGCGGTGTCATCGGCGAGCACGGAAGGGGACGCCGACGGTCCCGTCGAACGGGCGTCTCCCGCGGCCGGCCCGCATCCGGCGATCACAGCGCCCGCGGCGCTCGCCGCCGTCACCCACCGCACGACACGCAGGGCCTTCATGCGCACCACCCCCTGGGACTCACCGACCGTGGATGGGACGGACGACCCCGCCGTTCGGTTCACCGCCCCCGGGCTCACCCCGGGAAAGCAGGTCCACGACCGCTCGTGGACAAGGAAGTGCGCAGGTCGCGGCCATGGCTGCGGGGGCGGGAGGGCGGGGAGGGGTCGGAAGGAGCGGGCGAGGCGGCGGGACGCGGGTGCGAGCACCTTGCCCCGGTTAGGGTGTACATAGTCCGGTATCCGGATGGGAGTGGTGCGTCCGGGACGCCGGGACCGCAGTCGTGAGGGATGGCGGAATGGGTGCTCCCACGAGAAATCCGTCCGCGGCGGCAGGTACCCCCCTGGGTCCGGGGACGGCCGTGATCGTCGTCGACGACGCCGCGGTCGTCCGGGGATGGGACGAGGGGGCCGCGGAGCTGCTGGGCTGCCCGGCCGGAGAAGCCGTGGGCAGGCCGCTCGCGGACGTCCTCCCACCGATCGGCGCCGGGGCGCCCGGGGCGGGAGCGCCCGATCTCGCCGGGCGGCTCGGACCGGAGCGGGGATGGGAGGGCCGGCAGATCGTACGCCGCGGGGACGGCCGCCGCCTCGACCTGGAGGTCAGGGTCCTGCCGGTGCACAGCCCGGGCGGGCCGGTCATGCACGTGATCCTCGCGGCCGACACCACGCGCACCTGGTGGGCCCGCGCCAGTCGTTCCCTGCTGGAGGGGATCACCTCCACCGCGCCGGTGGGCATGGCCGTGCTCGACACCCAACTGTGCTTCACCTGGGTGAACGACACCATGCAGGAGATGTGCGGGGTGCCCCGCGAGAGGTTCCTCGGACGGCGTCCGGCAGAGGTCCTGCCCGGACTGGACGTGGCGAGCACGCAGGCCGAGATCTGCCGGGTACTGGAGACCGGGATTCCCTCGTCGGGCCGCAAGTACTTCGGACGCGTCCAGGCGGACCCGGAACAAGTGGCCTACTCCACCTCGTGCTTCCGCCTGGAGACCGAGGACGGGCGAGCGCTCGGCGCCTGCTACACCGTCCTGTCCACCACCGAACACCACCGTGCCGAGCAGAAGCTGACGCTCCTGAACGAGGCACGCAAGCGCATGGGCAACACGCTCGACGTCACCGGCGCCGCCCAGGAGCTGGCCGACGCGGCCGTCCCGGGGCTCGCCGACCACGTCACCGTCGACCTCCTCGATGTGGTGCTCCGCGGCGGGGAGCCACCGGCCGGCCCGGCCGACGCCGCCACCGCGGCCGGCCTGCGGTCCGCCGGGTACCGCTCCACCCGCGGCGACGTCCCCCCGCCCGTTCCGCCCGGCGGCCGCTGCTCGTACCCCCGGTGGTCGCCCACCGCGCGTGCGTTCGCCGACGGCGTTCCGTCCCTCGTCTCCCGCGTGGATCCCGCCGACCCCCACCGGAAGGCCGACGACCCGGTGCGCAGCGCCCATGAGCGGCACCTCGGCATCCACTCCCTGATGATCGTGCCCATCCGCTCACGCGGCGCCACTCTCGGAGCCGCCACCTTCGGGCGCTCACGGGACTCCGGGCCGTTCAAGCCCGACGACCTGGAAATCGCGGAGGAACTGGCCGCGCACGCGGCGGTGTGCATCGACAACGCCCGCCGCTACACCCACGAGCACGCCGCGGCACTGACACTCCAGTGCAGCCTGCTCCCCGTGGACCTGCCGGCGCAGAACGCCGTCGAGGCGGCCTACCGCTACCTGCCCGCCGATGCGGAAGCAGGCGTGGGCGGCGACTGGTTCGACGTCCTGCCGCTCTCCGGAGCCCGGGTCGCCCTGGTCGTCGGGGACGTCGTCGGCCACGGCATCCACGCCGCCGCCACCATGGGACGCCTCCGCGCCGCGGTGCAGACCCTCGCGGACATCGACCTCGCCCCGGACGAGGTACTGGCCCACCTCGACGACATGGTCGGCCGGATCGCCCAGGAGGCCCCCGCCGCCACCGGTGTCATCGGAGCGACCTGCCTCTACGCCACCTACGACCCCGTCACCCGGCACTGCACGCTCGCGCGCGCCGGGCATCCGGCGCCCCTGCTCGTCACGCCCGAAGGCGACGCCCGGCTCGTCGACCTCCCCAGCGGCCCGCCCCTCGGTCTCGGCGGCCTGCCCTTCGAATCGGCCTGCATCCCGGTACCGGAGGGCAGCGTCCTCGCCCTCTACACCGACGGGCTGATCCACGGCCCCTCGCTCGACACGGAACGCGGCCTCCGGCACCTGGCCGACGCCCTCGCGACCCCCCGGGCCCCTCTGGAAGAACAGTGCGAGGCCGCCGTCACCGGCCTCTCGGACGGAAGGCCGGCGGACGACGTGGCACTGCTCCTGGCCCGGACGGGTGCCCTCGGGGGAGAACACGTCGCGAGCTGGGAGATCCCCAAGAACCCCGCAGCCGTCGCGTCGGCCCGGGCCAAGGCGGCGCGTCAACTGACCGCCTGGGGACTGGAGGAGCTCACCTTCACCACGGAACTGGTCGTCAGCGAGCTCGTCACCAACGCCATCCGTTACGGTTCGGACCCCGTCCTGCTCCGTCTCATCCGCGACCGCACGCTCATCTGCGAGGTCTTCGACGGCAGCAGCACCTCCCCCCACATGCGGCACGCCCGGACGACCGACGAAGGAGGCCGCGGCCTCTTCCTCATCGCCCAGGTCGCCGAACGGTGGGGCGCCCGATACGGCAGGGGCGGGAAGACGGTCTGGTCCGAGCAACCCCTCCGGCCCGCCGCCACCGGGCGGGACGGCACCGACGGGAAGGCGGCCCGATGAGCGGCGCGGATCCGGCGAACCGTTACCTCGAGGGCAACTACGCGCCCCTGACCGAAGAGGTGAGCACCACCGACCTGCCCGTCACCGGTGAACTGCCGCGCGAGCTGAACGGCCGCTACCTGCGCATCGGGCCGAACCCGCGCGGCGACGCCGACCCCGCCACCCACCACTGGTTCACCGGAGCCGGGCTGGTGCACGGCATCCGGCTGCGCGACGGCGAGGCCGAGTGGTACCGCAGCCGGTTCGTCACGAGCGACCGCGGCTCGCCGAACACCAACGTCGTGTGCCACGCCGGACGCATCCTCACCCTGGTGGAGGCCGGCAAGCCGCCGGTGCAGATCTGCCCCGACCTCGCCCGCATGGCCGTCTGGGACTGCGACGGTGCCCTCAGCCGGGGCTTCACCGCGCATCCGAAGACCGACCCAGCGACCGGTGACATGCACGCCATGACCTACAACCCGCGCTTCAGGTCCGTCCGGTACGTCGTGATCGGCGCGGACGGCGAGGCCAGGCACCGCGCCGACATCGAGGCCGCCGACGGGCCCATGGTCCACGACATGGCGCTGACCGAGACCCGCGTCGTGGTGCTCGACCTCCCGGTCACCGTGGCCGCCGCCGCGCGCCGCGCGCGGGCCGGTGAACCGGTCTCCAACCTGCCGTACACCTGGGACGACAGCCACCCTCCGCGGGTCGGGGTGCTGCCCGTCGGCGGCACGGCCGACCAGGTGCGGTGGGTCGAGGCGCCGCTCTGCTTCGTCTTCCATGTCCTCAACGCCTACGACAACGCCGACGGCTCGCTGACCATGGAGGTCATCCGCTACGACGAGATGTTCGCCCGGGACGTGCTGGGACCGGGCGATGCCGAGCCGACGCTGGTGCGTTGGACGGTGAACCCCGCGTCGGGCACCGTCAACGAGGAGCTGATCAGTCGGTACCGGGTCGAGTTCCCGCGCATCGACCGCGCGTTGACCGGCCGTCCGCACCGCTACGGATGGTTTGCCGGATTCGGCGCCCACGGACTGATGATCACCGACGACGTGGAGCGCAGCCGCACCGAGGGATTCGGCGCTGGACCGCTGGTCAAGGTCGACACCCGCACCGGGGAGACCAGGACCCACGACCACGGGCCGGGCCGGGTCACCATGGAGCCCGCCTTCGTGCCGCGACCGGACGCCGCGGGTGAGGACGACGGCTGGATCCTCTCCGTCGTCCACGACGCGGGCGTGAACCGGGCCGAGCTGGTCGTGCTCGACGCGGCCGACATCGCCGCCGCCCCGGTGGCCCGGGTCCACCTGCCGCGTCGCGTGCCCTTCGGCTTCCACGGGAACTGGATCGCCGACGACGAGACCGGTCCCTCGTGAGCGGTCCGCCGCCCGGGGGTGCCGACGCCCTGACGCCCCCGCGGGAGCACCGCGCACGTGCGCTTTCCGTGATGTGACCTACGGCTCGCGGCTGCCGGTTGCCCGCGGCGCGGTCGCCGCACTAGGTTAAGTGGATAGAACGTTCCATCTACTTTGCTGATCCGCAGGCCGACCCGGTCCCACGAGACGGCGAGCCCGCCGCCACATCACCGCTGGAGAAACGATGTCCCACCGTCGCCCCGTTCGCCGTGTCCGCCTCGCCGTCGTCGGCGCGGCCGGCCTCGCCCTGGCCGCAGGGCTGGCCACGACCGCTTCCGCCACCCAGGACCGACACGCCGGGCCGGCGGGCGGGCCGGCGCCCAAGCCGACCGTCGTCCTCGTCCACGGCGCCTGGGCGGACTCCGCCGGCTGGACCGGCGTCGCCAAGCGGCTGCAGGCCGACGGCTACCCGGTCACCGCCCCGGCGACCCCGCTGCGCGGACTGGGCAGCGACACCGCCTACCTGGCCGACTACCTCAAGACGGTCAAGGGCCCGGTCGTCCTGGTGGGCCACTCCTACGGCGGCGCCGTCATCACCGGCGCCGCCACCGGCAACCCCAACGTCAAAGCCCTCGTCTACATCGCCGCGTTCGCCCCCGACAAGGGTGAGAGCATCGCCGACCTGGTGGGCAGGTTCCCCGGCAGCCACCTCAGCGACGACCCCGCCGCCCCCGTGCCCACGGCCCTGAACGCCGTCCCCTTCACCCAGGCCGACGGCAGCACCGGCGTCGACCTCTACATCAAGCCCGACAAGTTCCGCGACGTCTTCATGAGCGACCGCGTCAGCAGGAGCAAGGCCGCCGCACTCGCCGCCACGCAGCGCCCCATCACCGCGCAGGCGGTCGGCGAGCCCTCCGCCACGACGCCGGCCTGGAAGACCGTCCCCTCCTGGTACCTCGTCGCCCGCGGCGACCGGACGATACCCGCCGCCGCAGAGCGGTTCATGGCCTCGCGCGCGCACGCCCGCACCGTCGAGACCGACGGGCCGCACGCCGTCCACGTGACCGACCCCGGGGTCGTCACGCGCCTCGTCGAGAAGGCCGCGGCGAGCACGCGCTGACCGACGCCCCCGTCCCGGTCCCCGCCCGCCACCGGTGGGAGGAGGCCGGGACGTCCCGCGTGCCACCGCGATCAGGCTGCGACGGCGAGGCCGCCCGCAGCACCTCGCGGAACACGATCCTTCCGTTCCGGTCGGGATCCGGGGATCACCCTCGACCGCGCTCGGTGGCACGCAGGCGCAGGCCCACGGTCGCGAGACCTTCGAAGGTGGTGACCCGGTAGCCGGGTTCCGGTCCGGGTGGCCCGCTCAAGTGGTACCGGCGGGCGGTCTGCGCCGTCAGGAGCGTCAGCATCGCCATGGCCAGCGAGGCTCCCTCGCAGCCGTGCGGACCGGTACCGAAGGCGAGGAAGGCCCCGGGTCCCGCCGGCGAGTCCGGATCCTCGAGCCAGCGCTCGGGCTGGAACCGGTCCGGCTCCGAGTACTCCCGTGCGTCGCGGTGGGCGGTGTAGGGGCAGACGAGAACGGTGGACCCGGCGTCGATGGTGTAGCCGGCGAGCTGGGTCTCCCGTGCGACGCGCCGGGTCAGCAGCCAGCTCGGGGGGTGCAGTCGGAGCACCTCGCGCACCAGTGCCTGGGTGTACCGCAGGCTCTCGAGGTGGGTGCCGGTCGTCGCGGCCGGGTCCGCGGGCAGCAGGGCGGCTTCGGCCGCGATGCGGTCCGCTGCCCGGGGGTGCTGCGCCAGGTGGAGGAGGATCCACGCGGCTGCCCGGGAGGGTGTCTCGAAGGTGGCGACGGTGATTCCGGGGAGGGTGTCCAGGATGGCCTCTTCCGGCAGCAGGCCGTGGTGGGGGGAGGGCCGGAGCATCTGTCCCAGCATGTCGTCACCGAGCCGGCCCGACGCACGGCGCCGGTGGACGACGGGTGCCAGCGCGTCGGTGAAAGCGACTTGCTGCCGTGTGCGGAACCGCCGTGCCGGTGTGGGTATCCAGCGCGGCCATGCCCAGCGCGAGGGGCGTACGAGCAGTTCCCGGGCCTGGAAGAGCTGTGCGGCGAAGGGCAGCAGGGTGGGGGCGTCATCGGAGTAGAGGTAGCTCACGCCGATCTCCGCCAGGGCGTGCCGGACCGGGGGCAGGATCTCGACGTCCTGGTCCGTGGGCCACTGGTCCGCACATCGAGCGGTCCTGGGTGCGATCTCGCCGATCCTGGCCGCCACCGCCTGCGGGCGCAGTCCGCGCATGCGGGCGGCGTGCGCACGTCCGCGCTCCTCGGGGGTGGGCGCCCCGCTCGACCGTTTCAACGGCGGGAAGAGGGCCGCGGGCGCCTTGGGGAAGTCGTGCGCGCGGCGCAGGACTTCTTCGCACGGCCCGGCGGTGGCGGCCACATAGACACCGGGCTCCAGCTGCCAGACGTCCCCGCACGTCTCCGCGCCGCGGCGTGCCGTTCCGAGCCGGTCGCGGTTCCAGGCGCCGAAACCGCCTCCGGGCAACCGCGGCGGCTCATTGGTCCGGCCCATGAGATCGTCCCCGGCTCTCGTACCCGTCCGGGCCGATGTCGTCGGCAGCGTACCCGGGAGCCGGCGGGGGCCCGTGGGCACCCGCCGGCAGTCGGGTCAGACCGAGTCGTCGCCGGCGTACGCGTCCCATTCGTGGGCGCCGTACGCACCGTAGTGGCGGGTGAAGGACAGCCTGCCGAGCAGCTTTGCGATCATGATGCACTCCTCTCGCCTGTCTTCGGCAAATGCCACATCTACCATGTTGCCACGCATGTCACCTGTGCCGGATGTGTCAAGTCGGCGGCCTTCGTTGCACGCGTGCACCTGCACATGCACGTGCTCGCGAGCCGGGGTGCCCGGTCGAGCCGCCGCCCGGACGGGACGCGCCACGCCGGGGGCGCCCCGTCCGGGTGCGGTGGCCACCCGGGTCAGTCCCGGGCGGCGCAGCGCGAGATCGCCGCCTCTCCGGAGCGCCTGGTCGCGGAGGGCGGAGACGAGGCGTGACCGCGGGGCCCGTCGCGCGGCGGGGTGGCGGGGCGGTGAACGGACGGAGGCCGGGGAGCGGCGGGAGGGGGCTGGTGTCGCGCGGGCGTCACAGAAGGGCAACCGCCCCGTCCGCGGGGGCGGAACGGCCGGTGGGGGGTCGCATCATGGTGCCGGGGGAGGACGACAAGGGGGGTACGCGGCAGTGGAGTTCACGGTCGAGCGGACGCTCGGAAGACGTGGCAGGCGGTGGACGGCCTGGGGGCTCGTCGCCCTGACAGGCGCGGTCGTGTGGCTGCTCGGGTCCCGGAGCGGCGAACTCGCCGGCCCGGGCTGCGTGGGGGGCCTGGCCGTCGTCGCGGTCGGACGCGGGGTGAGGGACCTGCGCAGGGTGCGACGGCCGTTCCGGCTGCGGATCGACGGATTCGGGATCACGCTGCACGACGCCGAACTGTCCTGGGAGCAGATCGACGCGGCGGCCCTGTGGCACGAGTCCGCGGCGGACAGCGACACCGCGCCGCCCGAGCCGCGGCTGATGCTCTGGACGGCGCCGGGCGTGACGCTGCCGCGCCGGCAGGACCGGACCTGGGACGGCCGGAACCGCTACACCCTGGTGAACTGCGCGGATCTGGACCAGAGCGTCCCGCAGCTCACCGCCGCACTCGCCGAGCACGGCGGTGCCCGCTTCGAGACGGCGCCACGCGCCGTCCGGCCGCCCATCCCGGTGACCGTCGAGGGCCCCGAACTCGGTGTCCCCGGCGGGGAGCGGATCTTCACGGCCGACGAGGGCGCCGGCCGGCGGACGGCCGCCTGGACGGTGTCCGCGCTGGCGTGCACCGCGGTGTTCGCGTCGCTCACCCTGTACCTGTTCCTCCGTCCCGAGCAGATCGACTACGAAGCCGGGACCGGGATCCCCGTCACGGTGACGATGCTCGCGGCGCTCGTCTGCTGGATCCAGGTGCACTCCTCCTACGTCCGCTGGCGCAAGCCCCTGCGGCTGCGGATCGGGGCCACGGGCATCGGCATGCGCGAGGTGGCCGGTGAGGAGAGGTACTTCCGCTGGTCGCAGATCGCGACCGTCTCGGTCGGAGGGCAGTCGCACGGCCTCGACCCCCGCCCCTGCCTGACGGTGTGGCCGCTGCCGGGCACGCACACGCACGACCACCCCAGCCACCTGTCCGACGGCCACCGGGCCTACGTCCTGGACCGGCTCGACCGGTTGCCCGGGGGAGCGGCCGCGGTCGTGCCCGTGCTGCGGGCGTACGCGGGGGAGCGGTACGCCGGGACGGCGTGACCTCCGGCGGTCGGGACGGTCGCGTGGAAGGGGCGCCGGCCGCACGGCAAGCCCGCCCTTGCTTCACCTATCGAGTTTCGATAGATTCCCATCGTAACTCGATGTAAGGATGGGACATGGGAAAGCTGACAGTGTTGGCGCTGCGCGCCGTCCTCATGGTGCTGCTCGCCGGCACCGTGTTCATTCAGGCAGGGATGGTCTGGACGCTGGTGTCGGGCAACGACCCGGAGGACGGGTCGCTCCCGCTGACCTCGCTGCGCCTGGTGACGATCCTGGGCATGGTCTCGGTCCAGGTCGCCCTGGTCTGCGTATGGCGGCTGGTGACCATGGTGCGTCGCGGAACCGTGTTCTCCCACGCCGCCTTCCGCTACGTGGACATCGTGATCGGCGCGATCGTGGCGGCTTCCCTCGTGTGGTTCGCGGTCACGATCATCAATGCGCCGGGCCAGCGGGAGGACCCGGGCGTCACCGTCATCATGGGCGGGATCGGCCTGGCCATCCTGGGGGTCGCGCTCCTCGTGCTGGTGCTGCGGACGCTGCTCGCCCAGGCCGTCGCGCGCGACGTCGAAGCGACGCAGATGCAGGCCGAGCTGGACGGGGTGATCTGATGCCGATCGCCGTCGACATCGACGTGATGCTGGCCAGGCGGAAGATGTCCGTGGGCGAACTCGCGGACCGCGTCGGGATCACCCCCGCCAACCTGGCGGTCCTCAAGAACGGCCGGGCCAAGGCGGTGCGCTTCGCGACCCTCGCCGCGCTCTGCGAGGTGCTGGAGTGCCAGCCGGGCGACCTGCTGCGCTGGGAGGTGGAGGACGCCGTCGGCGGATGACGTGCGGGGCGGGCGGCGTGCCGCGCGGGGGTACGCGTTCCGGGCCGGAGTCAGCGAAGCCGACCGGGGTGCGGGGAGGTGGCACCGCCACTGCCGGCGGCGTGCCGTGCCGCCGGTTCCCCGGCGCTCCAGCTGGCGAGCAGCTTCCAGGCGTCCTGCGAGGCCTGGTCCTGCGCCGGCAGGTACAGGAACAGGGTCTGGTCGGTTTCGCCCGGCATCGTGAACGCCTGGTACTCGACGGTCAGGTCACCCACGACGGGATGGTGGTGACGCTTGTTCCCGTGGGTGCGGTCGAAGACCTTGTGGTCGGCCCACCACCGGCGGAAGTGCTCGCTCTTCACGGCCAGTTCGCCCACCAGTTCCGCGGTGCGCGTGTCCTCGGGATGTCGGCCGGCGTCCAGCCGCAAGGTGGCGGTCATCTCGGAGGCGACCTGCTCCCAGTCGGGGTAGAGGGAGCGGGCGGCCTCGTCCAGCAGGATCCAGCGGGTGAGGTTGCGCGCACGGACCGGCATGGCGTCGAAGTCGGCCAGCAGCGCACGGGCCAGGTGGTTGGTGGCCAGCACGTCGGTGCGGCGGCCCAGGACGAACGCGGCCTGGTCGACGAAGGAGTCGAGGAACCGCCGCATTCCGGGCCGGACGCGCTGGACGGCCGGTGCCGGGCGGCGGCGGGCCGCGCCGGGCCTGGGCCCGGCGAGGTCGAAGAGATGGGCGCGTTCGGCGGCGTCGAGCCGGAGTGCGGCGGCCACCGCATCGAGCACACCGGTCGAGGGGCTGATCTGCCGCCCCTGCTCCAGGCGCGTGTAGTAGTCCGTGCTCACCCCCGCGAGTTGGGCGACTTCCTCCCGGCGCAGCCCGGGCACCCGGCGGTACGCGCCCCGTTCGGGAAGCCCCGCCGATTCGGGGGTGATGCGGGCACGGGACTGGCGGAGGAACTCGCTGAGCTCGACGTTGCGGGCCATGCCTCCATTCTCGCTCGCGGTGTCGCGGGGCCGCCCCGGGGAAGGGGGGTCGCCCGGTCCTACGCAACCGATTCCCCGGCAGGCCAGGGCCGGAAAGCACCCCCCGCGGCGCCCTTCCCGGATGGTGTCCTGGATTGCGGAGGCCCACCGGACGGCAGGCACGGCGATCCAGCCCGGCCCATGTGCCCGGCCCTCCTCCGCCGCGCATCGGCGGCACCCCGGGAAGGCAGGCACAGGACCGCCATCGCCCTCCCGTGACTACGGAACGCAACGACACCAATGCACTGGGAGACATCGGACATGGCCAGCACCATTCACGCGTACGCCGCCCACGCACCCAAGTCCCCGCTGGAGCGCACGACCATCGAGCGTCGTGAGGTCGGCGAGCTCGACGTCCGGATCGACATCAAGTACTCCGGCATCTGCCACTCGGACATCCACCAGGTCGACGAGGGCTGGGGCGAGGCGATCTTCCCGATGGTCCCCGGCCACGAGATCGCGGGCCTGGTCTCCGAAGTCGGCCCGGGTGTCACGAAGTTCAAGGTCGGCGACCGGGTGGGCGTCGGCTGCATGGTCGACTCCTGCCGTACCTGCGACAACTGCAAGGCGGGCCTGGAGCAGTACTGCACGGGCAGCGGCATGATCTTCACGTACAACGCGGTCGGCAGGGACGGCGAGCCCACCTACGGCGGCTACTCCCAGGCGGTCGTCGTCGACGAGAACTACGTGGTGCGCATCCCCGACGGGCTCCCCCTGGACGTCGCCGCGCCCCTGCTGTGCGCCGGCATCACCACCTACTCCCCGCTCCGGCACCACGGCGCCGGCCCGGGCAAGAAGGTGGCGGTCCTGGGCCTGGGGGGCCTCGGCCACCTGGCCGTCAAGATCGCCCATGCGCTCGGCGCCGAGGTGACGGTGCTCTCGCAGTCCCTGCGCAAGAAGGACGACGGGCTGCGGCTGGGCGCCGACGACTACCGCGCCACCAGCGACCCGAAGACCTTCGACGAGTTGGAGGGCACCTTCGACCTCATCCTCTCCACCGTCTCCGCCCCGCTCGACTTCGGCGCCTACCTGAACCTCCTGAAGACCGACGGTGCCCTGGTCAACGTCGGGCTGCCCGAGGAGCCGATCTCCCTGGACCTCTTCTCCGTGATCACCGGTCGCCGGACCATCGCCGGATCCCTGATCGGCGGTATCGCGGAGACGCAGGAGATGCTGGACTTCTGCGCGGCGCACGGCTTCGGTGCGGAGATCGAGCTGATCCGCGCCGACCAGATCAACGAGGCGTTCAAGCGGATACTCGCCGGCGACGTCCGGTACCGATTCGTGATCGACGCGTCCACGATCTGACCGAACGGCGCTCCGTGAGCGCTGCCGACCGGGGGTGGGGGGCTCTCACGGGCGCCGAACGGCGGGAGATCACCCGAATGAGACGTCTTGCACGCGTGTAATCGGTAGCGCGAGGAGTCGATCATCCGGTAAGCAAGGCCGAGGCCCAGTCAAGGGGGCCGCCGGTGCACCACAGGGTGTACCGCAGCAGCAGCATGTGAGGGACGAACACAGTGGCATCTGGCGTCGTGAAGTGGTTCAACTCCGAGAAGGGCTTCGGCTTCATCGCACAGGACGGGGGCGGACCGGACGTGTTCGCCCACTACTCCAACATCTCCGGCAACGGCTACCGCGAGCTTGTTGAGGGCGAGCACGTCACGTTCGACGTGACGCAGGGGCAGAAGGGCCCGCAGGCGGAGAACATCGTCCGCGGCTGACGCCGCGGCGCAAAGGTGGCTCCGGCGTCGCATCCGGCGACGCCGGAGCCCTGCGGTCATTGAGGGGGCGGTACGCGATCGCGTACCGCCCCCGGGCCGTCGCGGCCCGTCGGCGACCCGCTCCGCGACGGCACCCGGCGCCCCAGGGCTCGATCCCGGAGCGCCCGGTCATCAGCCGACGTGGGGACGGGCGTCCTCCCAGGCACGCAGGTACCTCTTGATCGCGTCCCGGTTGCGCTGCAGCACGTCTATCCGGCGCTCGATGCTGCCGAGCTGCTGCCGCAGTCCGTCCAGATCCGCCGCCGCCGGGCACTCCGCCGTCTCCGGCCGCTCCTTTACGGCCTCGAGACAGGGCAGGACCTCGCGGATCATGTCCGTCGTCAGTCCGGCTTCGAGGAGCTCGCGGATCTGCAGCACGCGTTCGATGGCGGGCTCGCCGTAGCTGCGGTATCCGTTGGGGCTCCGGAACGGGGTCAGGATGCCGACCTCTTCGTAGTAGCGGAGCAGCCGGGCCGCGACTCCCGTCTTCTCGGCCAGTTCCCCGATCTTCACGTCGCTCTCCTTCGCCGGACGTCCGTGTTCACCCTTGACCTTCACATTAATGGCAAGGTTTAGCTTCGTGCACGGTCCTGGACCTGCCGAGGCGGGTCGGGCGGGACCGTGTCTACGAGAAGGCGGGATCAGCAGATGTCGACGGGTTCGGGAACGTACGCGGGCAAGCGGGGCGGTGGCGGTGGATGGACCGCGGACCGGATGGCCGCGCAGGACGGCCGCACCTTCGTCGTGACGGGGGCGACCAGCGGCCTCGGACTGGTGACGGCGCGCGAACTGGCGGCGCACGGCGCTCGGGTACTGCTCGCCGTCCGTGACGCGGCACGCGGAGAAGCGGTGGCGGCCACGCTGCGCGGGACGTACCCCGGCGCCGACGTGGAGGTGCGCCGGATCGATCTGCTGGACATGGACTCGATCCGCCGGGCGGCGGAGGAGATCGGGCATGAGGACGCCGTCGACGTGCTCGTCAACAACGCGGGCATCTCCATGGTCGGGCACTCCGTGACGCCACAGGGCGCGGAGCGCCACCTCGCCGCCAATCACCTCGGCCACTTCGCGCTCACGGCGCTGCTGGCACCTGCCCTGCGCCGGGCGCCCGCGCCGCGCGTCGTCACGGTGACCTCGTACCTGCACGAGAAGGGCGAGCTCGATCCGGACGACGCCGGGTGGTCGCGCACGTACACGCCCCTTGCCGCCTACTCGGCGTCCAAGCTGGCCAACGCGGTCTTCGGGGCGGAGCTCGCCCGGCGCGAGCAGTCCGCGCCGACGCCGATCACCAGCGTTCTCGCGCACCCCGGCTACAGCAAAACACCGATGCAGAGCAAGGGCACCGGGCTCATGGGGGTCGCCATGCGCGTCTCCGGCCGGCTCTTCGCGCAGAGTCCGGAGATGGGAGCCCTGCCCCAGCTCTTCGCGGCGACCGAGCCCGGTCTCCCCGGCGGCTCCTACATCGGCCCGGACGGCCGGGGCGGACGATCGGGACACCCCGTCCGTGTGGAGCTGTCGGCGGCAGCACGGGATCCGGAGCTCGGCCGGCGCCTGTGGGAGCGCTCGCAGCAGCTCACCGGCGTCCGCTGGCACACCGCCTAATGCCGCATCGGGCGACGTTTTCCCTGTGGGGGCGGTGGCCTCCGCCGCTGGCCTCGTGCCCGTTCCACGGGACTCGGGACGCCGCACCGGCAACCTCCACCGACCCAAACGCTACAGCCGCCGCCTGCGCAGGGTGTTCTACCTGTCCGCTCGGACCGGCATCATGCGCGAGGGACCGAACCGGGCTTCTGCCTCAAAAAGCGCGGCCAAGGACTCACGCACGTCCAAGCCATCTTCGCCCTCGCCCGACGACGAGTCGACGTCCCATGGGCACTCCTACGCGACAACAGGTTTCCGGAGAGCCGTCACGAAA
Source organism: Streptomyces sp. NPDC058864 (assembly GCF_042742985.1). NCBI lineage: Bacteria > Bacillati > Actinomycetota > Actinomycetes > Kitasatosporales > Streptomycetaceae > Streptomyces > Streptomyces sp. NPDC058864. Next base: position 67,389 of record NZ_JBHYMQ010000024.1, on the reverse strand, counting down.
GATCAAAGCCAAGTGCTTTGACGCGGTTTTGCGCAGCGTCCTCGGCGCCCCGCCGTGATTTACAGCTGAACGGAAGGATCAATCGCTCTTACCACGTGACCTTCTGCAGTCCCTCCTGTGCATTTCCAGACCGCGGTCTCATGGAAGTAACCCACATGCAGACCGAGGTCGTGCTCGCCGCAGACGGGCCAGGTCACGCGATGGTGGCTCATGACGAATTCCTGCACTCCATCCGCCACAGCACCCAGAACCTCTGCCGAATCGGGTGTGGAGACCTCCGCCGACTTGATGTGGACCACACCGACCGGTCCCAGGTCCGGGTCGCGCACGTAGTCGATGTAGCAGAAGTCGTCGCCGGTGGCCGCTTTCCCGGTGTCCTGCTCCGCCGACCTGGTGACCGTCTCGAAGGCCGATCTCGCCATGGAGAAGGTTCGCGCGGTCCAGGATTCACAGAACTCCGATTCCGGAATTTCTCCACGCTCGCCGTACAGCTCGGCCATCCACGTCAGTACCTCCTCGGGGAGCTGCTCCCCGTGTCGCCAGACCGCTCGCAGCATCCGGTCCTGCCAGTCCGAGAAATTCGACATAATCGCTGCCTTTCCGATGGCAATGAGACTCCAGCCCAAAGCCTCTCCACGCCGACCGTGTGGCCGCGTACTGGCCGTTCCGCTGATGTGGAGAGCGAGTAGCACAGACACCCGCGCGCAGCCGCTGCGCAGCCTGTATGGCCGCTGCTGACCGATCTGGCTATGGCTACCGATCAGAAGGTGCGGTACGGCGAAGGGCCTGGATTCCCGGGCCGCCTCTGGGCCGTCCGACGGCAGCCAACGACGACAGACGGCGACAGTCGCCGACGCCCTTTCCCCTGCTCAGGGGCGGTGCACCGAACACCGGCGCAGGTGCTCATCCCTGAACGTCAGGTGAGGTTGTCCTGAGCCCAACGGGCGATGCCGCCGAGCTTGGCGGCGGCCGTTGCGACGTCGCCGACCGCCGTGGCCTGTTCGGTCTGGCCGTCGAATCCTTCGAGTCCGGTCGCCTCCTCGACCACGCGTGCGACGCGGTACGCCTCCTCGACGATCGGCAATGCCGCCTCTCCGGGATAGCGGTAGGGGATCTCGATGTCGGCCGATTCCCCGGCGTAGTCCAGCTGGAGGTGGCCGGCGGGACCGTCCCGCCACAGGGTCAGGCTGTAGGGGTACTCCTGCGAGGTGACGGGTCCGACCTCCGCGGTGACGCGCTGAAGGATCCGCTCCCACGTGGTTCGCTGTGCCGTGGTCAGGCGCATGGGGGCCGGCTCGGCGTCGGGGTCGTACTCCGCGGCGCGGTCCTCCAGCGACTCCAGGAGGGTACGCCCGGGGCGGCGGCGGGTGAAGGTGATGTCGTAGGTCACCGTCCGCAGGGTAGAGCCCCGGACGCGGGAACCCCCAACTGCTTTCCACGCAGTGCATGGACACGACGAAGAGCGCCGAAGTGACGTCCGCCGGCGCGGACCGGGGTCCGAGAAGCCGGCCAACTCCCCCGTGGCTGCCCGGCCTTGGCCGTCAGCTGAGGCGGCGGGAGACTTGATTGCCGTGACAGTCATTCCTGTAGTGGTCGTGGCGCGGGACTGCGCACGGCGCTGCTCGACAAGCACCGGCGCTGGGAGCAGATGCTCGTCCCCGACGTCGCAAAACGGCTGCAGGGCTCCCACGACGGTGAGTTGGCGCAACTCCAGGCACGCGGACTGGTCGCGGCCGCCCTGAACTGCCTGGACGTCGCCGCCACCGCATGGACCGAAATCCATGGCGCACGGCCGCTGACGGACCTCGTCGACCACGTGTTCGCCGCTGTACGTCCCTGACGGCCTCGGCGTGTGCCTGCCGGCAGGGTCATCGCGAGCCCCGGGAAGGACGGGAGCGGGCGCACGGCCTTCCGGGAGCAGCCGTCTGAGACGGGTCGCACGCTCCCGGCACGGGCTCACGTCATCGTTCCGGCCGCGCCTCGGCGTGGGAGGTCTCCCGTTCGCCGGTGGACGAGGTGATGGACACCGGGCGGTTCTTCCGGTGGCCGAGGCGGGCAAGGCGTTTGCCCGGGTCGGGGAAGGTCGGGATGAGGTGCCGTCCCCAGGTCGTGTTGATCACGCCGGCGAAGGATCCGTACAGGGCGAGCGCCGCGGTGACGAGGCCGACGGCCCCGCCGGCCCGCCTCGCGGGGTCGGAGTCCACGAACTCGGCGATGGTCAGGACGGTGAGCGTCGTCGTCGCACCGGTGAAGATGGCGAGCAGCACGCCGTTGGTCCGCAGGGTGGCGACGGTCAGGTAGAACGCGATGACGGTCCAGGGAAGCGCGAACATCCCGGTGGCGAAGTGCGCTTGACCGGGCGGCAACGTGGGCTCGATGAAGTGGCCGTACACGGCGTAGGACATCCAGAACGCCCCGAAGGCGGAGAACGCCGTACCGCCGAAGGTTCCCCCCTGCTTGAGTTCGAAGATGCCGGCCACCAACTGGATGACGCCCCCGAACAGGAAGGCGGTCGGGAACACCGCGGCGACCAGTTCCGGCCGGACTCCCGCGTTGAACAGGCTGAGCATCAAGGTCGTCGCCCCGAAGGCGGCCAGACCCAGGGGAGCGGGGTCGGCGACGACGCGGGCGGGGGGCTCGGACATGACGACTCCTGTGTTGGCGACTTCGGCAGGATGGCACCGGAGATCGCGGAAGTGCGCCTGCTCCCTCGCGTGGCGCATCGCTCCAGACCTGATGGCCCAAAGGCGCTCGTGGGGACGGTCACGGCGGCCCGGGGCCCGGGTTCAGGCGGCGGATCCGCGGAGTCGTGGGCACCATGGAAAGCGGGGTGGGCCGAGTCGGCGCCCAGCGGACGGGAGGTCCCGAACATGCTCAGCCACCTGCCCGGCCAGGGGGTCTTCCGGTCGATCCTGCCGCAGGACGTCGACTGGCAGCCGTTTCCGGGGTTCCCGCCGGCGGCCCGTCTGGCCGTCATCGTGGGGACCCGTCCGAGCCGGCTCCCTATGTGGTCCGGGTCAAGCTGCCCTCCGGCGAGCGGCTGATGCCGCACCGGCATCATGAGGACCGGGTCTACACCGTCATCTCGGGCGTCTTCTACATCGGTCTCGGCGACACCTTCGACGAGCGGAAGCTCGAGGCGTACCCACCCGGGGCCGGCATCGTGCTGCCGGGCGGGACCTCCCACTTCCACTGGGCGAAGTCCGGCCAGTACGTCACGCAGGTCACGGCGATCGGTCCGATCTCCCTGGAGTACGTCGACCCCGGGGACGACCCGCGGGCCGCCTGAGGCGTCCTGCCCGGGCGCGGTGGCCGGACCGGCCCGTGCGGGCGGGCCCGGCGCGCCCCCGCCCGCCCCGCGGCCCGCCCGGAAAGGTTCACCGTGCGGGAGCCGACCGCCAGTCGGGCAGGTTCTCGAAGTGCACGTCGTAGCGGTCCTGCTCGGGAAGCAGCGAAGCGAACTCCGCCTCGCCGCGGCTGATGGCGGCGAGCTGTTCGAAGTAGCCGAACCGCTCGATGCCGGGACTGAGGACCACCACCACGTCGGCCACCTCACCCTCCGCCGCCCCGAAGACGTGCGGCAGGCCCGGCGGAACGACGACGAGCCCGCCCTTTCCCACCGTCGTGAGCGTGTCGCCGAGACGGAAGAGCATCGTCCCGTCCAGCAGGTAGAAGAGCTCGTGGGAGAGCTTGTGGTGGTGCGGGGGCGCGCCGTCGGCCCCGGCGGCGAGGGTGAGCCGGCTGGCGCTCACCGCGCCCCCGTCGGCGAGCAGCTCGAACGCGCCGTCCGTGAGCGACGCCCCGGCCGCCTCACCGGGTTGTACGACCAGCGCAGAGGGCTTGGCATTCATGGTGACTCCTTCGATCGGACAATTGGTTTCCGGGGTCCTGGACGGGACGACGGCCTGGCCCACGTTGATCCGGTGGGCGAATCCACCGCTCCTGCCTGCCCGTGGCCGGCGTACGCCGGGAGCTCGGGTCGCTCACCCCGGGGGCGTACCCGTCGCGCGTGCCATTGCCGCGAGGCGCGCGAACTGCTCACCCATGCCCCTTGTTCCGTCCAACGGCGTCCGGGCGTGCGGCCACACGGTCTTCGCGAGGGCGACGTGACGGGCACCGCCGAGAATGACGACGGGGTCGAGGGCGGTGATCCGCAGGTTCGCTGCCTGGGTGCGGAGAAGTGCGGCGGTCACCGCGGCGGCATGCCCGTGCGGGGTGTTGTAGGGATCGATCTCCTCGTCGAGGTCCAGCAGTCCGTAGCGGGCGGAGAGGATCAGCAGCCGGTCGGGCTGCAGGGCCTCGGCGGCCCGCCGGCACGCCCGGTGATAGCTGCCGATGTACATGTCGGCGGCCCTGGCCCGGTGGTCCAGCTTGCGAACGCCGCAGGGGATGACGGCCAGTTCGGGTCGGAAGCCGTCGGTGTGATGCGTCGAGGACATGTGCGGTCCGTTCGTCTTCGGCTTGGGTCGTGAGGTGGAACGCGCCTGAGGGCGACGCCCGTCGCGGCATCGAAGGACATGGGGCCCTCACATGTGGACGTGGGCGCGAAAGAGATAGGTGACCGGTCGTATAGTCACGGCATGGGACACACCAGTGACGCCGGAGAGAGGATCCTGCGCGCTGCCCACTCGCTGTTCGACCAGCGCGGCTACTCGGCACCGGGGCTGGCGGAGATCTGCAGGACGGCCGGAGTGCCCAGGGGGAGTTTCCACTACTTCTTCCCCTCCAAGGAGGCACTCGCGCTGAGCGTCGTCGACGAGCACTGGGCCACGCAACGGCGCACCTGGCTCCGCCTTCTCGATTCCGGCGCGGAGCCCCTGACCCGGCTGCGGAGCCTGTGCGAGGCCGCGGGCGTGCAACAGCGTGACGGGCAACGGGATTGCGGCACCGTCTCGGGCTGCATGTTCGCCAATCTCACGGCGGAGGCGGGCGGACGCCCGGAAGCCGTCCGTGAACGTCTGCGGGAGATCTACGAAGCGCAGGTGGGCATGGTCGAGTCGGTTGTCACCGAGGCCCGGCGGCGGGGTGAGGTGACCGTCGCGGACCCGCGTGAGGCCGCCAGGGCCGTGCTGGCCCAGTTGGAGGGCCGGGTCCTGTTGGCCAAGCTGTACGACGACGCGGCGCGGCTCGGCCCGCTGTGGGCGAACTGCCTTGCGCTGCTGGGCGCTCACCGCTCGCAGGCATCCACGGCACCGGACCCCGGGCGCGCGATGCCGGCATGAAGACGGGGGGTACGACTGGGAGGTTCTGCCTACCAGCAGGGAGTGAGCAGGTCGTGGCATCCCCGTGTGAAGCGGGCGCACGATGAGAGGTGGAAAGCCGGGGAGCGGCGACGCTGCCGAGGCGGCCGTGCGATCCCCGCTTGTGCCGGCCGGCGTTCCCGGGGCCCGTGTGCCTGAGGGGACTCCGGAGGCGAGCCGCGCCTGCCGAGGTCGGCGCGGCGCATGACCGGGAGGTGCCCCATGTTGCACAAGCGCCCCGGAGCGGGTCCGCTCACGGTGAGGGTGTTCGTCTTCCCGGGGGTGCGCCTGCTCGATGTGACGGGTCCCATCGAGGTCTTCGCGTCGGCGAACGAATGGGGCGGACCGTACCGGGTGCAGGTCGTCTCCGAGGACGGGGCGGATGTGGTCACCGCCGCCGGGACGCGACTGAGCGCCGACCTGTCCGTCGACGACGTACGTGACTCCAGCGACGTTCTTGTGATCCCGGGCGGCCCGGAGTGGGAGACCCTGACCAAGGACGACGCGCTGCTGGACGCCGTACGGGGACTGAGCGCGAAGGCCCGTTGCACGGCGTCGGTCTGCACGGGAGCCTTCCTGCTGGCCGCGGCCGGGCTCCTGGACGGCCGGCGGGCGGCGACCCACTGGCGGCAGACGCGTGAACTGGGCCTGCGCTACCCGTCGGTGCGCGTCGAGCCGGACGCCATCTTCGTGCGCGACGGCGAGATGATGACCTCCGCCGGGGTCACCGCCGGGATCGACCTGTCCCTCGCCCTCGTCGAGGAGCACTACGGGGCGGAGGTCGCCCGGGCGGTGGCCAAGGACATGGTCGTCTTCATGCAACGACCGGGTGGCCAGTCGCAGTTCAGCGCCCGCTCGCGGCTTCCGCACCCGCGCCAGGAGATGCTCCGCGAGGTGCTGGACTCGGTCGCGGAGAACCCCGGGGGCAACCACTCGCTGTCGGCGATGGCCCGCAGGGCGGGCGTCAGCGTGCGGCACGTCACGCGGCTCTTCTACGACGAGGTGGGTACGAGTCCCGGCCGGTACGTGGAGCAGGTCAGGCTGGAGGCGGCGCAGGCGATGCTCGAGACCGGTGACGACCCCATGGCCGTCGTGGCACGGCGCACGGGATTCGGCTCGCCCGAGTCGCTCCGCAGGGCGTTCGTACGCCACCTGGGCGTGACACCGGCCGCGTTCCGGGCCAGTTTCCGGACGACCGGCCTGGGCGCCGGGGACCTCCCCGGGGCCGGGGCGCCCTGACGACACGTCGCTCCTCATGCCTCGGTGCGGATGGCGCCCCCGTCAGGCGTGCACGCTGCCGCCGGTCCCTGACGCCCGTCCGTCATGCGGCGACGGGGCCGGTGGATGCGGGCCGATCGGGAGACGCCCCCGGTTGCCGAGGAAGCGCCGCGCGTGATCTCGGAGCCGGCCACCGTGCCATCGCGCACACCGGTGGCCCCGCGGCCCTGCGCCTGTCGTGGACGAACGTCCACGGGATCGGCGCCCTGCGCATCGGCGGAGCTCCGCTGCCCCCACCGGCGCCGGATGACAGGTGTGCGCCTGGATGCTGTGCCCCCCCGGCCTCCCCCTCCAGCCCCCCGGTCGCCACCGCCACGGTCGTCGCCCTCCTCGCCGCCGGCACGCTGCCGTACGCCGTGAAGGGGCCGAGATCCTGACCGTCCACCCGTCAACCGGGCCGGACGAGGAACAGGGCCCGTCGAGGAACGGGAGGGCGGAACCGGCCGGATTCGAACCGGCGTCCTCGTGGTTTTGGAGACCACACGCGACTGCCTCTGCGCTACGGCTCCGCCCCGGTGCGACAGGCTAGACCAGATGCGTCCCCGGGTGACCGGCCGACCCCGGTGGCCCGGGCGGGGAACGGCACGGGCGGACCCGATGCGACGCACACCCCTGGGGGACGGCCCAGGGGTGTGCGTCGTCGTGCGGAGCGGTCAGCGGAAGGCCGACTCCACGAGCTCCTTCTGCTCGGCGGCGTGCCGCCGGGCGGAGCCCACCGCGGGTGCCGACGCGGGCGGCCGGCTGACGCACTCCAGGGGGCGGCCGGTCAGTTGCTCCACGTGCGGCTCCACGAAGGACCACGCGCCCTGGTTCCCGGCCTCCTCCTGCACCCACCGCACCTCGGTGTCACGGGGGAAACGGGCCAGCTCCGCGGCGAGTTCCTCCTCCGGGAACGGATACAGGCGCTCCAGCCGGACGATCGCCGTGTCCCGCAGGCCGGCGTTCCGCCGGTACGCGTCGAGGTCGTGGAAGACCTTGCCCGAGCACAGCAGCACGCGCCGGACCCCGGCACCGTCGGCGTCCCCGTCGGACAGGACCGGACGGAAGGAGCCCGTGGTGAACTCCGTCAGCCCGGAGGTGGCCTCCTTCAGCCGCAGCATCGACTTGGGAGTGAACACGACCAGCGGCCTTCTGCGTTCGCCGAGCGCCTGCTGCCTGAGCAGGTGGAAGTAGTTGCCGGGCACCGTCGGGACGGCGACCGTCATGTTCCCCTGCGCGCACAGCTGGAGGAACCGCTCGATCCTGCCCGAGGAGTGGTCCGGCCCCTGCCCCTCCAGACCGTGGGGCAGCAGCAGCGTCACCCCTGAGCGCTCGCCCCATTTCTGTTCGGACGACGCGATGTACTCGTCGACGACGCTCTGCGCGCCGTTGGCGAAGTCGCCGAACTGGGCCTCCCACAGCACCAGCGCGTCGGGGCGCTCCAGCGAGTAGCCGTACTCGAAGGCCAGTACCGCCATTTCGGACAGCGTCGAGTCGTAGGGGGAGAAGTCCGCGGTGCCGGGACCGAGGCCGTTCAGCGGGGTGTGCTCCGCGCCGGTGCGCCGGTCGGTGAGCACCGCGTGCCGCTGCCCGAACGTCCCGCGACGGGAGTCCTGTCCGGACAGCCGCACGGGCACCCCCTCCATCAGCAGGGAGCCGATCGCCAGGGTTTCGGCCGTGGCCCAGTCGATCGCGCCCGCATCCGGCATCGTGGTGCGCCTGCGGAGCTGCGGCAGCACGCGCGGGTGGACGGTGAAGCCCGGGGGATGGGCCGTCTGGGAGGCGATGACGTGCCGGGCGGTCGCCTCCGCGATGGCGGTCCGCACGAGAGGAGGTGCGTCGTCCTGGGGGACCGCGGGCGCGACGGGCTTCGGGGAGCCGGGCTCCGGCAGGGACCGCGTCTCGGCGAAGGCCGCCTCCAGCCGCTCCCGGTAGTCCCGCAGGGCGCCCTCCACCTGCCGCTCGTCGATGTCGCCCCGCTCCACCAGGGCCCGGGCGTACAGCTTGCGCACGGAGGGACGGGCGTCGATGCGGTCGTACATGCCCGGCTGGGTGATGGACGGGTCGTCGACCTCGCTGTGCCCGTGGCGCCGGTAGCAGACCAGGTCGATGACGACGTCCTTGTGGAACGCCTGGCGGTAGTCGAAGGCCAGGCGGGCGATCCGGACGACCGCCTCGGGGTCGTCCGCGTTGACGCGGAAGATCGGGGCCTCGACCGACCGCGCCACGGCGGTGGCGTAGGTGCCGGAACGGCCGCTTGCGGGCGCGGTCGTGAAACCGAGCTGGTTGTCGATGACGACGTGCACCGTCCCGCCGGTGCGGTAGCCGGGCAGCTGCGACATGTTCAGCGTCTCGGAGACCACCCCTTGCCCGGCGAACGCGGCGTCCCCGTGGACGACGACCGGCAGGACGGAGAAGGCTTCGGCGCCCTCGCCGTCGACCAGGTCCTGCTTGGCACGCACGACCCCTTCGGCGACCGGCCCGACGATCTCCAGGTGCGAGGGGTTCGCCACGACGGAGACGGCGATGGTGCCACCGTCCAGCGCACGGTAGGTCCCTTCGGCGCCGAGGTGGTACTTCACATCGCCGGACCCCTGGGCGGACAGGATGTCCACCGCGTCGTCGAACTCCCGGAAGACGTCCCGGTACGACTTGCCGATGATGTTGGCCAGCACGTTGAGCCGGCCCCGGTGAGCCATCCCGATGACCGCCTCGCGCACCCCCTGCCCGATGCAGCGCAGCAGCAGGGCGTCGAGCAGCACGATCGCCGACTCGCCGCCCTCGAGCGAGTACCGCTTCTGGCCCACGTACTTGGTCTGCAGGAACGTCTCGAAGGCCTCCGCCGCGCCCAGCCGGTAGAGCACCTGCAACTGGTCGGCCCGGTCCAGCCGCGGCGAAGGCGCCTCGATCCGCTCCTGGACCCAGCGGCGCTCCTCGAAGGCCTGGATGTGCATGTACTCGGCGCCCACCGTCCCGCAGTAGGCGCCACGCAGGACGTCCAGCACATCGCGCAGGGCCATCGTGGCGCGCCCGGCGAAGCCGTCGACGACGAACTCCGCGTCCAGGTCCGCCTGGCTCAGTCCGAAGGCCGTGATGTCGAGCTCCGGGTGCCCGGCCACCGGTCCGGCGGCGAGCGGGTCGGTGTCGGCCACCAGATGCCCGCGCACCCGGTACGCGTGGATCAGGGCGGCCACGCGGACGGCCTTGACCGCGGTCTCCCGCGCGCTGCCGTCGGGGGCCGGTGTGCCCCTGCGCGCCTGCAGGGCCGCCGTGGAGGACGGGGACGCGGGGGAGGCGGGGGAGACCGGGGAGGTGGGGGAGACGAAGAAGTCCCTCCAGCTCTCGTCGACCGATCCGGGGTCCTGCAGGTACCGCTCGTACTGTTCGTCCACGAGCCATTCGTTGAGGCCGAATTCCGGTGCGTGCAGTGCGGGCTCTTCGGCGCTTGATGTCGACGCCACTGGGTGGATCGCCTTCTTTCCTCATTCGGGACAGCCGATGGCGGGCGCGGTCGCGACGACCTCGCCGTCCGGCGCATCGCTCCCGGCGGGGGAGCGTCCCCTCCGCGTGCCGGAGGGGGCAGCGCACCGCTGACCGTGTGGCACCTTCGACGCTAGGCCGGTGCAGGGCCGGAGCGGAGGGCGGGACATGCCGCGCAAACGGCACATCAGGACTTCCCGCCGCGGTGTCCGCCGCCCCTGCCCCGGACGCCGGCTCGGCGCAAGAGGCCGAGGTCCTGATGTGAGGGCGTCGTGGCACACGCTGTGATGCGGCGGGAGCCTGGCGTCACCGTAACGTCGTAGGGCCAACGAGCCGACGGCTTCGGCCGCGGTCCGTGAGCTGTCGGGCCAGGGTGCCGGTCTGCCGATTGCCGGCGGCGATTCCCGATCCGAGGAAAGAAGCGTTCTCCGCCGTGACACCCGACCCCAGCGACACCCGGTCCCTCCTGCCCCCGAGGGACACGGGACCCCGGCACGCCACCCATGTACGGCACCGGCCGCCGGCGAGAACCGGGACGCGGCGCCCGCACCTGGGCCCCAGCTGGTTCGCCGCCGTCATGGGCACCGGGATCGTCGCCAACGCCGCGGCGACGCTGCCGCGCAGCTCACCGTGGCTGCGCGACGCGGCCACCGTGGTCTGGGCGGGGGCCGCGCTGCTCCTGGTCCTCCTCGCCGCCGCCTACGTCCGGCAGCGGGCGCTGCGCTCGCACGCGACCGATCCGACGCAGGCGCAGTTCCTCGGCGCCCTGCCGATGGCCCTGCTGACGGTCGGCGCCGGGACGCTGCTGCTCGGGGGGCGGGTGCTCGGGGAGCGGGCGGCCCTGACCGCCGACTGGGTGCTGTGGTCGCTGGGCACCGTACTCGGCCTCGCGACGGCCTGCGCGGTGCCCTACCTGATGGTCACCCGGCATCGCTTCGCCCCGGACGCCGCGTTCGGCGCCTGGCTGCTGCCGGTGGTGCCGCCGCTGGTCTCCGCCGCGACGGGCGCGCTGCTCGTCCCGCACGCTCCCGCCGGCCAGCCGCGGCTCGCCCTGCTGCTCGGCTGCTACGCGATGCTCGGGCTCGGCCTGGTGGCGGTCCTGCTGGTGCTGGCGATGGTCTACAGCCGTCTGGTCCACCACGAGGCACCCACGGGGGCCGTGGTGCCCACGGTGTGGATCGGCCTGGGCGCGGTCGACCAGGCAGTGACGGCGATGGGCACCCTGGCGACGGCGGCGCCGAGCGCGCTGCCCGCGTCGTACGCGCGGGGTGCGGCGGCGTTCGCGCTGCTGGGCGGAATCGGGCTGTGGGGCTTCGCGATGCTGTGGCTGGTCCTCGCCGCGGCGCTCACCGTACGGCAGCTGCGTACGGGACTGCCGTTCGCACCCAGCTGGTGGTCCTTCATCTTCCCGCTGGGCGCGTGCGTCACCGGGACCGGTGTCCTCGCGACCCGCACCGGGTCCCAGCTCTTCGTCTGGACCGCCGTCGCGCTCTACGTCCTGCTCGTCGCCGCCTGGGCGGTGGTGACGTGGCGTTCGCTGAGCCACGCCGCGGGACACCTCGGCCGGCGGCGGGCCCGGACGTGAAAAGGGCCCGGGGAGCCGCCGGCCATGCGCGGATCCCCGGGCCCGGCCAGGTCAGGAGCCCGTGGCGTGACGCAGGGCGCGGGGGTTGATCGTCGCGCTCTGCAACTGCGGGTGATGGGGGTCCTGCACGCCGGCGTCGGTGATGTAGAGGGTGGTGCCGCGCACCGCGGTGGCGGTCGGCGAGGCGAGGCCGTCCGCCGCGGTCAGCACGGTCGTCCTGGTGCCGTCCGGGTGGACCACCTCGACGTGGTTCGCGGCGTTGACAGCGGCCAGCACCACGTCGGAACGCTCGCCGAGGAAGGCGAAGTCGTCGATGCCGAACGCGCCTTCGGTCACCCGGTGGACGGGGCCGGCGGTGCCGGAGCGGGTGACCGGCACCCGCATGAGCGTGCCCGCACTGAAGTTCGACACCCACACGGCGCCGTTGTGGAAGCGCAGCCCGTTGGCACCGAACGCCTCGGCGTCCGGGACGGGAGCGAGGGCCTGGTCGGTGAGCCAGGGGTGCGCCCTCCCGCCGGCGGCGGGTACGGCCCAGATCGTGCTCTTGTGGCTGTCCGCGACGTAGAGGGTGCGCCCGCTGGGGTCGATCGCCAACCCGTTGGGCAGGGCGTCGGCGGGCAGCGCGGCGATGCGGCGGGGGGTGCGGCTGTTCGGGGGCAGCGCCCAGACGCCGGAGCGCGAGGCGTCGGCGGACCAGAGGTTGTAGTAGACCGTCCCGTCGCCGCCGAGGGTGTTGCCGGTGAACGTATCGCCCAGGACGCCCGTCGCCAGCACCGTCCGGTGCGTGCCGGAGGCGCTGAACCGCACCAGCTCCGGGGGCTTGCCGGCGAAACTTCCCAGCATCGAGACGGTCAGCGAGCCGTCCGGGCCGACGGTGAGGTTCTCCGGCGCGTCGCCGGTGGAGAAGTCGAACGCCGCCACGGTCCTGACGTCGGTGACGGCGGGTTCGGTGTGCGTGAGCGGGGTGGTGGCCGATGCGTAGGGGGCTGCCACAAGAACAGCGGCTGCAGCGGCGAGCGCCGCTGACAGATGAGAACGCCGGATCATCGAATCTCTCGTCTTCGTCTTCGTGTGTGTCCGGACAGGCGGCGGCTCCCTGCGCGAGTGCGCTGCGCCGGGCCGCTGCCTGATCGATGAGGCGGCCGTGTTCCCCCGTTCCTCGCGGCCGTCGGGCGGGTGCGGGATCGGCTTCGTCGGCGATCGCTCCGCTGCGCCGGGCTGCCGGGTGTACGGGGGCGGCCGGTGGGAGGAAGCCTTCCGCGACGACCCCGGCGGTGACAGGCCGCGCCGTGCCGGGGAGCGGCGTTCCGGGGTGCGGCACGGCCTGGCACGGACCGGCGGTGTCGGCTGGGCTGCCGTGGATGCTCGCCCTCGCCGGGCATTCATTTGTCGGCAAAACAAGCTACTTGAGCGTATAGGTCTCACCGTGTTCTCATTGCTTCACCGGTCAAGCATCGTTTGTGGGGACGACGCTCGACCGGGCCTGGGGACGCGGCCTCGCGGTGCTGAAGCCCACCGCGAGGCCGCGCGTGACCGCTCGGGGCACGAAGGGAGAGCGCCATGAGCGCCGATGCGGCGGACGCCCCCATGCGCGACGTCCTGGCCCGGTGGAAAGCCGCCTTCGACGGCCGCCGACTGCATGTCATGGCCGAGCTGTTCACGCCTGACGCCCTGCTCCAGGGTTCCGGGCCCGCGGTCACGTTCGGCCGCAGGGCGCTTCGCGGCTGCCACGAGCACGTTCCCGGGCACCGCACGGTCCACGTGGGGAACGTCCAGGGCTACCGGATGGGCGACCATGTCGCCGGTGGCTTCGCGGAAGTGGTCTTCCGTGAGCCGTCGGGGTGGGAGGCACCGGCGCACCTCTCGCTGGCCCTCCAGCGCGAGGGCGGCAGTTGGCGCATCAGCGCGCTCGTCGGCCGTCAGCCGAGCGGCCCGGCGAGTCCGACGACGCTGCCCTCGGGGTAGCGGACGTGGCGGAGCCGGTGGACGCCCACGACCACGCCGGAACCGGGGCGCACCGAATCGACGTCGATCTCCGGAACGACCCCAGTGCGTATGCCGAGACGACAAGACGGAGACCGCAGCGTGCCCACCGCCGAGAACCCTGCCCCGCCCACCCCTCCGGCCCAGGTGAACGACTACGACAGCTTCGCCGAGTCGTACGCGGCCCAGAACGAGACCAGCCTCCAGAACGCCGGCATCGAGCGGCCCGCGATGCTGTCCCTCGCCGGGGACGTGGCCGGCCGCCGGATCCTCGACGCCGGCTGCGGCGCCGGCCCGCTGCTCGCCGCGCTGCGCGATCGGGGTGCCCTGGTCACCGGCGTCGACTCCAGCGCCGGGATGCTGGAGCTCGCGCGGCGCCGGCTGGGCGCGGAGGCGGACCTGCGGGTGGCCGACCTGGGCGACCCGCTGCCGTTCGCCGACGGTGCGTTCGACATCGTCGTCGCGTCACTGGTGCTGCACTACCTGGAGGACTGGGGGCCGACGCTGTCCGAGATGCGGCGAGTGCTCGGGCCCGGCGGCAAGCTGATCGCGTCGGTCCAGCACCCCTTCGTGGACTACGTGATCCAGGATCCGCGGCCCAACTACTTCGAGACCACCGACTACACGGACGACTGGGCCGAACTGGTGGGGCAGCCGGCGCCGATGAGATTCTGGCGCAGGTCGCTGCAGGCGATGACGGGCTCCTTCACCGCGGCCGGATTCCGGCTGGCCGTCATCAGCGAGCCCCAAGTCGATCCGGCCGCCCGCGAACTGTACCCCGACGAGTTCCGCAACCCCACGCTGAGCTTCATGCTCTTCGCCCTGGAGGTGCCCCCGGAGCCGGCCACCGGCTCGGCCGCGTCCTGATCGGGGGCCCGGTCGAGGACCGATCCGGTGAGTCGTTTCCTGGCGACGCCCAGGCCGTGCGGGCCGCCGCCGACCGGGTGAGAACCGGCCCGGGCGGCGCGGACGTCCCGGCACCCGCGCACGGAGTCCGGGCAGAAGAAGGTGCGGGTGTCGGCGATCGAGCCGGGCATCGTCGGGACGGGCCTGCGGAGCCACGTCACCGTCACCGGCACCGGCACCGGTGTCCGGGACTGGCCGGCGGGCTCCACGGAGACGACGCAGTGGTCGACGGCGGAGGACATCGCCCGCATCGTGGGCTTCCTCGCCTTCCGGCCGGCACGCGTCAACCTCCGGCAGGACACGATCATGCCCACCGGTGAGGCCGGCTGAGCACGCCCGCGGCACCGCGATTGCTTGACTAATCAAGCACTCTGCTACCGTGGGGTGCGACGCCAACGGAGGGAAAGGCCATGGCAGCCGCAGGACTCGAGTCATCGGGCACGGCGCGCGGAGCGGCAGGCCCCCTGCGCAGGCTCACGATCGACGAGCTGCGGCAGCGCAGGGGCGTCAAGTGGCGCTACCACCCGCAGGACGTCCTGCCGCTGTGGATAGCCGACATGGACGCGACCCCCGCCCCCGCCGTCGTGGACGCGGTGACCCTGGCCTTCGAACGCGGGGACACCGGCTACCCGCCCTTCGACGCGACGATGGCAGAGGCCTGGGACCAGTTCGCCTCGAAGCGCTGGGGATGGCGCGTGGCGACCGAGCGGACGCTGGTCGTCCCTTCCACGCTCGCGGGCATCGCCGAGACGCTCAAGGTGACGACGGCGCCCGGCGACGTGGTCGTCGTCAACTCCCCGGGGTACGGGCCCCACCGGTACATCGCCGAGGGACTGGGCCGCCGCGTCGTGGAGGCCCCGCTGGGGCCGGACCACCGCGTCGACCTCGACGCGCTGCGCGCCGCGTTCGGCCGGACGGTCGACGGCGGCCGCCCCACCGTCTTCCTGCTGTGCAGTCCCCACAACCCGACCGGAACGGTCCACACCGCGCAGGAGCTGTCCGCGGTGGCGGTACTGGCGCGGCAGTCCGGGGTGCGCGTCGTCTCGAACGAGATCCACGCGCCGCTCGTGCTCGCCGGGGCGCGCCATGTGCCGTACCTCTCGGTCCCCGGCGCGGAGGACGCCGTCGCTGTCCACTCCGCATCCAAGGGATGGCACCTGTCCGGCTTCCGTGCCGGGATGCTCACCTGGGGACAGGAGGCGGACGACGCCCTGCGGCGCATCCCCCTGAGCGTCGCCCACGAGGTGAGCGGCATCGGCGTCATCGCCCAGACCGCCGCCCTGCGGCTCGGCGACGGCTGGCTCGACGCACTTCTCGCCGACCTCGACGACAACCGCCGCCTCCTCGGCGATCTGCTCGAACTGCACCTTCCCGGCGTCCGGTACCACCGGCCCGAGGGGACGTACCTGGCGTGGCTGGACTGCCGCGCCATCGGTCCGGGCGACGATCCCGCGGCCGCCTTCCTGGAACGCGGCAGGGTCGCCCTCTCCCCGGGGCTCGAGTTCGGCGCGGGAGGCGCGGGGCACGTACGCCTCAACTTCGCCACGTCGCCGGAGATCCTCAGCGAGGCCGTCCGCCGGATGGGGACCCTCGCCTGACCCCGAGGCCCGGCACGACGACGCGCGACGTCCCGCCGGCCCCGCGCCGGTGGGAATGCCTGCCGGGCCGGGTCGCACGACACCGCCGTTCGATGGGAACCACTTTGCTCAACTCCACTGCCATACACGCCGGTTCGATGTTCGACGGCTTCACCCGGTCAGGGCCCGCCACGGTGCACGTCAGAGGCGACCGCATCGTCCGCGTGGACCGCACCGGCGCGCTGCCCGCCGACGGCACCCCGGTCGTCGACCTCGGCCCGGGGGCATGCCTGCTGCCCGGCCTCATCGACACCCACACCCACCTCGCCTTCGACGCGAGCGCCGACCCCGTGACCTCCCTGGCCGCGACGAGCGACGCGGACCTGCTGGCGCAGATGCGGGCCGCGGCCCGGGCCGCACTGCGGGCCGGCATCACCACCATCCGCGACCTCGGCGACCGCGACTACCTCTCGCTGGCCCTCGTCGAGGAACTGGCCGAGGCCCCGGAGCAGGGGCCCGAGATCCTGGCCGCGGGCCCCCCGCTGACCACACCGGGCGGGCACTGCCACTTCTTCGGCGGCGAGGTCGAGGGCATCGACGCACTGCGCGCCGCGGTGCGCGAGCGCCACGCCCGCGGCTGCGCGGTCGTCAAGATCATGGCCAGCGGCGGCAACATGACGCCCGGTTCCGTGCCCCCGCACGCCTCCCAGTACGGCCTGGCGGAACTGCGCGCGGTCGTGGAGGAGGCGCACCGGCTCGGGCTGCCGGTCGCCGCCCACGCCCATGGGGTCCAGTCCATCAAGGACGCCCTCGACGCGGGCGTCGACAGCCTGGAGCACGTCACCTTCCTCGATGCCGACGGTGCCACGTACGACGTGGGTCTCGCCGAGGCCATCGTGGACAGTGGCACCTTCGCCAGCCTCACCCTGGGCATGGCACCCGGCGTGGCGATCGACCCGCCCAAGGCCCTGGCCGCGCACGTGCAGACCATCCTGCGCACCTTCGGCGACCTGCACGCCGCGGGCGCCAACGTGGTCATCGGCTCGGACGCGGGAATCGGGCTCGCGAAGCCCCACGACGTCCTCCCGCACGGGGTCGGCGACCTCGTCCGCCTGGGCGCGTCCCCCGTCGACGCGCTGATCTGCGTCACCAGCCACGCGGCACGGCTGTGCCGTGTGGAGGGCCGCAAGGGACGGATCAGCGCCGGCGCCGACGCGGACCTGCTCGCCGTCAACGGCGATCCCGTCGAGGATCCCGCGGCCCTGCTGGACGTGCGGGCCGTCTTCCGGGCCGGCGTCCGGGTGCGCTGACCGCCGCCGGACGCCCGTGCGTCCGAGCCCCGACCCGGTGACCGCCGGCTTCCTGGACGTGCTCGGCGGGCACGCACCCCTCATGCCGCGGCACGTGGCCCGCCGTCAGCGCCCGGCGGCCCGGCCCGCACCGCGTTCCGGCAGCCGTGAGCACTGACCCCGGTCCGGTACGTCCCCGACCCCCGGGACTTCGGAGGCGCGGGCCGGGCGCGCCGCGTCACCAGGCGCTGGCGCCGCCGTCGACGGCGTAGTTCGCGCCGGTGATGTACGAGGCACGGTCGGAGGCGAGGAAGGCGGCCAGTTCGACGATCTCCTCCGGCCGGGCGAAGCGCTTGAGGAGGGTCTTGCTGGTGATCGCGTCGCGGGCCGCCTGGTCGTCGCCGAGGTCGCGGTCGCTGGCGGGGGTCAGGACGGGGCCGGGGCTGATCGCTACCGCACGGATGCCGTGCGGTGCGCCTTCGAGGGCGAGTTGCCGTGTCATGCCGATGACGCCGGCGTTGGCGGCGGTGTGCCCGACCATCGGGGGGTTCGCGCCGGCGATCATGCCGGCCATGGAGGCGACGTTGATGATGACGCCGCCGCCGCCGCGGACCAGGTGGGACCAGGCGAACTCGGAGACGAAGAAGGGGATGTCGAGTTCGCCGGTGATGGTGGTGTGCCAGTCCTCGACCGAGAAGTCGGGTAGTGGGCCGAAGCGCAGTGAGGCGGCGTTGTTGTAGACGACGTCGAGCCCGCCGTAGGCGCGTGCGGCGTCTTCGACGAGGCGGCGCGCCTGCTCGGGGTCGGTGAGGTCGATGGGCGCGATGCTCGTCATCTCGCCTCCGGCGCGGCGTACGAGTTCGGCGGTTTCCTCGTTGGCGCCGGTGTGGATGTCCGCACCCACCACCTTCGCGCCCTCTCTTGCGAATACCTGCGCCGCGACGCGGCCCATGCCGCCGCCGGTGCCGGTGATCAGTACGACCTTGCCGTCGAGAAGGGGTGCCATGGGACTCTCTCCTGCCAGATGAACGTGGTGAACGGGCTGCGTTGCGGTGGCCGTCGGTGTTCCACAGCAACGAAGTGATTGATGCGTCAAGCATCCTTCCGGGCTTGACGGCCGTCAAGCGACCTCTGGTCGGCAAGCCCGGAGCCCGGGCCGCTGAGCACCGCGTGGGAGACTGGGGCCGTCGGCGACCGCCTTGCCGCCCAACCCGGGGATTCGGCGGTGACATGCCGGTGACCTGCAACGATGCGCCGGTCCTGGAAGGTGCGACGCCGGGTCGGCCGGCGCCGAACGGAGCGATGTCAGAGTGACCGACGGAACACCGCGACAGACGCCGGCAGCGACGGCCCGCGGCAAGTACGCCCCCGTCCGAATGCGCGAGAGTGAAATCCTCCGGCGGGGCCTCGACACCTTCGCCGAGCTCGGCTACGCCGGCACCACGATGCGGGAACTGGCCCGGCGGCTCGGCGTGAGCCACAACTTCGTCCACGAGCGGTACGGGTCGAAGGACGACTTCTGGCGGGCGGTCGTGGACTTCGCGCTGCACGACGCCCAGCCGGCGCTCGACAGGCTCCTCGCCGAGTGCCGCGACGACGACGAACGCCTGAGAAGCGTCATCGTCCACCTGTACCGGCTCGCCGCGAACGACTCTGCCATGAACCGGCTCCTCAGCGACGAGTCGACCCGGGACTCCGGCCGCCTGGACCATCTCCACCAGCGGTTCATCAAGCCGTTCTGGGACAGCGTCGAACCGGTCGTCAACAGCCTCATGGCCGCTGGCCGCATCCCCCGAGTCCCGGCGCACATCCTGTACTTCGCCGTGACGGGCCCCGCCCTGGCGCTGGCACAGGACCCGATCGCCGACCGGCTCGACCCCGGCGATCTCCCTACGGCGGAACACGACAGGAACGCCATGGCCGACGCGCTCTCCGCTCTCGTCCTGCACGGTCTGCCGCCGCATCCGTGAGCCGGGCTCGGGGCGGGGACGGCACGTCGATGTGGCACCTCGGCCCTCAGGGAGCCGGGCTGCGGTTCCGGCGTACGCCCCGTGGACTTCAGGCGCCGGCGGCCTGCGGCTCGGCCGGCGGCGGAGGCGGGAACCGGCGCCGGGCCAGGGCGACCAGGGTCCGCAGGGCGATGCCGCCGATGAGCAAGGTGACGGCGGCGAGGAGGACGTAGGTGTACGCGGCGGCCCCGGGCGTGCGCTGCTGCTCCACCCAGTGGATCGCGACGGCGGCGACCGCGGCCCAGCTGAAGGTGAACGCCCAGGTGCTCGGCATGAAGGGCAGCTTCAGGTAGGCGGGGAGCAGCCGCAGTTGGGCCAGCACCATCAGCAGTCCGTAGCCGCCGAGGAAGGCCGCGACACCGTCGATGGACTCGGTGAAGAGCGTGAAGTAGGCGGTGCTGGCCACGGCGGCGGGGGCGACCTCGATGGCCAGCGTCGGCAGCAGCGGGGGAGGGGGCAGGGGGCGGAACAGCAGGCGTCCCATGATCACGGAGCCGAGGATCACCCAGCACACCGTCCCCAGGCCGAACATCACCTGGCCCAGTCGCTGCTGCCCCACCGCCCCCGCACACGCCGCGGCCAGCAGGCCGCCGGCGACCGTCGGCAGGAAGTAGCCGGGGTGGAACCGGTCGACGTCGACCCGCATGTAGATCCACTGACCGGTGAACCAGGCGCCGAGCAGCACGGTGAGCACGAGGAACACGTCCACCACCACACGTCCCGCCGTCGCCGCGTGCGCGTGCAGACCGTTCGCGGCGATCACCATGGGGACGATCACGCACAAGGACGCGAACGGGCCGGCCGCCGGGTCGGTCAGGTCCCGTACCAGGGCTCGGGCCCGCAGCGCGTGGTTGAGGTAGGCGACCGTCACCAGGAGCCACACGACCGCCGAAAGGATCAGCAGCCCGTCCCCCACTCCCCGTGGCACGCGACCGGCAGCGGCGGCGGTCAGCCAGGCGTCCGCGAGGCCGACGAGACCGAAGGGCATGCCGAAGAAGTTCAGCGGGATCGGTCGCGTTGTCATGATATGAGAAACTATCTCACCTTTTGTTCTGACGGGGCTCCCGGGCGTTGAGGGTTTGACGCGACAGCGCCATGCGGCGGCGCCAGGAGGCGAGCCCTGCCGCTCGACGGCCTGCGGGTACATCCGCCCAGCGGGACCGTGCCCCCTGGGGCCTCGGGTGGTCAGCCCGCGCGGTTCGGTTCCGTGCGGACCGCGCCCGCGCCGCCGGGGTGGTCGCAGGCGCCGGGCGCCTCCGGGTACGCCGCGGGCCGGGCGCGACGGCTGCCGTCGCGGGAGCGGGGGCGCGCCGCCGCGCGACGGACACCCGGTGGATCCCGGCCCCGAGTACCGCCCCGAGGACGGGCGCGAGCAGATAGATCGCGAGGTCGGTGGTCTGTCCGGAGAGGAGCGCCGGACCGAACTGCCGGGCCGGATTGACCGAGCCACCGCTGAGCGGGCCGAGCGTGGCGATGACCAGCCCCACGCACAAGCCGATGACGGGAGCCAGTCCGCGGACGTGGCGGGGGTGTGCCACGAAGAACGCGACCACGAGGGTCAGCCCGAGCATGCCCCCTGCCTCGGCGAGGAAGACCGACAGGGGCTGCCACGTCGGGGCGGGCCGGATCGCGGCATGCGAGACCGACGGGAGCGCGACCGCCGGACCCCACGCGAGGCGCGCCAGGGCCGCGCCGGCGGCCGAGCCGGCCAACTGCGCGAGCACGTACGGCAGGACGTGCCGGCCCGGGAAGGCCTTCATCAGCCACAGGCCGACGGTGACGGCGGGATTCGTGTGGCCGCCGCTGCGCCGCCCGGGCGGGCTCAGGATGAGGCCGGTGAGGATGGCGCCGCTGATCGCACCGATGGCCACCAGGGCGATGCGCAGGTCCGCGATGCAGAGGGGCGATCCGGGGTCGCGCAGCCAGCGTACGACCGTCACCGCCAGGAACAGCAGGACGGTCGTGAGGACGAACTCGTCGACGGCACGGGTCAGGGGCGGTCGGCGTGGGGGAGGGGGAGGGGCAGGGGGAGCGGTGCCCACCGTGATCTCCTCGTCGGTGTGGTCGCCGGCGGGGGCGGTGCCGACCACCGGACCGGACGCCGCCGGTCCCGGCGGTGGCACCGCCGCCCGCGTGGGGTGGGTGGGCATTTCGGGTGCAGGGCGGGCCGGCCGCACGGCGGGTCAGGCCCGCGGGGTGTAGTGGCCGGGCACCATGCGGGTGGAGACCCCGATGCGGTTGAAGGCGTTGATCGCGACGATCGCGGCGATGAGATGGGCCAGTTCGGTCTCGTCGAACCGCTCGGCGGCCTTCGCGTACACCTCGTCCGGCACGAACCCGTCCGTCACGACGGTGATCGCCTCGGTGAGCTCGATCGCGGCGATCTCCCGTGCCGTGTAGAAGTGCTTCGCCTCCGTCCAGGCCCCGAGCTGGATGACGCGCTCCGCGGACTCGCCGGCGGCCAGCGCGTCCTTGCTGTGCATGTCCAGGCAGAAGGCGCAGTGGTTGATCTGCGAGGCGCGGACCTTCACCAGGTGCAGCAGGCCGGCGTCGACCCCGCGCCCGGCCGCGGAATCCAGCCGGACCAGCGCCTTGAAGGCCTCGGGGGCGAGCTTCGCCCAGTCCATGCGGGCCGTGTGTTCCGGAAGACGGGTGGTGTTCTCAGGTGCTTCGTTCATCGCCATGCCGCAACGCTAAACACGAGGTGGTACTGGAGTATGGTCCAATGGCATGAGGGATTACCGGACCAATTCCCCCGCCGATCCGCCGCCCCCGCAGCCGTCCCCGTCGGCGTTCGGCGCCGACCTCCACCTGGAGCTGCGCGGGACCGGGTTGCGCACGGGGCTCACCGACGCCCTGCGGGAGGCCGTACGCACGGGACGACTGGCGCCCGGTACCCGGCTGCCGCCCTCCCGGACGCTCGCCGTGGACCTCGGCGTCTCCCGCAACACCGTCGTCGAGGCCTACGCGGAACTGGTCGCCGAGGGCTGGCTCACCGCCCAGCAGGGCTCCGGCACCCGGGTGGCCCCCAGGACCGGGCCGCAGAGCACCACGACCGGCACCCCCGCCCCCGCCCCGGCGCCTCCCGCCCGGACCCGGCCCAGGTACGCCATGCAGCCCGGTGCGCCGGACCTCGCGCGGTTCCCCCGCACCCAATGGCTCGCCGCCGCCCGCCGCGCCCTGACCGCCGCGCCGAACGACGCCCTGGGCTACGGCGACCCCCGCGGCCGCCCGGAACTGCGCACCGTCCTCGCGGACTACCTGGCGCGGGCCCGCGGGGTGCACGCCGAGCCGGACCGGATCGTCGTCTGCTCCGGCTTCCACCACGGACTGGCACTGTTGGCGCGGGTGCTCAGGACACGCACGGTGCGAGCGGTGGCCGTCGAGGCGTACGGCCTCGACCTCCACCGCGAACTGCTGACCGACGCCG
Organism: Streptomyces sp. NPDC058864; assembly: GCF_042742985.1. Lineage (NCBI taxonomy): Bacteria > Bacillati > Actinomycetota > Actinomycetes > Kitasatosporales > Streptomycetaceae > Streptomyces > Streptomyces sp. NPDC058864. The sequence continues at coordinate 44,633 of NZ_JBHYMQ010000024.1, read as the reverse complement.
GTCTGCGGACCGAGCCCCTGTGCGTCGACGAGAACGCCGCACGCACCGACGACCTGCGACGCCTGCCGGAAGCGGGCGCGGTGCTGTTGACCCCGGCCCACCAGTACCCGACGGGCGTCGCCCTCAGCCCGGAGCGGCGCACGGCGGCCGTCGCCTGGGCGCGGGATACGGGCGGCCTGATCCTCGAGGACGACTACGACGGCGAGTTCCGCTACGACCGCCGGCCCGTCGGCGCCCTGCAGGGCCTCGATCCGCAGCGGGTGGTGTACTTCGGCTCGGCGAGCAAGTCGCTCGCGCCGGGGGTGCGGCTCGGCTGGATGGTGCTCCCGGACGGCCTGGTCCCGGAGGTCGTGGAGGCCAAAGGGTACGGCGACTACATGTCCAGCACGCTCGAGCAGCTGACGCTCGCGGAGTTCATCGCCTCGGGTGCGTACGACCGGCATGTGCGCTCGATGCGGCAGCGCTACCGGCGCCGCCGCGACGAGCTGGTCGCAGCCCTGGCGGAACGGGCTCCCGGCGTCCGCGCCGTCGGCATGGCGGCCGGGCTGCAGGTCGTCCTCGAACTCCCCCGGGGGACGGAGGGTTCCGTCGTCCGGGCCGCGGCCCGGCAGGGACTCGCGGTCAGCGGACTGAGGGACTTCGCCCACGAAGCGGCGGTCGCCGGCGGGCAACTGCCGCGTCGTGACGCCCTGGTGGTCAACTACGCTGCGCCCTCGGACAGCGCGTGGACGGGCGCGCTGGACACCCTGTGCGGTGTGCTGCCGTGAGGCGCGCGGACGCTCAGGAGGGGACGCTCTCCGCACGCTCCAGGCGGGCGAACGCGGCGGCGCCGGTGTCGGCGACGGACACCAGGTCCGCCAGGGGCAGCGGCAGGAAGCCCTCCTCGTCCATCCGCCGGAGCTGGAGGATCAGCCCGTCGTAGAAGCCCGCCGTGTTCAGCAGCACGACGGGCTTGTCGTACAGCCCGTGCTTCCTCAGCTCCAGGACCTCGGTCAGCTCGTCCAGGGTGCCCGAGCCGCCGGGCATCACGACGACCGCCTCGGACGCGGCGAGCAGCATGGCCTTCCGGGAGGCGAGGTCCTCGGCGAAGACCATGTCGTCGGCGTCCTGCCTCGCCCACTGCCGGAGGAATTCGACCGAGACCCCCACGAGCCGGCCTCCCGACTCCCGTACCGCGTCGGCGACGACCTTCATCAGCCCGGTGTCCGACCCGCCCCACACCAGGGTGTGACCCGCCCTCCCGACGAGCTCCGCGAACTCGCGGGCCGGCCGCGTGTAGCGCTCGTCGAGATCGGCGGAGGAGAGGAAGACGCAGATGTACTTGGAGGAGGGAGCGGTGGGAGGTATCGCTGTCATGGAGTGAACGTACGGCGGCGCGCACCCGCACCCGTGGTCCATTCACCGGGCAGAACCGCGGACCAATCCGCGGCCCGCACGCACCGCGCGCCCACTCCGGGCGCCCCGGGACGGGTTCGGGGGCCGGCAGGCGCAAGGCGCGGGCGGAGGCGGGACCGGCGTACCGATGTGCGGCGCCCCGTGCGCAGGACGCGGCCCGCGGAAACCGCGGACATTGCGTCTCCGCTACGCCGTGTCGGCCCGCTGTGCCGTCCTGAAGCGGCGCTGATACGCGGTGGGGCTGATCGCCATTCTCTTCGCGAAAACCCGCCGCATGCTCTCGTAACTCGGAAATCCCGCGAGCGATGCCACTTGCGTCGCGGTGTGCCCCTGGTCCAGCAAAGCCTTTGCCATGTCGAACCGGATCATTTCCACGTACCGGGCCGGCGTGGTGGACATTTCGTCGCGGAAGAGCCGGGTGAGATGCCGGGAACTCAAATTGAGGTGCTTGGCGAGCTCGCCGACCGAATGGTCTCCCGAGGGATCCGCCGTCACCAGGTCGGCGATCCTGCGGATGGCCGGAGAGCGGGGCGGAGGTCCCTGCAGCGGGGCCGAGAACTGCGACTGGCCGCCCGAACGCTGCAAATAGACCACCAGGGAACGGGCGACGTCGCGGGTCAGTTCGGGCCCGTGGTCCTCCTCGACGAGGGCCAGCGCGAGGTCGATGCCGGCGGTCACGCCCGCCGAGGTGTAGGTGGCACCGTCGCGGACGTAGATCGCGTCGGGGACGACGCTGCTGGTCCGGCACCGGGCGGCGAGTTCGTGGGCGACCTTCCAGTGCGTGGTCGCACGCTTGCCGTCCAGGAGGCCGGCGGCGCCGAGGACGAAGGCCCCGGTGCAGATGGACGCCGTCCGGTCGGCGTCGGCCGCCAGCGTCCGCGCCGCCTCGACCAGGACACGGTCGATGGCGTTGCGCGGGTATCGGTCCGTGCCGACCACCAGGAACGTGTCGGGAGCCGAGTCCTGGGCGGCACCCGCGACCGCGATCCGCACCCCGGCGGACGAGGTGACGTCGGCCCCGGTCGGCGACACCAGCACCACCTCGTAGTCGGCGCCGAACCGGTTCGCCTCCGCGAAGACCTCCGCGGGGCCGGCGAGGTCCAGCAGCGTCACCCCGTCGTAGACGAGGATCACGACCCGGTGCGCGCGGGAGTCCACCCGTCTGTTCTCCGCCTGTCCGGATAGGTGTGGCCCATGGCGGTACCGCGGTGGCGAGGAAGCCCCGGTGCTCGGCAGGGTGGAAGACGGAAACACCTTCCATTCATAACACGCCCATGTGAGGAAGTGCAGAGCTGATGTCCGAGATCATCGCCGGGGTGGAGATTCCCGAAACAGCCGCGGTGGCGGAGGCGACCCGTCTCGTTCAGGAGATGACGAGCCCTCTCCTCTACCACCACTCGCGGCGCGTTTTCGTCTTCGGCGCCATTCACGCGGACCGGCTCGGTCTGAAGCCCGATCCGGAGCTTCTCTACCTGTCGGCCATGTTCCACGACACGGGCCTCATGAGGCCGTTCTCGGACGCGGAGCAGCGATTCGAGGTCGACGGGGCCGACCACGCGCGCACCTTCATGCTGCAGCGTGGTTTCCCTGCCGCCGCCGCCGACGTGGTGTGGACCGCCATCGCGCTGCACACGACGCCGGGAATCCCCCACCGGATGGGACCGGAGATCGCCATCACGAACCTCGGTGTCCTGACCGACGTGCTCGGCCTGGACCTGGACGAGCTCGATTCCGCGCAGGTGGAGGAAGTCCTCGCCGTCCATCCGAGGGGCGACTTCAAGAACCGGTTCCTGCAGGCCTTCGTCGACGGCCTCCAGCACCGCCCGGAGACCGCGAACGGCACCGTGAACGCCGATGTGCTGGAGCACTTCGTCCCCGGCTTCCGTCGCACGACCACGGTCGAGCGCATCGTCGGCGCACCCTGGCCGAGCTGACCGGAGCGTCGCGGAAGACAACGTGATGGAGCAGGCACGTCCACCTCGCCCCGGCCGTCGTCTCGGGCGGCGCACCACCTTCACCGTGCTCGTCACGGCCAACGTGGTGCTGATGGCCATGGCGAGCGCGCCCTCTTGAGAACCCCCGGAAAGGAACATCATGCAAGCCATCACCGCTCGGGAGCGAGACGCCGGCATCGGCGGGCTCGCCCTCACGGATCTGCCCTATCCGCACGCCGCCGAGAACGACGTCATCGTGCGGGTGCATGCCGCGGGCTTCACACCGGGGGAACTCGAGTGGCCGGGAACCTGGACCGACCGGGCCGGCCGCGACCGGACGCCGAGCGTGCCCGGGCACGAACTGTCCGGCGTCGTGGCCGAACTGGGCTACGGAACCACGGGTCTGACCGTCGGCCAGCGGGTGTTCGGACTCGCCGACTGGACCCGGGACGGCACCCTGGCCGAGTACGTCGCGGTGGAGGCCCGCAACCTCGCCCCGCTCCCCGCGGACGTCGACCACACGGTGGCCGCGGCGCTGCCGATCTCGGGGCTGACCGCGTGGCAGGCGCTGTTCGAGCACGGCCGTCTCACGACGGGCCAGACGGTCCTGGTCCACGGCTCCGCCGGCGGGGTCGGGTCGATCGCCGTCCAACTCGCGCACGATGCGGGCGCCCGCGTGATCGGCACCGGCCGTACCGCCGACAGGGACACCGCACTCTTCCTCGGCGCGGACACCTTCGTGGACCTGCAGAACGACCGGCTCGAAGAGGTCGGTGAGGTGGACCTCGTGCTCGACGTGTTCGGCGGCGACGTCCTCGAGCGCTCGACCGCGCTGGTCCGCACCGGCGGCACGGTCGTCACGGTCGCGGAGCCCCCCGCCGTCCAGCCCGACAAGGGGCGGGCCGTGTTCTTCGTCGTCGAGGTCGACCGGGCCCGCCTCGCGGACCTCGTCCAGCGGGTCCGGGACGGACGGCTCAAGCCGGTCGTCGGGGACGTGCGGCCGCTGGCCGAGGCCCCGGAGGCGTTCGCCCGCATCGGGCGCCGCCTTCCCGGCAAGACGATCATCCGGATCGCCGAGGACTGAGCGCGAGCGCCCGATCCGTGGGGACCGGGCCCCGCGCGAAGGAACGACACGGCCCAGGCCGGGGAAGTCGCCTCCCCGGCCTGGGCCGCTCCGTGCCGGGCGGGAGGCCGGAACCGGTGCGGACCCCGGCGCGGCGATCACCCGCCTCGGCTACCGGGTGCCCGTCGTGCCGCAGGCGCACCCTCCGCCGTCGGTGGCCGGTGTGACGGCCTGCGGAGGCTCGGCCTGCTCGCCGGAGGTGCAGCAGGACGCAGGCCGGGTCGCGGAGCTCTTGCCGAGGGTGTCCGCGTCGCCCTTGACCACGTAGACCTCCCACGGCTCCCTCCCCGGGCCGGTGACCCAGACCTTGTCCTGGAGCGCGTAGCAGCAGGAGGTGTCCTTCTCCTCGAAGGTGGCCAGCCCGGCTTCCCGGAGCCGGCCGGTGGCGGCGGTGACCTGATCGGTGGAGGCGACCTCGACGCCGAGGTGGTCGAGCCGGGTGTCCTGCCCTTCCTCACCCTCGATCAGGACGAGCTTGAGCGGGGGCTCGGAGATGGCGAAGTTGGCGTAGCCGGGGCGGAGTTTGGCGGGCTCGACGCCGAAGAGCCCGGAGTAGAACGCGACGGACCCTTCGAGGTCGGCGACGCGCAGGGCGAGCTGAACGCGGGACATGGCGAACTCCCTCATCTGCTTCTGTATCGACATCCATCGATACAGCTCGACAGCCCCGAGGTTGCCTGCTGCATCGACGGATGTCAACATAGACGCATGTCGAATTCAGAGCTGCGGGTCCTCGGGCAGGACGATCGGGACGTGGCGTGCTGCTCGCCGATCGTCCGTGAACCCCTGGGCGAGGCCGAGGCCGTCGACCTGGCACGGATGTTCAAGGCCCTGTCGGATCCCGTGCGGCTGCGGCTGCTCTCCCTGATCGCCTCGCACGAGGGCGGCGAGGCGTGCGTGTGCGACCTGACCGGGCCGTTCGACGTGTCCCAGCCGACCATCTCCCACCACCTGAAGGTGCTGCGCGAAGCCGGGCTGGTCGGCTCCGAACGGCGCGGGACCTGGGTCTACTACTGGGTCCTGCCGCCCGCGCTGGTCCGGCTCTCCTCCCTCCTCCAGGCCCCGGCCGAGCCGGCTGCCGCCGGGGTCAGCGGATGACCGCCCTCGGCCGCCGTGTCGCTGCCGAGTTCGTCGGCACCGCCGCGCTGGTCGCGGTCGTGGTGGGCTCGGGCATCCAGGCCACGCAGCTGTCCCGTGATGTGGGCGTGCAGTTGCTCGCCAACTCCCTTGCGACGGTGTTCGGCCTGGGCGTGCTCATCGCCCTGCTCGGCCCGGTCTCCGGCGCGCACTTCAACCCGGTGGTCACCCTGGCCGCCTGGTGGAGCGGCCGGACCACCGGCGACGGACCGGCCCCGCGTGAGGTCGCGGCCTACCTGCCCGCCCAAGTCGCCGGCGCCATCGGGGGTGCCGTCCTGGCCGACGCGATGTTCGCCGAACCGCTGGTGGCCTGGTCCGCGCACGAGCGATCCACCGGGCACCTGTGGCTGGGCGAGGTCGTCGCCACCGCGGGCCTGATCCTGCTCGTCCTCGGACTCGCCCGTACGGGACGGCAGCGCATGGCTCCGGCCGCGGTCGCCTCGTACATCGGGGCGGCGTACTGGTTCACCTCCTCCACCAGCTTCGCCAACCCCGCCGTGACCATCGGACGCAGCTTCTCCGACACCTTCGCCGGCATCGCCCCCGCCTCCGTGGCACCGTTCGTGGCCGCCCAATTCGTCGGCGCCCTCGTCGGCGTGGCCCTGGTCGCCGTCCTCTTCGGGCGCACCGCAGCGGCCCCGGTGCCCGAGGCCGTGCCCGAACTCACCGCCACCAGTCACTGACCGAGGAAGAACCCCGTGAGTACTCCCGCAGTCCCGTCCGTGCTGTTCGTCTGCGTCCACAACGCCGGCCGCTCCCAGATGGCCGCCGCCTTCCTCACCCACCTCGCCGGGGACCGGGTCGAGGTGCGCTCGGCCGGCTCCGCCCCCGCCGGCGCGGTCAACCCGTCCGTGGTCGAGGCCATGGAGGAGGCCGGGATCGACATCTCCGCCGAGGTCCCCAAGGTCCTCACCACCGAGGCGGTGCGGTCCTCCGACGTGGTCATCACCATGGGCTGCGGCGACGCCTGCCCGTACTTCCCCGGCAAGCGCTACCTCGACTGGCAGCTCGACGACCCGGCGGGGCAGGGCGTCGACGCCGTCCGTCCGATCCGCGACGAGATCGAGCAGCGCATCAAGGGCCTGCTCACGGAACTCGGCGTAGCGCCGCGGCCATGACCGCCGGCCCCGGCGACCGGCGCCACCACCACCCGGAAGCGAAGGGGCTCACGCGACCGTGCCCAGGTCGGCGGTGACCAGCGTTCCGGCCGCATACGGACGACGACGTGATCGGCGAGTTCGACCTCCGCCATCGCCACGAATCTGTCGAGTGCCTCCCCCGAGAGGTAGCGGCCGGCCATCTCGCGATGGAGCGCGCCGGTGCCCTCGGACACTTCGGCGACCGGCCCTTCGACCGAAACGTACCGGGGCGTCGGCTCGGTGCGCTGGACCAGCAGGCTGAAGCGGCCCGCCGCCCTGATCAGCGTCATCTTCCGGGAGCCCGCGCCGGTGAGGATCCACGGCAGACCGCCGGGCTCGTAGGCGTACCAGATCGGGACCGTGAACGGCCCGCGGTCGCCGCCGGCCGCGACGGCCAGAGCGGCCACGTGCGACTCGGCCAGAAAGCTTTCCCGTGCTTCGCGTGAAAGTTCCATGGCCCGACTGTAGGCGCGGCCACGGACAACGCGGCCGGCCCGCGAGCCCGCGAGCCCGCGGGCCTGCGAGCCCGTGCGAACGACGCCCCGGGCCCGTAAATCCCGGTGCCCCTGCCCGGCCGTCCCGGTAGCGTGCGCCGCCATGACATCCGAACTGCAACGCCCCCCGCTCCAGGCGGACGAACGCACCGCGCTCATCGGCTGGCTGGACCTGCAGAGGCAGATCCTGCGCTGGAAATGCGAGGGGCTGAGCGACGAGGACGCGCACCGCTCGCTCATCCCGACCTCACCGCTCATGACGATGGCCGGTCTCGTCTCCCACATGCGCTGGACCGAGCACATGTGGCTGGAAGTGCTGTTCCTCGGCGGTGACGAGAAGCAGAACCCGGCGTTCGACGAGTCGAGCGACGACGCCGACTGGCACACCGGCGGCCGCCCCCTCGCCGAACTCCTGGCGGAGTACGAGGCCCAGTGCGCCCGAAGCAACGAGATCGTCGCCGCGGCCGGCCTTGACGACGTCGGCCGCCACCCCGGCTTCCGCTCCGGAGGCGCCAACCTCCGCTGGATGCTGATCCACCTCGTCGAGGAGACGGGGCGGCACGCGGGCCACGCCGACATCGTCCGGGAACTGCTCGACGGCGCGAAGGGCTACTACTAGCGGAGAGGCGGCCCCCCGGCGTAGCGGCGAGGCCAACTCGCCTGCCGGGTCCGGCCGCACCGGTCAGGGCGCGACGGCGGGGCCGGGCGGCAGGTGCACGGTCATGATCAGGTGGCAGGTCCCGGTGCCCGAGCCGCGGTAGGTGTGGGTCGCGTCGCCTTCGAAGGTGGCGGTCTGCCCGGCCTCCACGGTGTGCTCGGTGCCGTCGACGACCAGGGTCATCCGGCCGTGGGTGACGCTGACGGTCTCCACCACCCCGGGCTGGTGCGGATGGCTGGGGTACTCCTCGCCCGGCTCCAGCCGCCAGCGCCAGACCTCGACGGGCGCCGGACCCGCCGTGGTCAGCATCAGGCGGGCCTGGCCGCCCCGCGCGCCGGTCCACAGCGGGGTCAGGTTGTCGGCGGACACGACGCGGACGCGGCCTTCCGGCCTGCCCTCCAGCAGGGCCGAGACCGAGACGCCGAGGGTGTCGGCCAGCCGCACCAGCGTCGCGAAGTTCGGATTGCCCTGGGCCTTCTCCAGCCCCACCAGCGCGCCCTTGCTGACCTGGGCGCGGCGGCCGAGTTCGTCCAGGGACAGGCCCGCGCGGGTACGGGCGGCGCGGACGTTGTGCGCGAGCGTCCGCAGTGCAGTCTCAGCCTCGGCCATCCGGTTCCGTCCCTCGTAGGCGTACCACTGGAATGTACCGCCCGGTCGGTTCACTGGCATCGACGGTCGATCCGGTGTACGGTTCGGTCGTTCCACTGAATGGTAAGGGATGTGCTGTGATCGCTCTGCTGCTGGCCCTCGGCAGCTCGCTCGCCTATGGCTGCGCCGACTTCCTCGGCGGCCTCGGCGCCCGCAGGGCCCATGTGCTGCGCACCGTGATGGTCGCGGCCCCGGCCAGCCTCGCGGTCGAGCTCCTGCTCTGGCCCTTCCTCGACGCGTCCTTCAGCCGTGCGGCCGTGGCCTGGGGTGCGGCGTCAGGGGTCGCCTCCGCCGCGGCGTTCGCACTGCTCTACCGCACCCTGGCGATCGGCCCGATGAACGTGCTCTCTCCCGTGACCGCCCTGGTCTCCGCCGTGCTGCCCGTGGGTGTGGGTCTGCTGCAGGGGGAACGCCTGGGCCCGGCCGGGCTGGTGGGCCTGCCCCTCGCGCTGGTGGCGGTGGTGCTGGTCAGCGCGGGCCACGGGGCCGGGGCCGTACGCCCCTCGCGTACCGCTCTGCTGCTGGCCTTCGGCGCGGGCGGTGCCATCGCGCTCCAACTGGTCTTCCTGCACCAGGCACCGTCCGACAGCGGAATCGCGCCGCTGATCGTCGGCCGGGCGGTCACCTCCGCCGTCACCCTGGCCGCGGCGGGTGCGCTCTTCCGCACGCTGGGCTCCGAACGGCCCGCGTACGGGGTCCCGGCCACCGCCGGCGTCCTCGACTCGCTCGCGAACCTGCTGTTCCTCCTCGCCGCCCGCAGCGGCGACCTGGCGGTCGTCGCCGTGATCACCGCCCTCTACCCGGCCGGGACGGTCCTGCTCGCCCGGGGCGTGCTCGACGAGCGCATCCACCGCGGCCAGATCATCGGAATGGGCACCGCCGCCGCGGCCGTCGGCCTCCTCGCCCTGACCTGACCGAGCCGTCGCGCCCCCGCACCGCACCGCGCCGCCCGGCCCCGCCCTGCACCGCCCACCACCCGCAAGGGAGCCCGCATGTTCATCCAGCCCTGGGACGCCGCCCTGGACGAAGCCGAATGGCGCTCCTGGATCGCCGACGGCCACGACTTCGGCCAGCTCTGCGTCAACGGCCTGCCCGGCCGGCCCCCCGTCGCGGTCCCCACCCACTTCACCGGCGACGAGGGCCACCTCCTGGTCCACCTCGCCCGCCCCAACCCGGTCTGGGCGGCGATCGAGAGGGACCCCCACGTCCTGCTGACCGTCGTCGGCGACTACGCCTTCATCCCCGGACCCTGGCGGGCCACGGCCGGAACCCCGCCCACCGACGGCGTCCCCACCAGCTACTACACCGCCGTCCAGTTCACCTGCCACGCCCGTATCGTCGACGACCCCGAGGCCAAGGCCGAACTGCTGCGCCGCCAACTCGCCCACTTCCAGCCCGAAGGCGACCACGCCCCCGTCGTCGCCGACCGGCCGCCGTACGGCCGGATGCTGTCCGGCATCCGCGGCCTGCGCCTGGAAGTCACCGACGTACTGGCCAAGTTCAAGTACGACGACCACAAGCCGGTCGAGCACCGCAGCGCCGTCGCCGACCGGCTCACCGCACGCGACCAGGGCCTCGACGTCCCCACGGCACGCCGGCAGCGCCGCCGGCTGGACCGCGTCGGCCCCTGGAAGCCCTGACCCCACCCCGTCCGGACGCAGGAAACGGAAACCCCGCCCATGACCGCCTTCAGCCTCGCCCCCGCCGTCGCCGACGCCTTCCCCGACACCCTCGTCGCCCTGGTCACCGCCACCGGACTGCGCGGCCGTGAAGCCTGGCCCCGCACCACCGAGACCCTGGAGGACCTGGAGCAGCGGCTCGCCGACGGCACCTGGCGCCCCGCCGACGAGACCGACCCCCGCGTCGAGGCCTGGCACACCGCCTACCGCTCCTTCGGCACCAACCCGCGCCGCATCCGTCCCAGTGTCGACGCGCTCGGCCGCCGCCTCGCGAAGAGGGGCACCCTCCCGCGCATCAACGCGCCGGTCGACTCGTACAACGCCGTCTCCGTCCACCACGGCCTGCCCGCCGGCGCCTTCGACCTGGACAACGTCACCGGCGACGTCGTCATCCGATTCGCCGACGGCACCGAGAGCTTCACCCCGCTCGGCGAACCCGGCACCGTCGAGCACCCCAAGCCCGGCGAGATCGTCTACGCCGACGCCATCCGGGTCCTGACGCGCTACTGGAACCACCGCGACTCCCACCACACCCGCGTCACCGAGGACTCCACGAGGGCCGTCTTCATCCTCGAGACCCTTCACGCCTCCCGGGACGGCGACCTCCTCGAAGCCGCCGCCCGTGAGCTGCAGGGCCTGCTCGCCCCCCACTGCGGGGAGACGGCCGTGCGTTACCTGGGGGCGGCGTCGCCACAGGTCTCCGCCTGAGCCGACACACGGCTGGGCCGGCCCCCTGGCCAGGCACCGTCTCGCTCGCCACCGACCGGCCCCTGGTCGACCGCGGGCCCACAGTGCAGCGTGACCTCGGTGTGGCGACGGGTTCGGACAAGGCGGGGATCATGTCACGCCGCAGGGCACCGAGCTCTTCGACGCGGCTCATGCGGCCGCGGAGCCGATGGCCGGGCGTCCGGTCGCGGCATTGGGCCCCGGTGAACATGGGTTGCTCGAGGACCTGCTGACCCGTTTCGCGCATCCCGGGGGCGGCGGGGCGTAGGCGGTGCCGCTCCACTTGCCGACGGTGCGGCCTTCTCCTGCCGCAGGGCGTTCACGGCGAAAGCCGTCGGCACGACGGCCGTAATGCCCTCCCGGCCGGCCGGCTCTCCCGGGCCCGCCCCGGCCGCGTGCCCGAGCCGCGCCCCCGCGCCGCCGGGGCCCGACGCCCTGCCGGGTCGGCGGCGTAGCGCGACGGCAAGGGCCGGGACGGCGAGGAGGCCGCGTCACGCGGTGGCGATGCGCTTCGCGATCTCCCTGGCCTTGGTGCCGGCATCCTCGAATGCGCGCCTGCGGGAGGCCTCGTAGAGAGGGATGAGTTCGGTCATGGCCGGGTTGCGGGGAGCCATCGTGAGCTCCGGGACGATGAAGTCCACGTCCAGGCCGAGCGTGCCGTACAGCACCGCCTCCAGGTAGTTCTGCACGAACTCGTAGCCCTGACGCGGAGTGCCCGGAGCGTAGGAGCCGCCCCGGCTGGCGACGACGACGACCGGTGTGCCCTGGGCGGACGGAGTCTCCCCCGCGGTGCGTCCGAGCAGGAGAACGCTGTCCACCCACGCCTTGAGGGTCGACGGAATCGAGTAGTTGTACATGGGGGCACCGATCAGGACGGCGTCGGCCCGCTCCAGTTCCTCGATGAGCTGGAGGCGCGCGGTGAACGCCGCGGTCTGTTCCGGGCTGCGCTCGGACGGGGCGGAGTACCCGGCGGACCAGGCGCTGGCGGTGATGTGCGGCACCGGGTCGGCGGCGAGGTCGCGGTAGACGACCGTGCCCTCCGGGTCCTCTTCCTGCCATGCCCTGCGGAAGGCGGCAGCGACCGACCGGGAGGTGGAGGCCTCGCCGGGGAGGACGGACGAGTCGAGGTGCAGCAGCGTGGCCATGGACGCGCTCCAAAGGCAGGTGGCCCGTGGCGATGGCCGCGGGCAACGGGTTCGTGGTGGAGATAGTCAAACACAGAACCGTGTTGAACGATACTTTCTCGAGTACTACAGTACCGAAGGTAACGATCATGAATGCCAACGAAGGAGAGCCGCGTCCATGGACGTCTATGAAGCCGTCGCAACCCGACGGGCGGTGCGCTCGTTCAGCGACCGCCCGGTTCCGCGAGGGATGCTGGAGCGTGTGCTGACCGCCGCGGCCTGGGCGCCGTCGGCGTCGAACCTCCAGCCGTGGCACTCCTACGTGCTGACCGGCGGGCAGTTGGACTTACTGAAGAAGCTGGCGCGAGAGCGACTGGCTGCCGGCGAACCCTGGGACGAGCCGGAGTACGAGCAGTACCCGCTCGCGCTGAAACCCCCGTACAGCGAGCGCCGCGCCGCCTTCGGTGAACAGCGCTACGGCGCGCTCGGCGTCGCGCGCGAGGACCAGGAGGCGCGCCACAGGGCGGCCTCCGCCAACTGGGAGTGCTTCGGTGCGCCCGCAGCGCTGTTCTGCTACATCGACCGCGACATGGGTCGGCCCCAATGGTCCGATATCGGGATGTACTTGCAGACCGTCATGCTGCTGCTTCGCGCCGAAGGGCTGCACAGTTGCACCCAGATGGCATGGGCGAAGTATCACGCGACGGTCGCGGAGATTGTGTCACCCCCGGACGAGCTCATCCTCTTCTGCGGCATGTCGATCGGATTCGAGGACGGTTCGGAAGGTCGCACCCGTACAGGTCGGGCACCGCTCGACGAGACGGTGACCCTGATGGGGGCCTGAGGCCGTCCTTGCCTCACGGAAGCCCGTGACCGGTGTGTTGACCGTGCGCGGCGGGCCTGGGCCCGTCCGGCTGGTGCCGGGTGGGCGGGGGGCGGTCGCGCTGCAGCAGTGGCCGGTTCGCCCCACTGCCCGTGGTGTGCCTGTCGGCGGGCTCAGAGGGCCGTCATGACCCGGACCGCGGCCTTGTCGCTGGCGTATCCCTCGAGGGCGGCCCACTCGGCGACGTCGAAGGGCCAGCGTGTGTTCGCGTACGCGATGACGACGTGCCGGCCGTCCTGCCGGACGGTGTGCTGCCGATCGCCTGGTTCGGCTCCGGCCGCCACGACGGCGGCGGCCGACGAGGCGTTGCGGCACTTGAGGCGGGTCTCGGGCATGGTCAGCGCTCCGCGTTCGCTGGTCGGCGTATGGGGCGATTCTCCTCGGGAGCGTAACCCAGGGGAAGATCGCCTTCTTCCCGAAAGCCGCATTCGGCGCAAAAATTGCAACCTTTGACCGTGAGTACTCAGCAACGGGCGCCGACGAGGCCGGGGGCCACCGGGTGAGCGCAGAGTTCGAGCGTGCCTCGTCCGGCTTGGGCGCGCAGGCGGCGGCCCAGCGGCATGTTCAGGCTGGTGGAGTCCATGAACGTGACGCCTGAGAGGTTCACCCGGAGGGTCCTGCCCTCGAGCCGCAGTGGGTCGGAGCGCGTCACGGTCGGCCGCCGCACGGAAAGCGACCGTGAAGCAAGTGACGCGGCGCCGCCTCAAGTCGAGCAAGGCCACCCGTGCCATCCGTCGGCCGTCCGGGGTGACCTTGCCGGCGCGGGGTCTCTCAGCAGGCCGGGCCGGTCATTTCGAGCGTTGTGCACCGCCGTCGGAAGTGCCGGCCTCCCTGGCCGGCGGCCGTGAGCGGGCCGTCACTGACACTCGGCCTCTTCGCATGCCCCGGTCTCGTCCGGGTCGTGGTGGCACGGGTCGTCGACGGGATCGGTGAGTTCGGCCGTGATCGTCGTGACCCAGTTCAGGGCGCGTTGCAGAAGCGGCATCGAGGGTTCCCGGGCGCAGTGACGTCCGCCGCCCGGATCGACGACGGGGCTCAGGAAAGTCCTCCGCGGCCGGGCGAGATTGTACGCGGCCCGAGGTCTTGAGCACCAGGGAAGATGCGTCATGGCGAACGCGGAACGTCGAGGTCACAGGGGTGCGGCCGACCGGTACTGCGCGGGCGCGCGGATCGTCGAGGCGGAGCACGGCCGCACGCTCCGGACAGGTCGGTTCGACAGCGCGGCCGTCGGCGCGCCCGCCGTGAGCGGCGACTCGATCGTGGTCCTCGACCGCGGCGGCACATCGTGGGCAGTGCGCGCGTGACCCTTCGGGCCTGGTGGGAGTGCTGCCGCTGCGGCCGGGGAGCGGGGGAGTAGCGTTCATGAATAGTCCATTGCAACGTCTGCGAAGCGGATCGTTGCATTGCCTTCACGACCGTTGCAACGATTTTCCTGCAATGAGCTGCAGTAATAGCCGGGTTACGCAACAAAGTCGTTGCCTCATCTACGAATGCAACGTAGCGTTTCCAATGTCAGAAACACCGGGACGCAAGAGCGCCCGATACGGACGAAGGAGAGCACGATGCAGAAGTTCGACACCCCCGCCCCGGTCTCGGCCGTCCTCGACGTGCCCGCCGGACGCATCCGGTTCATCGCCGTGGACCGGGCCGACACCACTGTCGAGGTCCTGCCCGCGGACCCCTCCAAGAGCCGTGACGTGATGGCGGCGGAGCGGACCGAGGTCGGTTGCGCCGACGGCGTCCTGCGGATCGGGGTCCCGGCGGCGGAGAACCGTGTCCTCGGCTCTTCCGGGTCCATCGAGGTGACGGTCCAGCTGCCCGCAGGTTCCCGCGTCGAGGCGAAGGCGGCCGCCGCCGAACTCCGGGGCGTGGGACGGCTCGGCGACGTCGTCGTCGAGGGCCAGCAGGTCACGGTCAAGCTCGACGAGGCCGAGAGCGCCCGCATCGCCCTCCTCGCCGGCGACGTCTCGGTGGGCCGCCTGGGCGGCTCCGCGGAGATCAGCACCCAGAAGGGCGACCTCGAGATCGCCGAGGCAGTGCGCGGCACCGTCGCACTGCGCACCGAACACGGCGGGATCTCGGTCGGTGCCGCTCGCGGCGTCTCCGCCGTCCTCGACGCCTCCACCTCCTACGGCCGGATCCACAACGCGCTGAAGAACACCGACGGCGCCGACGCCGGCCTGAACGTCCACGCGACCACCGCCTACGGCGACATCACCGCCCGCAGCCTGTAGGCGCCGAGAAGGAGCGCCGAGATCGGCGACACCGCCCGGATCGCCGGCAACCGCCACGACGACTCGGGCCGCCTCCCGCAACTCGCCCCACCCGAGGGCGGCGTACGCCGGCACCCGCCGGAGTGCGCCGCCCGGGGCGTGGTACCGCCGGACCACTACGTTGGGCCGGCCACCCTGCCCCGGCCTTTCGCCACGCGGTCGTGAACGTCATCATGCGGCGGCGCGGCCGCCGTGGTCAGAGGGGCCGCAGCCGTCGGCGCAGGAGGCAGAACTCGTTGCCTTCCGGGTCGGCCAGGACGTACCAGTTCTCGGTGCCTGTCTGGCCGACGTCGGCGTGCCGGGCGCCGAGGGCGAGCAGCCGTTCCAGCTCGGCGTCCTGGTCGCGGTCGGTGGCGTTGACGTCGAAGTGCAGAGGGAGCTTCGCGGCCCGCGGGTCGCTGCTGGGGCTGAGGACGAGGGTGGGCTGCGGGCCGCCGAAGCCGGTGTCGGGCGGCCCGATCTCGATGCTCCCGTCGTCCTCCCGGCCGAGTTCGACGTAGCCGAGTACCCCGCTCCAGAACGCGGCCAGCCTGTCGGGGTCGGCGGCGTCGATCACCAGCTCACTGATGCGGCATGCCATGCCCGGCAGTCTAGGCAGGCACCAAGCGGTGCCGCCGTCACCCGGCGGGTCCGGGCGGGCCGTCAGAGCCTGGCCCAGGTGAGGACGGCGTTGCGGGTGCGCCCCCACAGTTCCGTGGCGGCGGGCAGGCTGAGTTCCAGCACCTCGCCGTCGAGGCGGGCGACCCGGAACTGCGATCCGCCCATCCAGTTCGGGAACAGGCTGATGCTCACGTCGTGGCTGAGAGTGTGCTCGTCGATCACACGGAACCGGCCGGCGTAGGAGACGAATCCCCTGCCGGCCTCGGCCAGCTCGCTGTCGCTGCCCGACTCCAGCCGACCCCCGGCGAACAGGGGCCGGTCGCGGCGCACCAGTTGGGCGCTCATCCACCCCTGGGGTGTGTACACGATCAGCCCGTCCGCGTCCTCACCCAGCGGGTAGTAGCGCTCGCCCGCCTCGTCGACCGCGACGTACGACACCAGGCGCCAGGCCCCCAGCAGCCTCTCCCGCAGATCCCCGGTGGTCGTCACGGCGGTGCCGGTCCTTCGCTCACGAGGCCATCGCCCGGGGCCGCTTGCCCACGATCGTGAGGAACTCGTCGGTGGTGAGGACGGCGTGCGCGTACGCGGGCGCGTTGACCTCGAAGGTCGCCTTCATCTCATCCCAGTTGAACGCGCCGATGGCGTCGCGGATGAGGGTGACGTGGTATCCGAGTTCCTGGGCGAAGCGGGCGGTGGTGTCGACGCAGGTGTTGGCCTTCATACCGATGAACACGACCCTCTGGACGCCGTGCTGCTTGAGCATCATGTCCAGGTCGGTATTGGCGAATCCGCTCGATGACCAGTGCTGGCCTATGACCAACTCGTCCTCGCGCGGCACGAAATCCGGATGCCACTCGGCTCCCCAGCTGCCCAGGGCGAACACCTGCCGCTCCACGACGCGGCGCTGGGTCGGGGACAGCTGGTCCCACGTGCGGTAGTCGCTGGGCCGCGTCTGGTGGTGAGGCACGATGAACACGCGGAAGCCCAGCTCACGGGCCGCGGCGAGCATCGCGCGCATGTGGTCGAGCTGGTCGATGCCTTCCGCGACCTCCTGGGCGGAGGGCCACAGCTTCCCGCCCTCGGACAGGAAGTCGTTGTACGGATCGATGATCAGCAGGGCCGTTCGGTCCGGGGGATAGGTGCTCGCTGGGGCGTTCATCGTTTCCTTGCTCCCAGTCTCCTGCGGCTACCGGCCGTGGCACCCCCGGCGCTCTGCCGAGCCGCGAAGCGGTGAATGGCGCCTGGTTCAGTTTATGACTGCCGGGATCAGCCCGCTTGTTCGGCGACGAGGCGGTGGCGTGAAGGCCGGCGGCGTGAGGGCCGGCGCCACGGGGGCGCCGGCCCTCCGGCCGTCCGCGCCTGCGGTCAGCCGCGGGGCTTCTCGATCGTGTGGCCCAGCACGTCGATGAGGGACTCCTTGCGGGCGTCGATGGAGGACGGCTCGATACTGCTGCTGCGGATGTCGATCTTGCCGTCGGGAGATGCCTTGTCGATGACCTCGGGCAGCTCCGCGGCGAGGGCATCGGGCTTTATGCCCGCCTGCTTGCTGGCTTCGGCCACCTTGTCGGCGCCGAACGCGTTCTCGATCTGCTTCGTCGTGACGGGCTCGTTGGGACCGTTACCGAGCCATGAGTCGACCACGCCCTTCAGGCCGCTGTCGCTCAGGAGCTTCGTCGCACCCTCGAGCAGCGCTTGCAGCTCGTCCATCATGCCGCCGCCGCTGCGCTTGGTGGGGTCAGCCATGGGTCACTCCCGTGGTAGTGGTCTGTGCGGGCGGCACGCGGCGCTTCGGGACGCTGCGCCGGTCGGCACCGGGGGTCGGCCGACATGCTGTTGTCGCAGGTCACACACGGTGTCGCCACACTCGTACACCCCCTTCCAGGCCAGCACGAGGCGCCCGGGGCCGCCGCACCGGTTAGGCCGAACGGGTGACGTCGCGGTGGTCGGAGGCCCCGGCGCGGGGCCCGCGGGAACTCCTGTCGTTCAACTGTCCGAGCCGATCCCGCCACCCAAATGATCTCCCCCGGATAAGGTCGGCACTGGCGTGGCGGCGGACGGCTGGGAGGGCACGACGGTGGTGGGACAGGCCCGTACCGAAGCCGGTCGGCTCCCGGCGCTGTCCGCGCCGCGGTTCGTCGGCCGGGAGGGCGAACTGGAAGCGCTCGAATCGGCCCTCGGACGGACCCCCGCGGTCGTCCTGCTCGACGGCGAGGCGGGCATCGGCAAGACCCGGCTGCTGCGCGAGTTCCTGGCGGCCCAGGCCGCGCGTGGACGGCGTGCCCTGGTGGGGGCCTGCCCGGAACTGCGGGTGCCGTACACGCTCGGGGCGGTCGTGGACGCGGTGCGCGATGGTGTCGACAACGTTGTCGGTCTGCGGCTGAGCGGGCTGGGCGGCGCCTTGCGGCCGTTGTTCCCCGAGTGGGCCGACGAGCTGCCGCCGGCCCCGGAGCCGCTGGAGGACGCCACCGCGGCCCAGCACCGGCTGTTCCGCGCCCTCGTCGAGCTCCTCGGCCGGCTCGACGTGGCGGTCCTCGCGATCGAGGACGTCCACTGGGCCGACGAGGCGACCCTCGAATTCCTGCTGTTCCTGGTCTCCCGCCGACCGCAGCCGGTGAGCGTGGTGCTGACCCACCGGCGGGACGAAGTGCCGTCGGGCTCGCTGCTGCTGAGGCTGACCTCACGGCCGCCCGCCGACGCGCACCTGGTGCGGCTGACGCTGAAGCCGCTGGACGTCGGCGAGACCGCCTCGTTGGTCTCGTCGATGCTGACCGGTGACCACGTCTCGACCGAGTTCGCGGCCTTCCTGCACGCGCGCACCGAGGGCGTACCGCTGGCGGTGGAGGAGTCGGTGCGGCTGATGCACGACCGGGCCGACCTCATCCGCCAGGACGGCGGATGGGCACGCCGGCGGCTGGACCGGATCGACGTCCCGCCCACGATCCGCGACGCCATGCTCGAGCGCGTGGGCCGGGTCGGGCCCGATACCCGCACCATCCTGTACGCGGTGTCCGTGCTGTCGGGACCGGCGGACTACGAGACCCTGCGCGCGGTCACCGGCCTGCCGGAGGACCGGTTCGCCGCGCATGCCGCCGAAGCGCTCGGCGGCGGCCTGCTGCGCGAGCTGAGGCCCGGCCAGTGGTCGTTCCGCCATTCGCTGGCGTGTCACGCCGTGTACGACGCCATTCCGGCCGAGGAACGGCGTGCCATGCACCTGCGGGCGGGCCGGGCACTGGCGCAGTGGCCGCTGCCGCCCGTGGCGCAGCTGGCCCGGCACTTCCGGCTGGCCGGTGACGTCGAGGCGGCGTGCCGGTACACCGAGCAGGCGGCCGACCTCTGCGTCCAGTCCGGGGACGTGGCCACCTCGGCCCTGCTGATGCACAGCCTGGTCACCGGCATGGACCTCCCCGCCGAGCCACTGGTGCGGCTGGTGACGAAGATCCAGTTCCAGGCGCTGTCCGGCTCCGACCCGTACTCGGAGATCATCGAATCGCTCCGGTCGGCCCTCGGCGGCCAGGTACTGACGCCGGGGCAGCAGGCGCCGGTCCGCTTCCAGGTCGGCCGGGTGCTCATGGTGGCGGGCGAGATCGAGGCGGGCCGCGGTGAGATCCTCACGGCGCTGCCCCACCTCCCGCCGGACTCGCCGGAGGCGGCGCGCGCCCGCATCCTGCTCGCGCTGCCCCTGGGGAACGCACGGCCGGTGGCGGAACACCTGCGGTGGCTGCAGGAGGCGCCGCCGCCGGCCCGCTCGATCGCTTCCCTCGACCTCCTGCGGATCTCCGTGGAGCGCGCCTTCGCGCTGCTGATGCTCGGCGAGGAGGCCGGCTGGGAGGCGGCCCGGCAGATCCCGGACGACGTCTCCGACCCGCGGGAGGCGTCCATCGTCGCGATAGGCCACACGAACGTCGGCGAGGAGGCGACGCGATGGGGACGGTACGACGAGGCCAGGGCGCGGCTGGCCAAGGGCCAGGCACTCGCCGAACGCCATCAGCTCCTCGACTACCTCGACAGCATCGCCTCCTCCCGGGCCCACCTCGACTGGTTCACCGGCGCCTGGTCGGGACTCGCCGAGCGCACCGCGCGCCTGGTCGACGACGACAGCGGGGTACGGCTGAAGGACCGCAGCGAGGCGGCCCTGGTGGCGGGCCTGATGCAGGCCGCCGCCGGAGACCGGGCGACGGCGGAGGAGCGGCTGCGCTTCGCCGGGCGCGACGACCAGCAACGCATCGAAGCCGCGGCCGCGCTCGCCCAGTTGCGCCTGCGCGACGGCGACGTCGACGAGGCACTCCGCCTCACCGACCAGCCCGCCGAGATCGCCGTCGGCGGCGGACTCTGGTCCCGCGCGGTCGAGTTCGCCCCGGCGCGCATCGCGGCCCTGGCCGCCGCCGGTCGCCTCGGCCGTGCCGCCGACCTGGTGGACACCTTCGAAGCGGCCCTGGGGGACCGGGACGCCCCGGCGCCGCAGGCGTCCCTGGTCCTGTGCCGCGCGATCCTGGCGGAGGCCGACGGCCGCCCGGCGGACGCCGTGACGCTGTTCGGCCGTGCGGCCGCCGCGTGGGAGGCGCTGCCGCGCCCGTACGACGCCCTGCTCGCCCGGGAGCGCTCCGCCCGCTGCCTGCTCGCCGACGGCCGGGACGAGGCCGGGCTGCCGCTCCTGTCCGACGTCGCGCGGGCGATGTCGGAACTCGGCGCCCGCAACGACGCCGACCGGATCACCCGGTTCCTCGCCGCACGGGCGGGGGACGCCCCCGCGGCGGCGCGCGGCCGGGGACGTCCCGGCTACGGCAACCGGCTCTCGCCGCGCGAGCTGGAAGTGACCCGGCTGCTGGTCGAGGGACTGACGAACCGGCAGATCGCCGACACGCTGACGGTGTCGGCGCAGACCGTCGCCAGCCAGGTGAAGTCGGCGATGCGCAAACTGGACGTCACGTCGCGGACGGCCCTCGCGATCAAGGTCGTCGAATCGGGTCTCGTCGGCGAGCCGGTCCAACCGCCGCCGGGCGACGAGTAAATTGCGCCGGCCGTCGCCGGGTACGAAGAAATGCCGGCGGGCCGACGGCCGGATTAAATCCCGCATCTGACCAATCGAGCCGGGCCCGGGCCCGGTTGCACACTCGTGCCCATGTTGCCCGCAGAACCGCTGACACCCGAACCGGCTGATGGCCCGGCCGTTTCGGCACGCCGTGCGAAGGACGAACCGGCACCGGCAGTACCGCAGGCCGAGCCGGCAGACGCCCCGACCACCGAGGACGCGGGTGATGCCGCCGCTGACGGCGAGTACGAACCGCTCTAGCGCGGAGGCCGTGTCCGGACCGTGAACGCCGGCCTCCGGCACGCCTCCACGCCGAACCTCCCCCGATGTTCCCCGTCACATCTCACAGGAGACTCATAGATGAGGCCAAGCGCAAGGAAGCGTCTCAACAGACGCCTTGGCGCGGTGACCGTCGGTCTGACCGTCTTCGGCATGATCGTGTCGACGACGGCGACCCAGGCGGCCGAGCCGGACCGGCAGACCCCGCGACCCGGTGTCGTACGGACCGGCAGCCCGACCGTGATCGCCGACAGCGACCTGGCGCGCGTCGTCGCCGCGTCCGGCGGGTCCGTCCCCGTCACGCTGATCACCGGCGACAAGGTGCACGTCGGCGTCGACGACAAGGGGAAGCCGGTCGTCCGCGACACCGAGAGCGCGGCGCGTCCCGACGGAACCCCGGTCGTGTTCCACACCATCACCCGTCAGGGCAAGGTGTACGTCGTTCCGGACGACGCCCTCGCGCTGGTCGGCAAGGGTCTGCTCGACTGGGGGCTCTTCGACCTCACCCAGTTGGTGACGCTCGTCGCGGCGGGCAAGGGCGACACGGTCCCGGTGCTCGTCACCTACACCGACACGGCGGGTGCCGAGAAGACGCGCAAGGTCGCCGGGGCGTCCGGCGGCAGGTCGCTCCCCAGCATCAACGGCCGTTCGATGAACGTCGCCGACGGCGGACGGTGGTGGCAGGAGGTGCGGGGCAAGACGGCCGCCACGTCCGCGGCCGCCCGGTCCGCCGGTTCCCTGGCCGGGGTCAGGAAGGTCTGGCTCAACGGCATGTCCCACGTCGACCTCGAGCAGTCGGTCCCGCAGATCGGCGCGCCCGTCGCCTGGGAACGCGGCTACGACGGCACCGGCGTGACCGTCGCGGTGCTCGACACCGGCATCGACGCCACCCACCCCGACGTGTCCGGAAGCATCGCCGGGCAGGTCGACTTCACCGGCAGTCCGACGGGTGCCAAGGACGGGCACGGGCACGGCACCCATGTGGCGTCCACGGTCCTCGGCAGCGGCGCCGCGTCCAAGGGGCTGCGCAAGGGCGTGGCCCCCGGCGCCAGGCTGCTGGTCGGCAAGGTCTGCGACGACAACGGGCAGTGCCCCGACGACGGGATCATCGCGGCCATGGACTGGGCCGCGCACTCGGGGGCCAAGGTCGTCAACATGAGCCTCGGTGGCGAGCCCACCGACGGCACCGACCCGATGAGCCAGGCGCTCAACGAGCTGAGCCGCTCCACCGGGACCCTGTTCGTGGTCGCGGCCGGGAACTCCGGCTTCGTCCCCCAGAAGGTCGTCTCCCCGGGCTCCGCCGACGACGCGCTGACCGTGGCGGCCGTCGACAAGAACGGCGAGATGGCGACGTTCTCCAACCGCGGACCGCGGATCGGGGACGGCGCCGCCAAGCCCGACATCGCGGCTCCGGGCGTCGGCATCGTCGCGGCACGCGCCGCCGGCACGGCCATGGGCACGCCGGTGGACCAGTACTACACCGCGGCCGACGGAACCTCGATGGCCACCCCGCACGTGACCGGCGCCGCGGCGATCGTCGCCCAGCAGCACCCGGAGCTGTCCGGTCAGCAGATCAAGGCTCTGCTGATGGACACCGCCACCGACCTGGGGCACGACATGTACGCCCAGGGCAGGGGCCTGGTGGACCTCGCGACCGCGACCAATCCGCGGATCGTCCCGAAGGGGAACCTGAACTTCGGCCGGCTGGCCTTCCCGCACTCGCCGGTGACGAAGAAGATCACGTACACCAACCGCGGCGACGAGGCGACCACGCTGCATCTCACGTTGCCGGTCTCCTTCGCCGACGGGAAGCCGGCCGCGGCAGGGCTGTTCACGCTCAGCACGGACACGGTGGTGGTCCCCGCAGGCGGGTCCGCCGAGGTCTCGGTGACGCTCGACGGCAGGGTGCTCGGCAGTGGCGACGGGCCCTTCGGCGGCTACAACGGGCTGCTGAGCGCCCGTGACGACTCGGGCGACATACGGCTGGCCTCGGGGGTCCACACCTTCCTCGAAGCCCAGAAGTTCCCGCTGACCCTGAACGTGGTCGCCCCCAAGGGCGCCACCGACGTCCGCTACGGCACCGCCGGCTTCATGCCGGTCGACGACAAGATCCATCTGCACGCGGGCCAGGTCTCCGAAGTCGGTGCGGAGACCGTGACCGAGCAGCTCTTCCGCGGCACCTACGCGGTGGAGATGCCGGTCACCTGGCGCGACGCGGCCGGCGAGTTGCAACAGGCCGCACCGATCGCACCGGAGGTGAGCCTCACCAAGGCGACCACGGTCACGCTGGACCTGCGCAAGGCCAAGCCCCTGCGCGTCCAGTACCCGGAGGCCACCGAAACCTACAACGCGACCGACGTCGTCAACCGGGTCTCGGCGACCGGGGCCTGGTCGATGGGCACGGTGCTCTCGTACGACTACAAGGGCGTCGAACCGAACTGGTGGGTGCTGCCCACCGGCAAGGTGAGCGAGGGGACCTTCACCCACGACTTCTACAGCTCGCGGACGACCCCCGTCGTCACCATGCGGACCACGGGCGGCGGCGCCCCCACCAGCCTGTCCGCACGCTACGTGACCCCGAACGCCACACTGGGCGAGACGCAGGGATGGCTGCGCGACAACGGTGACCCGAGCACCCGTGAGGCCGCGATCCCGGTTCCCCGGCTGCCCGTCGAAGGCCGCCTGCAGGTGGTCCACGCGGGCACCGGTTCCGCCGCCGAACTCGCGGACGCCGGCGCGCGGGGCAAGCTGGTCCTCCTGACGCCGACCGACATCTGTCAGAGCACCTGCGACTACCCGAAGCTCCGGGACGAGCGGGTGGCCGCCGCTGCCGCCGCCGGCGCCGTCGGTGTGCTGGTCGCGGCACCGGGCCTCACCTCACTGGGCAGCCCCTCGACCTTCGACCAGTGTCCGGACGGGCCGCAGAGCTGCCCGGCGATCCAGGCGTACGCCGCACTGCCCATCGTGACGGTGCCCTACGCCGAGGCCGAAGACCTGATCAAGCGGATCAAGGCCGACCGGTCGCACGTCAGGATCAGTCTCGGCGGCAGCGCCGTGCCGAGGGCGTACGCCGCCAGGTACCACGAGGACGGGCAGATCGGGCCGAACGACTACCGGGTCGGGAAGGACGAACTCGACCGGGTCGACCTGCACTTCCACGCCGCCCGGCCCGGAACCGTCCACCAGCTGAGCTGGCGGCAGTACCTCCGGGCCACTCCCACCACGTCGTACGTGTCCCTGCCGGAACCGTCCACGCAGCGGACCATGACCGCCTTCGTCAAGCGGCAGGACGACGCCATCAGCGGCTTCACCGCCTCCTGGGCCGACCGGGGAGCGGACTCCTTCCTGGAGCACAACCGCACCGAGATGAACGAGCTGGTCCTCAGCGGCAAGAACGAGATCCACTGGAACGCGGGCCCGGCCGTACCGGGGGCGGTGCCGCAGGTGCGGACCAAGTCGGGCTTCTCGGTCGCGGCCGGACCGTGCGCGGGCTGCCGGCAGGGGGACACCTTCTACCCCACCGTCTACCTCACGGGCAGTGGCGGCGGCCGCCAGGCACTGATCGGCATCGTCGACGACGAGCTTCTCCAGCACGAGTTCATCGAGATCCCGTCCTGCGGGCGGGTTCCCTCGCCCACCGTGCCGAACCTCGATTCCATCTGCGACTTCAAGCTGCTGGACGCGTCCGGTGACGAGATCGAGGGTCGCAAGGAGCACCTCGCCGACCAGGACTGGACGACCCTGTGATGGCACTCGACACCGCTAAGGAGACCGACACGATGAAGACCGGTGTGCCAACGGCACGGCGCCGCAGAGGGACCCTCATGGTGCTCGCCGCCGCGGCGGTGCTGGCGCTCTCCGGCTGCAAGGGCGGCGACCTCGTCTCCTACGACCTTCCGGCGAAGTCGGCGCGGTACACGTTCGAGGCGCGGACCAACGACGTCAAGACGGTGTGGCAGTACACCTCCGCCTCGGCGACCAAGGACGACGCGCCGAAGCTGAGCCCGTGCATGGGTGAGGTGGTCGGCAGCAACGAGGCGGCCTGCCGGCCGGAGCCGCTGATCTTCCTGCGCTACGACTTCGGCCTGGCCCTGGACAACACCGTCAAGGCCGGGGAAGCGCACGAGATCAGCGTCGTCGGCTACTACCAGGAAAGCCTCACCGCCCTGCCCAAGGTGACGTCCCTGAAGGCGGAGACCACCTTCGACGGGGGCAGGACCTGGCGTCCGGCGACCACCAGGGCCGCTGGGAAGGACACCTTCACCGTGACGGTCAAGAACCCCCGGCGGGACCAGGCCGCCAAGGGCGTCGGACTGAGGATCAGCGCGACCGACAGCCAGGGCAACACCGTACGGCAGACCATCCCCACGGCGTACACGCTGCGCTGACGGGAGCCGCCGCGCACGGCTGACAGGACGGGGCGAGACCGGGTCTCGCCCCGTCCGCCGTTCCCGCCGGGGTTCACCAGCTGACGGGAAGGGCCTGCAGGCTGTACACGTTCGGCCCGTCGCGGTGGAAGACCAGCTCCTCGTCCGGAACCGCGGGCCGCAGGCCCGGGAAGCGCCGGAAGAGCGCGGGCAGGGCCAGTTCCAGCTCCAGGCGCGCCAGATGCTGCCCGGGGCACTGGTGGCCGCCGAACCCGAACGCCATGTGCGCGACCGCCTCACGGGTCAGGTCCAGCCGGTCAGGGTCCTGCACCAGTTCCGGGTCGCGGTTGGCGTTCAGCGGCGAGACCAGGACGCGCTCGCCCGCCTTCACCTGCGTCGTGCCGATCGTCAGGTCCTCGGCCGCCGCGCGGGGGAACGTGCCCGAGACGCTCATGTAGCGCAGCAGTTCCTCGACGGCGTCCTTCGTGGACCGCGACTCGTCCAGGAGCACGGCGAGCTGGTCGGGCTGCCGCATCAGCGCCAGCGCGCTCACGCCGATCATCGACGCCGTCGTCTCGTGCCCCGCGACCACCAGGGCGCTGGACAGCCCGATGACCTCCTGGTCGCCGACCTCCCCGGGGCGTTCCTGCAGCAGGGTGCTGATCAGGCCCTCGGTGGGATGCCTGCGGACCTCCTCGACGAGGTTCTTCATGTACTCGCCGAACTTGCCGAGCAGGGCGAAGTACTCGGCCGGGGAGTTGGCGAAGTTGACGACCCCGGCGCTGATGCTGTGGAACTCCCGGTGCATGGAGGCGGGGACTCCCAGCAGTTCGCCGATCACGATCGACGGCACGGAGACCGCGTACGCCTCGACGAGGTCGACGCCCCGCCCGGCCTCCTCCATGGCGTCCAGACGCTCGGAGATGATCTGCTCCGCCATCGGACGCAGCGCCCTGACCCGCTTGGGCGTGAACGCCCCCGCGATCATGCGGCGCAGCCTCGTGTGCTCCGCGCCGTGGAAGTCGGGGAGGAAGCCGGGCATGAGGGTCCGCGGACTCCCGTCGGCCGGCGGGAGGTGCCCGTACTGCAGCCGCGGATCGCCCAGCGCGGCACGCACGTCCGCGTAACGCGACAGCACCAGTACATCGGCGTCCCCGAACCGCGGTTCGTACATCGCGACCCGGGTCGGCCCCTCCTGCCGGCCCAGCTCCGCGAGCCGCGACGAGGGGTCGAACGGGCATCTCGGTTCCCGGTCCGTCACGACGAAGCCGCGCGTCATACGTTCAGCCATGATCCTGTCCTCGGGTAGCCGTCGCCGGGGGAGTGCCGGTGGTGTCGCGCCGGGCACCCCGAATTTCTTGCCAAGACAAGCATCTAATGTTTGACGCGTCAATTTTTCGGCGGGGGATTCCCCGGGCCGCCGCGGGCACGGCACCCACCGCCGGAATGCGTCCGCGGGGCGGGCCTCGACCCCGACTCGGTCGACGTCACGTCGGGCAGTGCGGCTCCGGACCTGTGGTGACCGCTACGGCTGCGGCCACAGCGGTGTCTGCACCTTCAGGTCGACGACCGAAACCCACTCCGCCGACGGGATGGCCCGCTCCACGACGAACCACTCGTCGGGGCGCTCGCCGAAGTGCGTCGCGGTCAGCACGTGGACGGTCTGCGCCGGCAGCCTGGTGCCCGCCCATGCGTGCCAGCGCTGCGCCTCCGGTGCCGGCACCTCCACGGTGAACCGCACCGTGCAGTCCCGGAAGGGTTCCGGGAGCGAGGCGGGGC
The DNA here is from genome assembly GCF_042742985.1 of Streptomyces sp. NPDC058864. NCBI lineage: Bacteria > Bacillati > Actinomycetota > Actinomycetes > Kitasatosporales > Streptomycetaceae > Streptomyces > Streptomyces sp. NPDC058864. The sequence continues at coordinate 17,366 of NZ_JBHYMQ010000024.1, read as the reverse complement.
TGGGATCGGACGTGAGGTGCACCGTCCGTGCCAGCTCCGGCATGTCCTTCTGATCCGTCGGCCAGGTGGCCTTGATCTCTGCGTCTGCCAGGATCAGCGGCCACCGCTCCGGCCGCGTGAAGTGGAAAAGCAGCATGCCAGGACTTTACTGGGCGGCCGCCCGTCCCGGGTCGTACGGCGAGCGCCGCGCGCACGTTCCACGTACGGCGTGCGGCCGCCCCTGACCGTCCGGCTCGCGGCGGAGGCCGAGCGATCGCTGGACGTCGCACTCCGTGGTTCGCTGTTCGATCCGACCGGGACGCCTTCCCCACGAGCCGGTCGACCTCGTGGAGCACCGACCACGTCCCGTTCGGGGTCGTCAAGGGCATCGGTGACCTCGACCGGGTGGCAGGTCCGGCCCTCGTCGTAGGAGACCTCGGTGGTGAAGCCGGTGCGGTCGGGTGCGGCGACGGCGGCGACCGTCGAGCTGTCACACCCGTGTGGGCGGCCTCGTCTACGTGACGCCGAGGGGCCGCCGCGGAGGCGCGCCCCTTCTCCCAGCGGAAGAGGATCCACCATGACCGGTCAGCCGACCGCCGACGAACGCACCGACCCGACCTGTGTGGAGCAGTCCGCGGCCGACGACCTCGCCCGCCTCGTGGGGGCCATCGCCCGCTCCACCTCCGACTCACCGGAGTCGATCCTGGCCGGCCTGTCGGACGACATTGTGGCCGGCCTGTTCGCCTTCCTGCAGGCCCACCACGTGGACGAGGCCCGACGCGTACCGCGACAGCGCGGCGCACGGTGAAGAGGGCTCCGGACGCTCTTCCGTGAACGTTCCGGAGCAGAGGCGGCGGGGTCCTGGGAACCACGGGCGTGGGCAAACCGTCACACGTGATCCTCTGCGGAGGCGGTGATGACGGGTTCGACACCGGTGGGCAGGAGTTCGAGTACGAGAGCCACAGCCTCTTCGGCGGTTCCGAATTCCCCGATCACCGCGGAAGGACCGCGTCGCCGAACTTTGAACCGCCCGTTGTGCAGGGGCTCGACCGATCCGCCCTGCACGGTCCAGGGGTGGCTGGTGGAACTGCTGAAGAGCAGGGTGAAGTGGCTGGTGAACGGGTACAGCCGACGCAGTCGTGGTTGAGCGGCAGCTGCCTCCAGCAGCGGGACGATGCCCGGATACGGGCGCCCGGGCGAGCGGATCTGGTGCACGGCGTGCAGCCACTGCCGGCTGAGCCGTAGGGACTGCCAGCGGGCCTCGACAACGTCCGCCGGCCCGCGACTTCGCGCCGCGGCCACGTCCGGCAGAAAGGGTCTTGGGGGCAGGGGCAACCGTTGATCGCGGTACTCGCCAGGTGCGTCCACCGTCATAGTGTCGCGGTCGTTGCCTGAAAGCGGTGCTCCGACAACGAAGACCTTGGTCGGACGATGACGCGGAGTCGTCTCATGGACTTCGGTGCGTCCTGCTCGGCCTGCCGATCCTGACTCATGCGGCGATCTCGCGTTGCCCATCACCCTTATGGCCGTCCGCCTCCCACCCCTCATCCACCTCGCCGAAGTGTGTGTCCTCGACGCACTCCTGTGACGCCCTGGGACCATCGACGCAATGGGAGAATTGGTGGCCGCGTGCGCGACGTCGGGAGTCGCCCGCCGTGGCGGGCCGCTGCCCGCAGCGCGATGGAAGGCGGTCCGTCCATGCCCGTGCCGAGCCTGCTCGGGGTCTTCGCCCACCCGGACGACGAGTCGCTGTCGGCCGGCGGAGTGCTGGCCCGTCACGCGGCGGCCGGCGCGCGTACCGCGGTCGTCACCACGACCTGGGCCGCGGACACCGCGCGGGCCGCGGAACTGGCCGAGGCGCTGCGGATCCTCGGCGCCGGCGAACCGCGGATGCTCGGCTACGCCGACGCGCGGGTGCCCGCATCGGCCCCGGGCTCCCCGAGGTTCTGCGACGCGCCGCTCGACGAGGCGGTGCACCGGCTGGTGGCGCACATCCGGGAGTTCCGCCCCGACGTCATGGTCACCCACGACGCCTACGGCGGGCTGCCCGGCCACCCCGATCACGTGCACACCCACCGGGTGACCGTGCTCGCCGCCCAGGCGGCCGCGCTCGGGCGGCTCTACCCGGACGCCGGTCCTCCCTGGCAGCCGCTCTCCCTCTACCTGGCCACCCACCCGCACTCCGCCGTGTCCGCGCTGGCGGACGTGATCGGTGCGCGCAGAGCGGTGTTCGGCGTTCCTGACGAACAGGTCACCGCGACCGTCGACGTCCGCCCCTGGATGCGGCAGAAGATCGCGGCCCTGCTCGCGCACCGTTCCGAGGTCGAACGCGGCGGTCTGCCGGGGGTGATCGCCGGCCTGCCGGCAGTCGCCCGGGAGCGGCTGCTGGCCACCGAGTGGTACATCCGCCACGCCCCCTTCACCACGGCGTCGGCGCAGTCGGAACTGACCACCTGACCGCGCGTTCCGGTGATCGCCCGACCCTCCCGTCAACGCCGGGCCGAGAGGCGGGCCTCACACAGTCCGGCGTGCGCCACGCACCGTGTGAGTGAGCCGTCGACGGACGGCGGCCCTTTCGCGGTCAGTCCGCCCGGCATGCGGCGGCGGTCGGACCGCGGCCGCATGCCCCTGGGCTCACGGTCAGTCGAAGAGTCCTTCGACGATGTCCTCGGCGGCCTCTCCGCCGATCTCCTCGGCGGTCTCCTCCACGATCTCTTCGACGATCTCCCCGAAGATGTCGTCCATGTGCTGAACCCTCCCTGACTGTCGCGCGATGCGCTGGCCGTCGACCCGGGGCGGCCCCCGGTCATCCGCTCAACGTGCGCTTTCCGCAGGGGAGTTCCCGGATCCGGACGGAAGATCACGGGCGTCGCGAGATGCCTTCGCCGAGGTGGCCGCCCTGCCCGCGACGGCTCCGCGCCCCGGTCTAGTGGCATTCCATGGCGGTGGGTGGGGTGGTGAGGAAGGGGCGGAGCTCGAGCCATTCGTGGATGGGCTTTCCGCCGGCGCCGGGGGCGGCGGAGAGTTCTCCGGCGAGTTCGAGGGCGCGTTGGTGGGTGTCGACGTCGATGATCATCCAGCCGGCGATGAGGTCCTTGGTCTCGGCGAAGGGGCCGTCGGTGGCCGGGGGGCGGCCGTGGCCGTCGTGGCGGACCCAGGTGCCTTCGGGGGCGAGGGCCTGGCCGTCGACGAACTCGCCGGTCTTCTCGAGGCGGGCGGCGTAGTCCTGCATGTACTGGACGTGGTCGGTGATCTCCTGGGGTGTCCACTGGTCCATCGGTACGTCGTTCACCGCGGCCGGTGCGCCGCGGTAGTGCTTGAGCAGCAGGTACTTGGCCATCGTGGTTCTCCTTGGTGCCGGTGCGACCCATTGTGGCCGCCTTCGCCACGGGGACGGAGCCGCCCGGGGGTTCTCGACATCACCACCCGGGAATTTTTCCGGGCCCCTGAGAGCGGGCCTGCCCGAGGCCCGATTCCGCGGTGGAGCCCTCGCGGGACAGCGGGACGGGCCGCCGGCTGCCGCGTTGCCCGTAGCGGCTCCGACCGGGTCACCCAGGATGAAAGTGACCGGTCGTCTTTGCCGGAGGCCCATCCCGCTGCGAGGGCAGAAGCTACCACGGCCAAATACCCGAATTAAAGCCAGGTGAGTGATCGTGCCTGTCGGTCAACGTGCGGTGACCGTGTGGCCCAGGTCGATCCATTCGCCGTTGCCCGCGGTGCGCAGGCGGCCGGCGAGCCCGGCGTCGTCGAAGGCCCGCTCGATGTCGGAGCGGGTCTCGCTGAAGTGCGCCCATCCGTCGCAGTGGGCGGCCACCACCACCGGCGACCCCAGCACCGAGGCGGCGGCGCCGGCCCGCTCCGCGGTGAGGGTCAGTGGCCGGCCGCGCATCTTCGACGGCACCCGGGCCGCGCCCACGAACAGGACGGCCACGTCGACGGGCGGCATGCGACGGGCGATCTCCGTCACCACGGCGAGCGAGGCGTTGTCGCCGCTGACGTAGACGGTGGGAAGTCCGTCCCCAGTCAGGACGAATCCGGTGACCTCGCAGTTCACGTGCCCCTGCTCGTCGCGCTCACCGTCGGCGGGCCCGTGCTGGGCGGGCACGGCGTGGACGGTGACGGTGCCACCCGAGGGGCGGGGAAGCTCCACGCTCTCCCAGACCGGCAGCCCTTGGGCCGGGGCGCCCAGACGCCGCGCGGCGGCGGGCCCGGTCAGTACGAGGGGCGCTCCGAGGGCGAAGGCGCGGCCGCGGGTGTCCAGGTTGTCGGGGTGGAGGTCGTGGCTGACGAGGACGGCGTCCACCGGGCCGAGGGCGTCCTCGCCGACGGCGGGCCCGGCGGTCTTCGTGAGGTAGCCGTGGTCACCCGGATCGTCGAAGGTGGGGTCCGCCACCAGGCGCAGCCCGCCGATGTCGATCACCGTGGTGGGACCCCCAATGACACTGACTGCACCGGGGTGGCGGGCGGGACCGACCCGATCGTTCATGACGGCACCTTTCCTGGCGGGTTTGTCGTGGGGCCCGTCGCCGGACCCCACGTGATCACATCACAGCTGCGGGGACGGCGCCCGTACGGTCTCCCCGCCAGGTGGCGCCAGGTCGCCGCGGACTTTGACCAGCGCGCCGGCCGCGGCCTTCAGCGGCCGGCCTCCGTGCGTCATGCGGGGCTACGGGCCGGTTCCGGCTCGTGCCGGGGCGTGCGGTCGTGCCGGGGGAGCAGCAGCGGGGTCGCCAGCAGGAGCACCCCGGCCAGGCCGATGGCGGCGCTCGGGCCGAGCCGGCCGCCCAGCACGCCCCAGACGGCCGTCAGGAGTGCGGTCGTGGCCTTGGTCGTCACTGCCCAGGCGGAGAGCGTGCGGGCGACGCGGTCGGTCGCGGTGCGTTCGAGGCGGTAGGTGGCGTACACGGGGTTGAAGACCCCGCAGCAGAAGATCAGCCCGAGCTCGACACCGATCACGAGCAGCAGCCCTCCCGTGCCCGGCGTCAGGAAGGCCAGGCCGACGGGCCAGAGCGCGCGCAGCGCACCGGTCGCGACGAGGACGTGGTGCTGTCCGAACCGGGTGACGAGTGGCCTGGCCAGCCGTGATCCCAGCAGGCCGCCGATCGAGGGCGCGGCGAAGGCGAGGCCGTACTGCCACGGTGCGAACCCGAGCCGACCGAGCATCATGACGGCGAGCAGTGGCTGGGTGGCCATCACCAGGCCGTTGAACAGGGCGGTGTTGAAGAACAGCGGACGAAGCGTCGGGTCGGCGAGGATGTACCGCCAGCCGTCGGGCAGGTCCCGGGCCCGCAGGCGTGCGGCCTCCCCGGTTTCGGGCCGCGGCTCGTGACCGCCCGTCGCACGGATGCCCAGGGCCGAGAGCAGGTAGCTGACCGCGTCGGCCACCACCGTCGCCACCGGACCGAGGAGGCCGATCGCCGCGCCGCCCAGCGGCGGTCCGATGATCGTGGTCGTCCATGCCGTGGACTCGAACCGGGCATTGGCGACGAGCAGGTCCTCGGCGGGCAGCAGCGTCTTCAGGTACGCGCCGGAGGCGGCGCGGAAGGTGATGTCCGCCGCCGCGACGACGGCCGAGACCAGCAGGAGCTGCAGGAAGGTGAGCGCGCCGAGCGCGAACGCCGCGGGGATCGTCAGCAGCCCCGCCGCCCGCACCAGGTCCATCGCGATCAGCACCGGCCGCTTGCGGCGGAACTCCACCCACGGGCCGAGCGGCACCGCCACGGCCGCGCCCACCGCGGCCCCCACGGAGGAGAGCGCGGCGACCTCGGCCGGTCCGGCCCGCAGCACCTGGACGGCGATCAGCGGGAACGCGCCGAAGGCGAGCCACGTGCCGAGCTCGCTGGTTCCGTACGCTCCCCAGAGCCATCCGAACGGCCGTCCCAGCCGGTGCCCGCTCCTCATGCCACTGCCCCCTCGCCACTCACCGGTACAACCGATCCGCGATCGGAAGCATCAAAGCGGGCGCTGTTCCCGGGGATCAAACAACCGAGGGGCCACCTGGCCACAACCAGCGGTTGTGGCCGTAGGGTGTGCCGGCATGGACCTCGACACCGTCCGGACCTTCGTCGCCGCCGCCGACGCGGGGCAGTTCCAGGAGGCCGCCACCGAGCTGGCCGTCACCCAGCAGGCCGTCTCCAAACGCATCGCCGCGCTGGAGCGCAACCTCGGCGTGCGGCTGTTCACCCGCACGCCGCGCGGCGCCGACCTCACCATCGACGGGCAGGCGTTCCTTCCCCACGCGCGCGAGCTGCTGCGCGTCGCCGAGCGCGCGGTCGCGTCGGTGCAGGCGGGCAGCCGTCCGCTCCGCGTCGACGTGATCACCTCGCGCAGTGCGCAGTCGGGTCTGATGCGCGGCTTCCACCGCGCGCACCCCGACATCGAGCTCGACGTGATGATGCTGTTCGACATCGACACGGCCGTCGCCGCCATCCGGTCCGGTGCGATCGACGCGTCCTTCCGCGCCGTCGCCCCACCCGGCCGGCCCCTTCCCGCGGACATCGAGTCCGTCCGGGTGCTGGACGAGCCGCTCGAGCTCCTCATCGGCCCGGCCCACGCGCTGACCGGCGCCCGGTCGGTGCCCCTCGCCCGGCTCGCCGGGCACCGGATCTGGATGCCCGGCATCGTCCCCGGCACCGAGTGGGCCGCGTACTACGACGACCTCGTCGCCGAGTTCGGCCTCACCATCGAGGCGACCGGCCCCAACTTCGGGTCCGACGCGCTCCTCGACACCGTCGCCGACACCCCGGCCCTGGCCACCTTCATGGGCGGGCGCACCAGCCTGGTCTGGCCCGCCGGCCACGGCCTGCGCCGCATCCCGGTGACCGATCCGACGCCCGTCTACCCGCACTCGCTCCTCTGGCACCGCGACAACCCCCACCCTGCGCTGGCGACCCTCCGCGCCCACCTCGCCGCCACATCGACCGACCACGGCGCTCCCGGGACCTGGGTACCGGACTGGGTGATTCCGCACTGAGCGCGGCCGCGCCCCGCGCGCGTCGAGCGCCGCCCGAAAAACGCGGGCGGGCCGGTCGGGGCTGTGATGATCTTCAAGACTTGATGGCGGATCAAGCTACTTGCCCGTATTTATGTTCAATGTTCTACTTGTTTGACCGAGCAAGCACAGCGGGTGTGGGGACGCCCCTTGCTCGGATCATGGGGACGCGGCCTCGCGGTGATGAGCCACCGCGAGGCCGCACATGCTGCGCGCCCCCGGTCAGAGCACCTTGAGAAGGCGTTCGGCCAGTTGGGCGGCCGATGCGGGGTTCTGCCCGGTGTACAGGTTGCGGTCCACCAGGGTGTACGGCTTCCACATCTCGCCCTTGGAGAACTTCACGCCCAGTTCGATGAGCGCGGTCTCGACCGTCCACGGTGCCTGCTTGGCGAGCCCGACCGCTTCCTCCTCCTCGTTGGTGAACGCCGTGACCTCGTAGCCGGCGAACGGCGACTCGCCGTGGATCCTCGTCGACAGCATCGCCGCCGGGGCGTGGCAGACGATGGCCAGCGGCTTGCCCGAGGCGAGCGCCGCGGTCAGCAGGCGTCCGGCGTCGGCGTCGGCCCACAGGTCCTCCATGGGACCGTGGCCGCCGGGGAGATACACGGCGTCGTAGTCCTCCAGGCGTGCGTCCGACAACTGGATCGGCCTGCGCATCACCTCTGCGGAGCGGATGATCGACTCGAGCTCGAGGGCGATCTCCGCGCTGCCGGCCATGTCGGGCCGCAGGCTCATCATGTCCACGGTGGGCACGACCCCGCCAGGGGTGGCGACCGTGATCTGGTGGCCGGCCCCGGTCAGTGCCTTGTACGGTGCCGCGAACTCCTCGGCCCAGTAACCCGTCGCGTGCCTGGTGCCGTCCTTCAGCGTCCAGTACGCCGTACCGGTCATCACGAAAAGTACCTTCGCCATCGGGAAACCGCCTCCCTGCCGTGTCCGGCGCAGCGGGCAACCCCCCACCCGAAAAGCATAGGCCGCGGGATGCCACCGGACATCCGGTGGCGTCCCGCCCGGGCGACGACCGTGGTCGGGCCGGGATCGCGTGGACCGGCCTCAGCCCGGCCCGGGACAGGATGTGGTCGCCGGCGCGGCGCCGGGGAAGCAGCGTCGTCCCGTGTCGTCGGCGAGCGTCTTCGCCTTGGCCGGGCGGTTCCCGCGGTCGAAACGCCCGGGCACGTCCCCTTCCCCCGCTACTTGCCCGGCGTTCCGGGGTCGCGCAGGGCCGAGAACGCGGCGCGCAGCTCACGGGTGAAGATGTCCGGGACCTCCCAGGCCGCGAAGTGGCCGCCGCGGGGAGCCTTGTTGTAGTAGACGAGGTCGTGGTACGCGCGTTTCGCCCAGCTCAGCGGTGCCTGGTAGATCTCGCCGGGGAACACGGTGATGGCCGCGGGGATGGACACCGACACGGCGTTGAAGTTGTTGGCGTTGTTCTCCCAGTACAGGCGCGAGGAGGAGACCGCGGTGTTGGTCAGCCAGTAGAGGCTGATGTCGTTGAGGATCTCGTCCTTGGTGAGCACCCGCAGCGGGTCGCCGTCGCTGTCGGTCCAGGCGGCGATCTTGTCGTACATCCAGGCGGCCAGCCCGGCGGGGGAGTCCGTCAGTCCGTACCCCTCGGTCTGCGGGCGGGTGACCATCATCGCCGAGTAGCCCGAGCCGGTCTTGTAGAAGGCGTTGAGCTTGTCGTACGCGGCCTTCTCGTCCGGCGAGAGACCGGCCGGGGCCGGGTCGCCGCAGGCGAGCTTCTCGGCGATGTCCGGCGGCACGGTGGCCGGCATGTTGACGTGGATGCCGATCAGCCCGGGGGGCTTCTGCGCCGCCATCTTGTCCGACACCACCGCGCCCCAGTCCCCGCCCTGGGAGACGTAACGCGTGTACCCCAGACGCCGCATCAGCACCGCCCAGGCCCGGGCGATGCGGCTGGGGTCCCAACCGGTGGTGGTCGGCCGTTCGGAGAAGCCGTAACCGGGCATCGAGGGGATGACGAGGTGGAACGCGTCCCGCGCGCGGCCGCCGTGGGCGGTGGGGTTGGTGAGGGGGTCGATGACCTTCAGGAACTCCAGCACCGAGCCCGGCCAGCCGTGGGTCAGGATCATCGGCAGGGCGTCCTTGTGGCGGGACCGGACGTGGATGAAGTGGATGTCGAGCCCGTCGATCCTGGTCTTGTACTGCGGAAGGGAGTTGAGCTTCGTCTCGATCTTCCGCCAGTCGTAGTCCTTGCCCCAGTAGCGCGTCAGCTTCTGCATCGTCGCCAGCCGGACGCCCTGTGACTGGTCGGGGACGGTCTCGCGGTCGGGCCAGCGCGTCGCTTCGACGCGCCGGCGGAGCTCGGCGAGGTCCGCCTCCGGAATGTCGACGCGGAAGGGCCTGATGCCCGCGGCGTCCGCCGCCGCTCTCGTCTCCTTCGCCGCCTCCGGTGTCCGGGAGGCCAGGCCGAAGGCCCCCGTGGTCGCCGCGGTCACCGCGGCGGCGGAGGAGAGCAGGATCTTTCGCCGAGAAAGCAGACTGGAAAGGTCGGGCATGGCTGATCTCCGGTCGTCCCGGTTCCCGGGAGGGAAGTCTCGTGGGCGTGCACGTCCCTCATCGGTGACGGCGGGGTTGCGGCAGGGAATCACCGGGACCCGGCAGCGTCGTCGGCAGGCCGATCTGGTGGCTGACATGAGGGTGTTGCGACGAGACGAGACGCTATGTGGCGTTCCGTCACCCTGCAACTCGGCGTCCCGCCCGGCGGCCGCCGCCCCGGACGCCGGCGGGTCCGTGCCGTGATCACGTGTCATCGTGGTCCCGACGACGCACGCCGTGGGCGCTCGCGCGGGTCACGTCCGCGGCCCACGCCCGAGACCGGCAGGGGAACCGAGTGGCAACGTTGAACGACTTCGCGGAGCTCGCCCGCACCGAGCAGGGCCTCGGTGTGGTGTCGACGCTCCGCGCCGACCGCAGCATCCAGTCCTCCGTGGTCAACCTCGGAGTCATGAGGCATCCGCTCGCCGACGTGGACGTGGTGGCGTTCGTGACCTACGGCAAGGTCAAGCTCGGCAACCTCAGGGAGCGTCCCCGGCTCGCCGCGTGCGTGCGCTCGGGGTGGCACTGGGTGACGGTGGAGGGGGCCGCCGAGATCATCGGCCCCGACGACCCGCATCCGTCGCTCGATGCGGACGGCACGCGCCTGCTGCTGCGCGAGATCTTCGCCGCGGCGGGCGGCACCCATGACGACTGGGACGAATACGACAGGGTCATGGCCGCCGATCGCCGGGCGGCCGTCATGGTGCGGCCCGAACGGATCTACGGCGTCTGATCGCGGTGCGGTGCCGCAGCGCGGACGAGGAGGACGTGATGGGGCAACTCGACGGGAAGACCGCGGTGGTGACCGGTGGATCGTCCGGGATCGGCCTCGCCGCCGCCCGCCGATGCGCCGACGAGGGCGCCCACGTATATGTCACCGGCCGCCGGCAGAAGGAGCTCGACGCCGCGGTCGCGTCCATGGGGACGAGAGCGACCGGCGTCCGCGGCGACATCGCCGTCCCGGCGGACCTGGACCGCCTCTTCGGGCGCGTCGCCGCGGACGGCCGACGGGTGGACGTGCTGTTCGCGAACGCCGGGGCGGGGGAGAGGTCGCCGCTCGCCGAGCTCACGGAGCAGCACCTCGACCTCCTCCTCGGCGTGAACGTCAAAGGCACGGTCTTCACCGTGCAGAAGGCCCTGCCGCTGATGAACGACGGTGCGTCCGTCATCCTGACCGCCTCGATCTGGACGATCGAGGGGCCCGAGGGCTTCGGCGTCTACTCGGCGACGAAGGCCGCGATCCGGTCCTTCGCCCGTACCTGGGCCAACGAGCTCAAGGGCCGGGGCATCCGGGTCAACGCCGTCAGCCCGGGCACGATCGCCACGGCGCAGCTCGACGCGGCCATCCGGGCGGACACGGAGGAGGGCAGGCGGATGAAGGAGCTGCTGGTCTCGCGGATCCCTCTCGGCCGCATTGGCGAGCCGGACGACGTCGCGGACGTGGTCCTCTTCCTCGCCTCCGACCAGAGCCGTTTCGTCACCGGCACGGAAATCTTCGTCGACGGCGGCACCGTGCAGGTCTGACGGCGCCGGTCGTTCCCGCCGCCCGCCGGCACCGGCGGCACCCACCACGGCCGCGGTTAGGCTGGGGCGTGTCCCTCATCGGCCGTGAACAGGAGCTTTCGGCGCTCGAGGCCCTCCTCGACCGCTTGAGAGCCGGAGGCGGCGAGCGCCTGGTCGTCACCGGGCCGCCAGGGGTGGGCAAGACCGCGCTGCTGGCCGCCGCGGCCGAGCTGGCCGCCCGGCGCGGCATCCGGGTCGAGAGCACCGGGGACCGCGCACCCTCCCGGGCTCCTGCCGCACCGCACCGGCCGGATGAGCCCGTCCTCCTCCTGGCCGACGCCGACGAAGCGGACGCCGTCACGGGGGATGACGGGCCCGCCTCCGATCCGCCCCCCGGGCCTCGGACCCTCCTGGTCGCCGCCCGGGACTTCACGGGGGACGGGACCGAGCTGAGGCTGGGCGGACTGTCGGGCACGGAGTTCGCCGGGCTCGTACCCGGCCTGCCGCCCGAAGCCGTCCACGCCCTGTGGCTGGTCTCGGGCGGGCTTCCCGGTCCCGCGTTGTCCCTGGCCGACCGGCTGAAGGGACTGGACGACGGCGCCGATCCGGTGGCGCACCTGGCACTGGTGACCCCCTCGCGGGCCCAGTTCCTCGAAACCGACCTCGGACTCCTCCGCCTGCTGGAGGCGGCCGCCGAACGACCGCTCGCCCCGGCGGTCCGCGCCCGCGTACTGGCACGCCTCGCACGCGAACTGCTCGCCGACACCACAGCCGTGGCGCGCCGCCGCGACCTGGCGGACACGGCGCTCGGCCTGGCCCGAGCGTCCGGTGACCCGGGGACCCTCGCCGAGGTCCTCGACAGCCGGCTGCACGCGCTGTGGGACCCGGCCGCCACCGCGGAGCGCCTGGCCACGGCCGGGGAGATCGTCACCCAGGCCCGCCGGGCGGGCGACGCGGCGGCGGAGAGCCGCGGCCTGTTCTGGCGCTTCGTGGCGCACGCCGAGGCCGGGGACCTGGCGGCGGCCGAGGCGGCGCTCGGCGTCTACGCGCGCGCCGCGGAGGAGGCCGGACAGACCGACGCCCGCGTGGTGGCGCTCGCCCGGCAGGCGATGCTCGCCACCGTCCGCGGCCGGTTCGACGAGGCCGCGGCGCTGGCCGACGAGGTACTCGCCGCCGGGCACCGGACGGGGGTGCGCGACACCGAGCGGCTGGCCGGTTCGGTGCGCCACCAACTGGCCGTCGTACGCGGCCGCACGGAAACCCCGGTCGAACCCTGGCAGCGGATGGCCCGCAGGCTGCCCGGCCACTTCTTCGAGGCCACGGCGGCCCGGGCGATGCTGGAGTCGGGACGCGCGACCGAAGCCGGTCTGGAACTGGAGCGGCTGCTGCCCGCCGTCCTCGCCGGCACCGGCCCGCGCTGGACCGGCGCGCTGGCCGACCTCGCGGCCGTCGCCGCCCGCACCGGGGGCCCGGCGGCCGCCGCCGCTCTGTACGAGGCGCTGCTGCCCTACTCCGGGCGGCTCGTGGTCTGGGGCGGAGCCAACACGATCACCGGTCCCGTCGACGACTACCTGGGCCGGTTGGCGGCACGCCTCGACCGGCCCGGGGCCGCCGTCGGTCACCTGGACGCGGCCGCGGAACTGTCCCGCCGCCTTGGCGCCCTGCCCTGGCTGGCGAGGACCCTGGCGGCGCGGGCCGAGGCCCTGACCCGGCGCGACGGCGCCGGAGACCGGGAGCGGGCGGCGCGGGACGTGACCGAGGCACGGTCGATCGCCGAGCGCCTGGGCATGGACGGGCTGCTCCGTGACCTGCCGCCGTCCGCGGCACCCGCACCGTCGGCTCCGCCCGACGGCCGGTGGCGCTGGGTGCTCGACGGGCGCGACTGGCGGCTGGACGCCGGCGGCGAGTCGGCCCGGGTCCCCGACGGGCGCGGCCCCCGCTACCTGCGCGCGCTTCTGGCGGCGCCCGGTCGGGAGATCCCCGCGCTCGACCTGGTGGCGGGCGGTTCCGGGCTGGCGGACGCGCCGGCCGATCCGCTGCTGGACGAGACGGCACGCGCCTCCTACCGCCGGCGGCTCGCCGCGCTCGACGAGCGGCTGGACGCCGCCGACCGGGCCGGGGACGTGGACGCCGCGGGCGCCGTGCAGGCCGAGCGCGGGGCGATCCTCGCGGAACTGCGGCGCTCCGCCGGCCTCGGCGGCCGCCCCCGTACCCACGGCAACGAGGCGGAGCGGGCCCGCGTCGGCGCCACACGGGCCCTGTGGGGGACCGTCCGGCGCATCGAGGCCGCCGCCCCGCTCGCCGGCGCCCATCTGCGGGCTTCCCTGCGCACCGGCCGCCTCATGCGCTACCAGCCGGCCCCCGGCGGTCCCGGACGCTGGCATGTGTGACGGCCGTCACGAACGGATCGTTCCCCGCGGTGTCACGCCTCCTGGTGTGTACGGCACGCACGCACCACAGGGAGGACACCCACATGAGCACCGGAGCACCCACGACGTACGCGGGTCTGCGGGCGGAGCGCCACGGTGAGCCGGACGGACGGCCGCCGCTCGTCCTGCTGCACGGACTGAGCTACGACCGGCACCGATGGGGCCCTCTGCTGCGGGAGCTGGCGGTCCTCGACCCGGCCCGCCTCGTCCTGGCCGTCGACCTGCCCGGGCACGGGCAGTCGCCCCCACTGGACCGGCACGGGCTGGACGACGTCGCCGCCGTGGTGCACCGGGCCGTCACCGAGGCGGGCCTGACCCGGCCGGTCGTGGTGGGGCACTCCCTCGGCGCCGCCATCGCCACGGCGTACGCCGCGGCGTACCCGGTGCGCGGCGTCGTCAACATCGACCAGCCGCTGCGCGTCGGGGGCTTCGCCGGCATGCTGCAGCGCGACGCGGACGTGCTGCGCGGCCCCGGGTACGGCACGATCTGGGACGGCCTGCTCGGCCGCATGGGCATCGACGGCCTACCGTCCGGGGCCCGCGCCCTCGCCCGGCCCGACGCGGTTCCCGCGCGTGAACTGCTCCTGGCCTACTGGGACGAGCTGCTGACCACCCCGCCCGCGACGCTCGACGAGCGGAACGCCGCCCGGCTGGAGCGCATCGCGTCGCAGGGGACGCCGTACCACTACGTCGCCGGTGCCGAGCCGGACCCGGAGTACCGCCGCTGGCTCGCCCGCGCCCTCCCCGGCGTCGCTGTCACCGTTCTGCCCGGGAGCGGCCACTTCCCGCACCTCGCGCACCCGGCTGAGGTCGCCCGCCTCCTGACCTGAGGCAGTGGCCGACCCGGCCAGGGCCCCCCCGCGATGGGGGCCCGGCCGGGGCCGGCCCCCCCGGCGGCGGCCCGGGCCGCGGGGACGCCCTTGACTGAAAAAAAAAAACCCACCCCACGACCAACCCCGAACCGAAACAGACGG
>NZ_JBHYMQ010000024.1:0-2921 GCF_042742985.1 Streptomyces sp. NPDC058864 | reverse complement strand
AGGCCGCCCCCCCCCTGCCCTGAGGCTGTGCCCCACCGGCCCGGGCCGCCCGGCCGTCCCGGCCGCCGCGGCGGCCGGAACTCCGGCGCGGCCAGGTGCCGTCGCTCTCCGTCAGCGGGCGAAGCCGCCGTCGGCCATGAGCGTCTGTCCGGTCATGAAGGCGGAGTCGTCGCTGGTGAGGAAGGCGATGGTGCCGGTCAGGTCCTCCGGCAGGCCGTTGCGCTTGATGGCCTGGGCCTGCGCGGCCGCGGCGAGACCTTCCGGGGTGTGGTTGCCCTGGAGGACGCCCGGGGTGATGGTCAGGGCCGGGCCGGCGGCGTTGACGGTGATGCCGAACGGTGCGAGGTCGTTGGCCAGGCCGCGGCTGAAGCCGATGATCCCCATCTTGCTCGCCATGTAGTGCGAGATGCCGGGGACGTTGCTGACGATCGAGTCGGAGGTCAGGTTGACGATGCGGCCCCAGCCGCCCTTCTTCATGGCCGGCAGCACCGCCTTCACCATGAGGAACTGAGAGTCGAGGTTGACCGTGATGACGCGCCGCCAGGTGTCGTAGTCCACGTCCTCGATGTCGCGGATGGGGAAGATCCCGGCGTTGTTGACCAGGATGTCCGTCCGGCCGAAGCGCCGGGCGACCTCCTGGCCCACGGCGGCGGTCTGCTCCGGGCTGGACACGTCGGCCGCCAGACCGAGCACCGGGTGGCCCTCGCCGGAGAGCAGGGCGACGGTCTCGTCGGGAGCGGTGAGGTCGACCGCGACGACGGTCGCGCCGCGCGCGCCGAGGTCGGCGGCGATGGCCCGGCCGATGCCGCGTGCGGCGCCGGTGACGACGGCCACGCGGCCGGTGTGCGTCTGCGGAACTGTCATGTCGGTACTCCTTGCTGTGAGTTGGTGGTCCCGGGCGCCGTCTGGCGAGGTCGCCGGGGACCTGTGTCCTTCCGGGCTCCGTGCCGGAGGAGTCGTCACGCCGCGCGACCGGCCTTCATGGTCCGGGCGACCTCGGCGATCCGGTGGCCCTGGAAGGCAGCAGCAGCGAGGGCCGTGCTGTCGACGGGGAGCTCTCCGTCGGCTCCGGTCACGTGCGAGGTGCCGTAGGGATTGCCGTCGGCGAACTTCACCGGGTCGGTGAAGCCGGGGGGCACGATGAACCCGCCGAAGTGGTAGATGGAGTTGTAGAGCGCGAGCAGCGTGGACTCCTGACCGCCGTGCAGCTGGGAGGTCGAGGTGAAGCCGCTGTAGACCTTGTCCGCGAGCAGGCCCCGCGCCCACAGGCCGCCGAGGGTGTCCAGGAACTGCTTGAGCTGGCTGGCGATGTTGCCGAAGCGGGTGGGGCTGCCGAAGATCACGGCGTCGGCCCAGTCGAGGTCGTCCGGTGCGGCCACCGGAATGTGCTCGGTCGCCGCGGCGTGGTCGGCCCACGGCTTCACGCCCGCGATCACCTCCCGGGGCGCGAGCTCGGCGACGCGCAGGAGCCTCACCTCGGCGCCCGCCTCGGCCGCACCGCCGGCGACGATCTCCGCGAGCTGGTGGATGGTGCCGGTCGAGGAGTAGTAGACGACGGCCACGTTGGGCGTGTGGGGCATGTGTGATCCATTTCGGTGCGGAACGCCTGGGGGGTCGGGGCATCGGCGACTGGCCTCTGCGGGCTCGCAGGCTCCAAGAGCTGCGTGCGCAAGCAATGAAACAGGGGATCGGGGCGCCCGGGTATCGGGAATGCGACCTACCGCCCGCGCCGTACGGGCTCCTGACCGTCGCGGTGCCGGTCGTGCCGCCGACCTAGGGCGCCGGGACCTGCGGACCGGGACGACGGACCCGGACCGGCGGAGCGGTGCCGGTCCACCGGGACCAGGGCCGCAGGCCGGCACCGTGCGCGACCGCTGGGCCGTCCCACCGTGACGGCGGGTGAGGTCAGGGCGTTGCGTACCCTTGCGGCATGCGCATGCGCCCCACTTTGAGCTGGACCCCCACCGAGGACCTGCCGCCGGGTACCACGGACGTGGGGCCCGTCGCCGACGCGCTGGGCGGCGGCGGTGTGCTCGTGCTCAGCGGGGCGGGCATCTCCACGGAGTCGGGCATCCCCGACTACCGGGGCGAGGGCGGGAGCCTGAGCCGGCACACCCCGATGACCTACCAGGACTTCGTCGCCGGTGCCCCGGCCCGGCGCCGGTACTGGGCGCGCAGCCACCTCGGGTGGCGCACCTTCGGCCGCGCCCGCCCCAACGACGGGCACCGTGCGGTGGCCGCCTTCGAGCGGCACGGCCTGCTGTCAGGGGTGATCACCCAGAACGTCGACGGGCTGCACCAGGCCGCCGGCAGCGGGGACGTCGTGGAACTCCACGGAAGCCTGGCCCGGGTCGTCTGCCTGTCCTGCGGCACCTCCAGCCCGCGCGGCGAACTCGCCCGGCGTCTGGAGGAGGCCAACGTGGGCTTCGAGCCGGTGGCCGCGGGAATCAACCCGGACGGTGACGCCGACCTCACCGACGAACAGGTCGGGGACTTCCACGTCGTGCCCTGCGTCGTCTGCGGCGGCGTCCTCAAACCGGACGTGGTGTTCTTCGGCGAAGCCGTACCGCCGCGGCGGGTCGAGCACTGCCGCGAACTGGTCCGCCGGGCGACCGCGCTGCTGGTCCTGGGTTCCTCGCTGACGGTGATGTCCGGGCTGCGGTTCGTCCGTCAGGCCGCCGAGGCCGGGAAGCCGGTACTCATCGTCAACCGGGACGCGACCCGCGGCGACCGGCACGCCCTCACCCGGGTCGCGCTCCCGCTCGGCACCGCCCTCACGGCCGTGGCCGAGCGGCTGGACGTTTCCCTCGACGGGCCCCTCGACGGCCAGGAGGCGGCCCGGGTGACCCGGTGACCCGATGACGGGGGCCGCGGCCGAAGTGGCCCGGCACACGGCCGGCCCGTCCGCGGTGGTTCGCCAC
>NZ_JBHYMQ010000023.1:0-113471 GCF_042742985.1 Streptomyces sp. NPDC058864 | reverse complement strand
CCTCGGCGTCGACCAGTTCGCCCTGTACGACATGCAGGACGCCAGGGAGTCCGTGATCGACGTCTACGGCTCCACCGTCATCCCCGCGCTCCGCGCCTGATCCCGGCCCCGCCATCCCCCCGCACGGCACGTTCGATCCCCGTACCCCTCGAACGAAGGGGGCTGCCATGACAGCCACCGCTCCACCCCCTGCCGGAAGAGCCGGGGCCGACGGCCGCGTCGAGCTCGCGCCCGACGCCGTCCCGTCCGGCCCCTACGCCAACGAGGACCTGCTCCCCGTTCCGCTCGCCAAGCGGAAGTGGACCACGTACAACTTCACCGCCCTGTGGGTCGGCATGGCCCACAACGTGGCCTCCTGGACCCTGGCCTCGGGTCTGGTCGCCCTCGGCATGGACTGGAAGCAGGCGGTGCTCACCATCGCCCTCGCCAACGTCATCGTGCTCGTCCCGATGCTGCTCACCGGCCACGCCGGTCCCAAGTACGGCATCCCGTTCCCGGTGTTCGCCCGTGCGTCGTTCGGGGTGCGCGGCGCCAACCTGCCGGCCCTGGTCCGGGCGGCGGTCGCCTGCGTGTGGTTCGGCATCCAGACCTGGATCGGCGGCTCCGGCATCTTCCTGCTCGCGGGGAAGCTCTTCGGCGACTCGTGGGCGAACGCCGGGACGATCGGCGGATACCCGTGGACGCAGTGGCTGTCCTTCGTCGTCTTCTGGATCATCCAGGTCGCGATCATCGTGCGCGGCATGGAGATGGTGCGGCGGTTCGAGAACTGGGCGGCCCCCTTCGTCATCGTCGGCGCCATCGCCCTGCTGATCTGGATGACGAACAAGGCGGGCGGCCTCGGCCCGCTGCTCGACCAGCCCTCCGCCCTCGGCTGGGGCGGCGACTTCTGGAAGGTCTTCTTCCCCGCCCTCATGGGCATGATCGGCTTCTGGTCGACGCTCTCCCTCAACATCCCCGACTTCACCCGCTACGCGGCCGGGCAGCGCGCCCAGCTGTGGGGGCAGTCCCTCGGGCTGCCCACCACGATGACGCTGTTCGCGCTGCTGTCGGTGCTGGTGACCTCCGGCTCGCAGGCGGTCTACGGCGAGCCGATCTGGGACCCGGTGGCGCTGGCCGCGAAGCTCGACAACTGGGCGGCGGTGCTCTTCGCACTGATCACGGTGCTGGTGGCCACCCTCTCGGTCAACATCGCGGCCAACGTGGTCTCGCCCGCCTTCGACCTGTCCAACATCGCGCCCCGCAGGATCAGCTTCCGCGCCGGCGCGCTGATCACCGCGGTCGTCGGCGTCGTCATCTTCCCGTGGAAGCTGCTGGCCAGTCCGCAGGCGTACATCTTCACCTGGCTCGGCACCGTCGGCGGCCTGCTCGGCACCGTGGCCGGCATCCTCATCGCCGACTACTGGATCCTGCGCCGTACCCGGCTCGAACTCGCCGACCTGTACCGGACGGAGGGCCGCTACTGGTACGACGGCGGGTGGAACTGGCGTGCGCTGGCGGCGTTCGCGGTCGGCGGTGTCCTGGCCATCGGCGGCTCGCACTCCGGGCTCGACGCCAAGGGCGTCAAGCAGGGGCCGTTCCCCGTCGACGGGATGATCCCCTTCCTGAAGCCGCTCGCTGACTACGGGTGGGCCGTCGGCCTCGCCGCCGCACTGCTCGTGTACGTCCTGCTCAGCCGTCTGGCGCCCGACCGCAGGAGCTGACCCCGGCGCCCCGCACCGGGGCCCGGGCCCGGCTCGCTCAGCGGCCGGACCCGGGCCCCGCGGCGCGTTGCGCCTCGTGCGCGAGCAGTGCCACGTAGAGCGAGGTGAGCTGTTCCCAGTCGTCCAGGTCGATGCCGAGCAGCGACTCGATGCTCTGCAGCCGCCGGTACAGGGCGGGCCGGCTGACGTGGTGCACCTGGGCGGCCGCCGACTTGTTGCGGCCCGTCGCCAGGTAGGTGCGCAGCACCTCCAGCAGCGCCGGGTTCCCCAGCAGGGGCCCCAGTTCCCGTCCGATGAAGGCCTGCAGCTCCGGCTCGTCGCGCAGCAGGCGCACCAGGCCCCGCAGCCGTACGTCGCGCAGCCGGGCCACCGGCGCGTCAGGAGGGCCGGCGACCGCCGCGTCCGCCACGTGCACCGCCTCGACGAAGGAGCGGCGGACCTCGTCCAGTTCCCGGCAGCCGAAGCCCGCGCCGACCACCGCGGTGCGGCTGCGCCCGGCCAGTTCCCCGTGCACCCGCACCGCCACCTTGTGCACGGCGGCGTCGGCGTCCTGACCGGCGGGGATGCTCAGCAGGACGGCCGTGCCCGCGGAGCCGATCCGGGCCACCAGCCCGGCGACGCCGGGGAGTTCGGCCAGCGCGTGCTCGATCAGTTCCGGCATGTCGTCCCGGCCCGCGGGCACCGCGCCGAGGGGGCGGACGACGACGGGCACGAAGGTGCGCCGGTTGACCGGGAGGCCCGCGGCGCGCACCCGGGTGACGAGCTGCTCGGGGCGGGCGGTACCCGTCGCCAGGTCGTGCAGCAGCGATTCGGCGGCCTGGTCCTCCCAGCCCCGGTCCTGGTCGCCGAGGAGGCGGTGCATGGCCAGTGCCTCGGAGGCCCGGGCGCCCAGCACCCGGCCGAACTCCTCCGGGCCGCGATGGCCGAAGAGCACCAGGCGCCCCCACTGCCGGCCTCGGGCCTCCAGCGGCGCGACGACCCAGCCGTCCGGGCCGACCGTCACCGCGCCGCTGCCGGCCAGCTCGGCGACCTGCCCGGAGACCCGCTCCCAGTCGCGCAGCAGGTCGTTGAGCGAACCCTTGTCCCCGGCCGAGGCCAGCACGCGCTGCGCGAGGTTCACGACGACGGCGGGACATCCGCTGTGCGCCGCGATCTCGTCCAGGACCTGCTGGAGGCTGGCGCCGGAGAGGTTGAGCGCGGTCAGCGAGGAGCGGATCCGGTCGGAGAGGTCGAGCGCGGCGAACCGGCCGTGCACCAGCCGCGCGTGCACCTCCTCGGTGAGCCGCGCGAACGGCGCCGGCCGGTGCAGCACGATCAGCGGCACCCCGCACCGTTCGGCGGCCCGGCGCATCGGCTCGGGCGTCGTACGGTACGCCCGGCCGAGGCCCAGGACGACCGCCGCCACGTCGGCGCGCTGCATCGACTCGACGTACTCGCGTTGCGCCCGCTCGTCGCCCGCCAGCAGCAGGCCGGTGGTCAGCACCATCTCCCCGCCGCTGAGCATGACGCCGACGTCCAGCGCCTCGGCCACGTGCAGCCAGCGCACCGCGCGGTGCAGATGGGCGGAACCGGCCACGACCTCCGGCACCCAGGGCGTCACCAGGTCCAGGTCGAGGACGTCGCGCACGGTGAGCCGCCCCGTCCCGCCCGCCGGGGGTGTGTCCGGTCTGCCGTCGCTCACGCGCCCACGCCCGTCCCTCGTGCCGCCAGGGGTGGGAGTCTAATCACCTCCGCCCCGCCCGGGGCCGTCCGTGCGGGGGATCAGAGCCCGTAGACGCGCCGTGCCGTCCCGGAGAAGACCTCCCGCCGCTCGGCGTCGGCCAGTCCGCCGGTCAGGGTGCGGGCGGTGTCGACCACCTCGGCGTAGGACGCGGCGAGCCGGCACACCGGCCAGTCGGATCCGAACATGAGGCGGTCCGGCCCGAACGCGTCGAGCACGGTGGCGGCGTAGGGTGCGAGATCCGCCGCCGTCCAGGTGTCCCAGTCGGCCTCGGTGACCATGCCGGACAGCTTGCAGGCGGTGTTGGGCCGTGCGGCCAGCGCCCGCACGTCCTCGCTCCACGGGTGCAGGGCGCCCCCGGCGATGGGCGGCTTGCCCAGGTGGTCGAGGACGAACACCAGCCCGGGCACGAGGCCCGCGGCGCGGGTGGCGGCCGGGAGCTGGTGGGGGAGCACCACCAGGTCGTAGACGAGCCCGGCGTCGGCCACCGCGCGCAGCCCGCGCAGTACGTCGGGACGAAGCAGCCACTGCGGGTCGGGCTCGCCCTGCACCTGGTGGCGGATCCCCACCAGGCGCTCCCCGCCGGGCAGTTCGCGCAGGGCCGCCAGCCGGTCGGCGACCGCCGGGTCCGTCAGGTCGGTCCAGCCGACCACCCCGGCCACCAGGTCGCTGCCCGCGGCCAGCGCCAGGAACTCCGGGGTCTCCTCGGCGACCGTGACGGTCTGGACGAGGACGGTCGCGGTGACGCCCGCGGCCTTCGCCTCCGGCTCCAGATCGGCGAGGGAGAAGTCGCGGCGCAGCGGGGCGAGCCGTTCCCCGGTGATCCAGTCCTGGTCGCGCACCGACAGGTCCCACAGGTGGTGGTGCGCGTCGACGATGCCCTCCGGCGCGGTCACAGCTGCCACACCACCGGCAGCGGCGCCCCGGCGCCCTCGGCGGAGTAGTCGTGGGCGACCTCCAGCAGCTCCGTCATCCGCGCCTGCCAGGCGATGTTGACGGGCAGCCGTTCCAGCGCGGCGAGCATCGCCGGGTAGTCGTCGACGTCCAGCAGGTGGAAGAGGTCACCGCCGCTGCGCCAGATCGTCCACTCCCGCACGCCCGCGCCGCGGATGGCGGCGGTCAGTTCGGCGGGCACCTCGCGGTGCGCCGCCTCGTACTCGGTGATCCGGTCCGTTCGCACCTTGGTGTGCAGGGCGACCCTCATGCCACCTCCTCGTCCGGTACGGGTACGTCCGCGCCGAGCAGGCCCTCGGCGCGCAGGTCGGCCCACATCGGGGCCGGGAGCGGCAGCCGCAGCATGGCGGCGGTGTCCCGTGCCTCGTCGGCGGAGCGCAGCCCCACCAGCGTGCTCGCGACGGCGGGATGGGCCGCGGGGAAGCGCAGCGCGGCCGCGCGCAGCGGCACGCCGTGCCGGCCGGTCACCGACCGCAGACGGCGGGCGCGGGCGAGCACGGGCTCCGGGGCGGGGGCGTAGTCGTACGTGGCGCCCTCGCCCGGGTCGATCAGCAGACCGGAGTTGAAGGCGCCGCCCACGACCACGCTCGCGCCGCGGGACGCCGCAAGCGGCAGCACGTCGGCCAGGCCCTCCTGCTCCAGCAGCGTGTAGCGGCCGGCCATCAGCACCACGTCGACGTCGGTGTCCCGCAGGAAACGGGCGAGCATGGCGGTCTGGTTCATGCCCGCGCCGATCGCGCGGACGACGCCCTCCGAGCGCAGTCGCTCCAGTGCCGGGTAGCCCTGCCCGAAGGCCTCCTCGGCGTGGTCGTCGGGGTCGTGGAGGTAGACCAGATCGACGTGGTCCAGGCCCAGGCGCTCCAGACTGGCCTCGACGGAGCGCCGGATGCCGTCGGCGCTGAAGTCCCAGACCCGGCGCAGCCGGGCGGGCACGGCGAAGCCGTTCGCCAGGTCGTCCCCGCCCGGACCGCCGGGCTCCAGCAGCCGTCCCACCTTGGTCGAGACGGTGTACTCGGCCCGTGGCCGGTCGCGCAGGGCGGCGCCGAGCCGTTGCTCGGACAGGCCGAGCCCGTAGTGGGGCGCGGTGTCGAAGTAGCGGACGCCGGCGTCCCAGGCGGCGTCCACGGCCGCGCGGGCGGCGTCGTCGCCGACCGGGGTGAAGAGGTTGCCGATCGGGGCGGCGCCGAAGCCCACCTCGGTGACGGCGACACCGCTGCGGCCCAGGGTGGTGGTGCGCATGGCGGTCCGGTTCCTCACTGCCCGGCCGGGCGCAGCCGCAGTCCGGCCATGCCGCCGTCCACCGCGAGCGCGGTGCCGGTGACGGAGGCCGCGGCCGGGCTCGCCAGGTAGACGATGGCGGCGGCGACCTCGTCGGCGGTCACCAGCCGGCCCATCGGCTGCCGGGCGTCGAGGGCGGCGCGTTCCGCCTCGGGGTCGTCGGCGGCGTCCAGCAGCCGGGCCACCCACGGGGTGTCGGCGGTGCCGGGGTTGACGCAGTTGACCCGGATGCCCTCGCGGACGTGGTCGGCCGCCATCGCCAGGGTCAGCGAGAGCACGGCGCCCTTGCTGGCGCTGTACAGCGCGCGCTGCGGCAGCCCGGCGGTGGCGGCGATGGAGCAGGTGTTGACGATCGCGGGCCGGGCCGAGCGCCGCAGGTACGGGAGCGCCGCGCGGGTGGTGCGCACCATGCCGAGCACATTGACGTCGAGCACGCGGTGCCACTGCTCGTCGGGGTTGTCCTCGACGGTGCCCGCCGCGCCGATGCCCGCGTTGTTGACGAGCACGTCGAGGCCGCCGAGAGCCTCCGCCGCGGCGTCCACGGCGTCCCGGGTGGAGGCGTCGTCGGAGACGTCGGCCTTGAAGCCGGTCAGCTGCGCGGGCAGCCCGTCCGGCGCCAGGTCCAGTACGGCGACCCGGGCACCGCGCGCGGCCAGCAGCCGCGCGGTCGCCAGGCCGATCCCGGAGGCACCGCCCGTCACCAGGGCGCCGAGGCCCTCCAGGTCGCGCAACTCCTCGCTCATGCCGTCCCACCTTCCTGCCGTGCCCGGTCCGCCACCCAGAACGTACCGTCGGGGTAGCGGTACGCGTCGATCGATTCCGGTCGCATCTGCGCCGAGAAACCGGGCGCCACCGGGGCGGTGTAGTGGCCGCGGCGCATGACGACCGGCGTGGTGAAGTGCTCGTGGAGGTGGTCCACGTACTCGATGGCGCGGTCCTCGGTCGTCCCGGTCAGCGCCACGAAGTCGAACATCGACAGGTGCTGGACCAGTTCGCACAGCCCGACGCCGCCCGCGTGCGGGCACACCGGGACGCCGAAGGCCGCGGCCAGCAGCAGGATCGCCAGGTTCTCGTTGACCCCGCCGACCCGCGCCGCGTCGATCTGCAGCACGTCGATCGCGCCGGCCTGCAGCAACTGCTTGAAGACGATGCGGTTCTGCACGTGCTCGCCGGTGGCGACCCGGACCGGGGCGACCGCCTTGCGGATCGCGGCGTGGCCGAGGACGTCGTCGGGGGAGGTGGGTTCCTCGATCCAGTACGGGTCGAACTCGCCCAGGGCGGTGACCCAGTCGACGGCCTCGGCGACGCCCCACCGCTGGTTGGCGTCGATCGCGATGCGCACGTCCGGACCCACGGCGGCACGGGCCGCGCGCATGCGCCGTACGTCGTCGCCCAGGTCGGCGCCGACCTTGAGCTTGATCTGGGTGAAGCCGTCGGCCACGGCCTCCTTGGCGAGCCGGGTCAGCTTCTCGTCGGAGTAGCCGAGCCAGCCTGGCGAGGTGGTGTAGCCGGGGTAGCCGCGCTCGAGCAGCGCGGCGGCGCGCTCGGCGGCGCCCGCGCGGCCCGCGCGCAGCAGTTCGAGCGCGCGCTCGGGGCTGAGGGCGTCGGCGATGTAGCGGAAGTCGACCTGGGAGACGAGCCATTCGGGGTCGGCCTCGGCCAGCAGCCGCCACAGCGGCAGGCCCCGGCGCTTGGCGGCCAGGTCCCACACGGCGTTGACGACCGCTCCGATCGCCATGTGCATCACGCCCTTCTCGGGCCCCAGCCAGCGCAGCTGGCTGTCGCCGGTCAGGTCGCGCGCCACGGAGCCGGGGTCGGCGCACAGCTCCTCGACCGGCCGGCCGACGAGATGGGGGCGGAGTGCCTCGATCGCCGCGACCTGGACGTCGTTGCCGCGTCCGATGGTGAAGACGAAGCCGTGCCCCTCGTGGCCGTCGTCGGCGTCGGTGCGCAGCACCACGTACGCGGCGGAGTAGTCGGGATCCGGATTCATCGCGTCCGAGCCGTCCAGTTCCCGGGAGGTGGGGAAGCGGATGTCGTGGGTGTCGATCGCGGTGATGCGGGCGGAGGTTGCGGACAAGTGGCTGCCTTTCACGCTCGGCCTGGCCAAGACATCGGAGGTCTCGCGCCACGGTGACTCTAGGCCCCCGGGACGGGACTGGCAATCCATTCCTCGGATGTCTCGTCAGTCGAACTCCATTCGATCGTGTCCGTATAAGGGGTTGTCAGGGTCGCGGGACGGACTTACCTTCCTCTCGTCCGGGATACCTCGGATGAATAGCCCCGGCTCACCCGGACAGGGAGAACACGGCATGAAGCCCGCCCGCACGCGCTCCACCGCCGCGATCGCCGCGACCGTGCTCGTCACGGCCGCCCTCGCCACCGCCTGCAACCGCGGCAGCACCGGCACCGCCGCCGGCTCCGGCGACGACAAGCCCGCCATCGGCATCGACCTGCCGCGCTCCGACTCCGACTTCTGGAACTCCTACGCGCAGTACATCGAGAAGGGCATCGAGGACGACGGGCTGAACGCGCTGCCGCGGAGCAACTCGCAGAACGACATCACCAAGCTCGTCGCCAACGTCCAGGTCTTCGAGAACACCGGCGCCAAGGCCGTCGTCATGGCCCCGCAGGACACCGGCGCCATCGCCTCCACCCTCGACACCCTCGCCGGCAAGAAGATCCCGGTGGTCAGCGTGGACACCCGTCCCGACAAGGGCGACGTCTACATGGTCGTGCGCGCGGACAACAAGGCGTACGGGACCAAGGCCTGCGAGTTCCTGGGCGAGCAGCTGGGCGGCAAGGGCAAGGTCGCCGAGTTCCAGGGCGCCCTGGACTCCATCAACGGACGCGACCGCTCCGAGGCGTTCGCGGCCTGCATGAAGGAGAAGTTCCCCGGCATCACGGTCTTCGAGCTGCCCACCGACTGGAAGGGCGACGTCGCCTCCGCCAAGCTGCAGAGCCTGCTGGCGCAGCACCCCGACCTCAACGGCATCTACATGCAGGCCGGCGGTGTCTTCCTGCAGCCGACGCTGGCCCTGCTCAAGCAGAAGGGCCTGCTCAAGCCGGCCGGGCAGAAGGGCCACATCAGCATCGTCTCCAACGACGGCATCCCGCAGGAGCTGGACGCCATCCGCAAGGGCGAGATCGACGCCACCGTCTCCCAGCCCGCCGACCTCTACGCCAAGTACGCGCTGTACTACGCCAAGGCCGCCGCCGAGGGGAAGACCTTCAAGGCGGGACCCACCGACCACGACTCGACGATCGTCAGCATCCCCAACGGCCTGGAGGACCAGCTCCCGGCGCCGCTGGTGACCAAGGACAACGTCGACGACAAGGCCCTGTGGGGCAACAACATCGGCTGACCGCCCGTCCGCACCCGAAGAACGGAAGACCACCATGGCGGACCCCGCCACCGCGCCCCCGGCCGTGGCCGAGGCGACCGGGATCGGCAAACGCTTCGGCGCCACCGTGGCGCTGCGCGACGCGGGCATCTCGGTCGCCCCGGGCGAGTCGCACGCCCTCGTGGGCCGCAACGGCGCCGGCAAGTCCACCCTCGTCGGCATCCTCACCGGCCTCCAGCAGCCCGACACCGGCACCCTGCGCTTCTCGGGCGAACCGGCGCCCTCCGTCGGCGACACCGACGCCTGGCGCTCCCGGGTCGCCTGCGTCTACCAGCGCTCCACCGTCATCGGCGACCTCTCCGTCGCCGAGAACCTGTTCCTCAACCGGCAGAGCCCCGGCGCGCTGCGCCCCATCCGGTGGACGGCGCTGCGGCGCCGCGCGGCGGAACTGCTCGGCGAGTACGGGGTCGACATCGACCCGGCCGCACGTGCCCGCGACCTCACCGTCGAACAGCGGCAGTTCGTCGAGATCGCGCGCGCCCTCTCCTTCGGCGCGCGCTTCATCATCCTCGACGAGCCCACCGCACGGCTCGACGCCCGCGGCATCGCCCGGCTCTTCGACAAGCTCCGCGACCTGCAACGGCAGGGCGTGGCCTTCCTCTTCATCTCGCACCACCTCCAGGAGGTCTACGACCTCTGCAGCACCGTCACCGTCTACCGGGACGCCCGCCACATCGTCACCGCCCCGGTGACCGAACTGGACCACGACGCCCTGGTCGAGGCGATGACCGGGGAGAGCGCCACCGCGTCCGCGGCGGGCGCCCCGGCGTCCGGCCGCGCCGCGGCCGGCACGGGCGCGCCACTGCTGGACGTGACCGGCCTGACCCTGCGCGAGGCCTACGCGGACGTCTCCCTGGAGGTGCGTGCGGGCGAGGTCGTCGGCCTGGCCGGGGCCACCGCCAGCGGCAACGTCCGGCTGGCGGAGACCCTCGCCGGACTGCACCGCGCCGACGCCGGGCGGATCACCGTGGCCGGGCGCGAGGTCCGCGCCTCCGGCGTCCCCGCCGCCCTGGCCGCGGGGGTGGGCCTGGTCCCCGAGGACCGCCACCACCAGGGCCTGGTCGGCTCGCGCAGCGTGGCCGAGAACGCCACCCTCACCGTCACCGACCAGCTCGGGCCGTACGGCACCGTACTGCCCTCACGGACCCGCGAGTTCGCCGAGCGCATGATCAAGGACCTGGACATCAGGACGCCGGGCGCGGGGACCCCCGTCTCCGCGCTGTCCGGCGGCAACCAGCAGAAGGTGGTGGTCGCCCGAGCCCTGGCCACCGACCCCCATGTGCTGGTCGCCGTGCGGCCCACCAACGGGGTGGACGTGCGGTCCAAGGAGTTCCTGCTGGGCAGGATCCGCAAGGTCGCCGACGACGGGCGGGCGGCGCTGGTCGTCTCCGACGAACTGGACGACCTCAGGGCGTGCGACCGGGTCGTGGCCATGTTCCACGGCCGGGTGGTCGCCGAGTTCGGCCGTGGCTGGCGCGACGAGGAACTGGTCGCCGCCATGGAGGGCGTGGCCGCCCGTCCCGCCGCGCAGGAGCGGGACAACGAGCAGGGAGAGGAACAGGAAGGTTAGCCATGTCCACCACCACTGACGTCACCGAGCCGCCGGTGCCCGCCACCGAGGCGGCCGCGGCCGGGACGCCGCGCCGCGTACCGGGCGGACTCGCCCGCTTCCGTGAACTGTCCCTCGTCCCCGCCATCCTGGTGCTGGGCGTCATCGGCTTCATCGTCTCGCCGGCCTTCCTCACCTCCGACAACCTCATCGGCGTCGCCCAGCAGTCCACCGAGCTCAGCCTGCTCGTGCTGGCCCAGGCGCTGATCCTCATCGCGGGCCGGATGGACCTGTCGCTGGAGTCCACCATCGGTGTCGCGCCCGTGATCGCCGTCTGGCTCGTGCTGCCCGCGACGGGCGGCCGCTTCACCGGACTGGAACTGCTGCCGGTCTGGACGGCGATACCGGTGTGCCTGCTGGTCGGCGCGGTCATCGGCGCCGTCAACGGCTTCTTCATCCTCAAGCTGCGGCTGAACGGCTTCATCGTCACCCTCGGCGCGCTCACCATGCTGCGCGGGCTGCAGATCGCCATCTCCGAGGGCCGTTCCATCGTCGAACTGCCCGCCTCGTTCACCTACCTCGGGCACGCCTCCTGGGCCGGGGTGCCCGCCGCGATCTGGGTCTGCGCCCTGCTCTTCGCGGTCGGCGGCTGCGCGCTCGCCTGGCTGAGGCACGGCCGGGCGCTGTACGCGATCGGCGGCAACCCCGAGGCCGCGCGCACGGCCGGAATCCGGGTGGACCGGATCACCTGGGTGGTGCTCATCGTGGGCGGCGTGCTCGCGGCCTTCGCGGGCGTGCTCTACAGCGGGCACTACGGCTCGATCTCCGCCGACCAGGGCAGCGGCTGGATCTTCCAGGTCTTCGCCGCGACCGTCATCGGCGGGGTCAGCCTCAACGGCGGCCGCGGCACGCTCTTCGGCGCGCTGACCGGCGTCCTGACCCTGCAGCTCGTCGTCAACGTGATGACCCTGGCGGGCGTGCCCCCGCTGTGGAACCAGTTCCTCAACGGGGCCATCATCATCGTCGCCCTGATCATCTCCCGCTTCGCCTCGGGCGAGAAGCAGGAGTGAGGGGGCGCGGCGGGATCAGCGGGGCCCGCGGGATCAGTAGTAGCCCTCGACCGGGACGCGGGCCTCGTCGTACAGGGCCGGGCCGTCCTGCGGCACGTGCGGGAAACCGGCCTTGGCCGCGGGCGACTTGAGCCCGGTGAGCTGGTCGGTGGACAGCGCGTAGACGACGCGGCCCAGCCCCGAGCGCTCGATGGCGCCCGCGCACATCCCGCAGGGCTGGCAGCTGGTGTACATGGTGGTGGCGGCCGCGGTGGCCGGATCGAGCTCCCGGGCCGCCCACCGCGCCAGCTTCAGCTCGGGGTGGGCGGTGATGTCGCCGTCGCTCAGGCTGCTGTTGCGGTCCTCGGCGAGCACGGTCCCGTCCGGGCCGGCCAGCAGCGAGCCGAAGGGCGGGTTGCCGGACGCGCGGGCCTCGGCGGCCAGTTCGACCGCCCGGCGCAGCAGGCGGGTCGTCATCTCGTCGGTCATCGTCACTCCGATCGTGAGCGGTGGGCGGCGACCGCCGCGAGCGCCTGCCACGCCGTGTGCGGGCGCAGGATCTCGCGGGGGTCGCCGTTGAAGGGGTCCAGGACGACGGTGTCCGCGCCGAGCGCCCGCAGTTCCGCGAGGTCGGCGATGACCTGCTCGAGGGTGCCCTCACCCGCGAGCCGGTCCGGACCGGTCACCGGCTCCGCCGTGAGCCGCAGCGCGATGCGGGGCGTGAGGGCGGGTACGGGCCGGCCCTGCTCGTGCGCCTGAGCCCCGAGCCCCGCGGCGGCCTCGCGCAGCCACGGCAGGGTGAACCGCAGCGGATGCCAGGCGTCGCCGACGCGGACCGCCCGCCGGCGTGCCGCCGCGCTGTTGCCGCCGATCCACAGCGGCACGGGGCCGCCGGCGTAGTCCGCCCCGTCCTTCCAGGCCTCGCGCAGGGCCGTCAGGTGCTCGTCCGTCAGCGCGCCGCGCCGCTCGAACGGGACGCCGAGCGACGCGAACTCCTGCCGCGCCCAGCCCACTCCCACGCCGAGCACCAGCCGGCCGCCGCTGAGCATGTTGAGGTTCGCGGCCATCCGGGCCGTCAGCAGCGGGTGCCGGTACGGCAGGATCAGCACCGTCGTCCCCAGCCGGATCCTGTCGGTGACGCCGGCGAGCCACGACAGGGTGGTGAAGGGCTCGTAGAAGGGCGCCGGGTACTGCTCCGCCACGTCCGCGGTGACCACCACGTGGTCGGAGACCATCAGCAGGTCGAAGCCCAGCCCCTCCACCGTCCGCGCCCAGTCGCGCAGCACGCCGGGGTCGGTTCCGGGCCCGAAATTCGGGACGTTCACACCGATTCGCACCCCGTCAGGCTATCCAGTCGGCACTCCCGCCAGGAAGGGGTTCCTCCCGGTGCGGGCGGCGTCCCGCCGTGGATCCGCCGGTATCTTCGCCGTATGGCCGAGAATCTCGACGCGACCGACTGGGCGATCCTCACCGAGCTGCAGCGCGACGGCCGGGTCCCCTTCACCGAACTGGCCCGCCGGGTCAGCCTCGGCGCCTCCGCGACGACCGAGCGGGTCCGCCGGCTGGAGGCCCTGGGGGTCATCACCGGCTACCGCGCCGAGGTCGACCTCGGCAAGGCCGGATACCTGGTGCTCGCGGTCGTCCGCCTGAAGTACCCGGGCAGCCGGCACGAACCCCTGCACCGGCTGCTCGGGGAGCGCCCGGAGATCCTGGAGTGCCTGCGCACCACGGGGGAGGAGTGCTACGTGCTGAAGGTGGCCGCCGCCTCCATGGGCCACCTGGAGGACGTCATGGACCAACTCGCGCAGTTCGGGAGTGTGACGACGAGCGTGGTCTACCGGCAGACCCTGCCGTACCGGGGTCCTGGCGGCGCGCCGTCCGGCATGCTGTGAGCATGGAGTCTGCGAAGGTCGTCGAGGAGTTGTGGCAGCGGATCCAGGCGCGCGACTGGGCCGGTGCCGGTGAACTGATCGCCGAGGACGCCGTGGTGGAGTGGCCCGTGAGCGGCGAGCGCATCGTCGGCAGGGCCAACTTCCTCGCCGTCAACAGCGTGTACCCGGAGGGCTGGTCGATCCGCGTGCTCAGGGTGGTGGCCGACGGGGACCAGGCAGTCTCGGAGGTCGAGGTGCCGCACGTGCACCTCGGGATGTTCCACGCGGCGTCGTTCTGGACCGTCCGCGACGGACGGGTCGTCGCCGGCCGCGAGTACTGGACGAGCCCGGGCGCCGACCCCCGCCCGGAGTGGCGCGCCCGCTACGTCGAGCCGATGTAGCGGGCGCGCCGGGCGCGAGTGGCGGTCAGCCGCCGATCGCCGGGTCGCTGGTGCTGTCCCGGCCCGTCTCGACGTGGCCGGCGAGACGGCGCTCGAAGCCGCCGTCGTGGCCGGCGGTGACGGTCAGGTCGTACCAGCCGTGGGTGCGCTCGGTCCCGGCGACGTGGACCACGTGGGCGCCCGGACGCAGCCGGTGGGAGGCCGCCTTGTGCTCGCCGTAGCCGTCCCGGACCGTGAGCGTGACCGTCGCGTGGCCGTGGTTGGTCAGGACCAGGCGCACGGCGCCGCTCCTGCCGTCGTGGCGGGCGCTGACCTCGGCACCGGCCGCCGCCGCCCGGCCGGCGAACCGGCGCAGGAAGCCGTTGGGGCCGTGCACGGTGACGTCGTAGTCGCCGTGGACGCCTGCCGGGACGTCCCAGGTGCCCGTGAGCGAGTGCCCCGACCCGACGGTGTACGTCCACGGACCGGAGGCGTCCGTCGTGGAGGTGACCAGGAAGCCGGCGCCGGCCTCGCCGTGGGACGCGAACTCGACCCGCAGCGTGCCCGCGGCGCTGATCCCGCCGTCCGCGGAGAGGTCGTACGGGACGGGCCGCGCGGGGCGCAGACCGCGCTCCTGACGGGGCAGCGAGCCCACGGCGGGCGGGACCGGCGAGTAGTCGGGGTGGCGGTCGCCGTCCGGCGGGAGGTAGCCGTCGGTGCCGGGCAGCCGCGGGGTGCGGCTGTCCTTGTGCCGGAAGTCGAAGGCGCTCGTCAGATCGCCGCAGACGGCGCGGCGCCAGGGGGAGATGTTGGGCTCGGTCACGCCGAAGCGGCGCTCCATGAACCGGATGATGGAGGTGTGGTCGAAGGTCTGCGAGCAGACGTAGCCGCCCCTGCTCCAGGGGGAGACGACGAACATCGGGACGCGCTGGCCCAGGCCGTACGGACCCGCCGGGCGCCCGCTGTCGCCGGCGTAGACGTCGAGGCCGACGTCGACGGTGGAGGCGCCCTGCGCGGACGAGCCGGCCGGGAACGGCGGCACGACGTGGTCGAAGAACCCGTCGTTCTCGTCGTAGGTGATGAACAGCGCGGTCCTGCTCCACACCTCCGGGTTGGAGGTGAGCGCGTCGAGGACCTGCGAGATGTACCAGGCGCCGTAGTTGGCAGGCCAGTTGGGGTGCTCGGTGAACGCCTCGGGGGCCACGACCCAGGAGACCTCCGGCAGCTTCCCGGCCTTGACGTCGGCGCGCAGGACGTCGAAGAAGCCCTCGCCCTTGCGCGCGTCGGTGCCGGTGCGGGCCTTGTCGTACAGCGGGTCGCCGGGCTTCGCGTTGCGGTACTGGTCGAAGTACAGCAGCGAGTTGTCGCCGTAGTTGCCGCGGTAGGCGTCGTCGATCCAGCCCCAGCCGCCCGCGGCGTCCAGGCCGTCGCCGACGTCCTGGTAGATCTTCCAGGAGACCCCGGCCTTCTCCAGCCGCTCGGGATAGGTCGTCCAGGAGTAGCCCTTCTCGTCGTTGCCGAGGACGGGGCCGCCGCCCTTGCCGTCGTTGCCCGTGTGGCCCGTCCACATGTAGTAGCGGTTCGGGTCGGTGGAGCCCATGAAGGAGCAGTGGTAGGCGTCGCAGACCGTGAACGCGTCGGCGAGCGCGTGGTGGAACGGGATGTCCTCGCGGGTCAGGTGCGCCATCGTCGTGGCGGACTTGGCCGGGATCCACCGGTCGTACCTGCCCTTGTTGAAGGCGGTCTGGGTGTCCTTCCACCCGTGCGGCAGGTCCTCCAGGAAGGCCAGGCCGAGGTCGTCGGCGTCCGGGTGGAAGGGCAGCACCTCCCTCGTGCCGTCCGACTGGTGCCAGACCGGTTTGCCGCTCGGCAGCGTCACGGGGTGCGGGTCCCCGAACCCCCTGACGCCGCGCAAGGTGCCGAGGTAGTGGTCGAAGGAGCGGTTCTCCTGCATCAGGACCACGATGTGCTCGACGTCCTTGATGGAGCCGGTGCTCCGGTGCGCGGGTATCTCCGCCGCGCGGGCGATGCTGGTGGACAGCGCGGTCAGGGCGGCGGTACCACCCGCCAGTTGCATGAACCTTCTGCGGTCGAGGGCGTTCATGAAGGGTCTGTCTCCCGGGAGTTGCGGGGGGCCGCCGGATGTGCGGGGGCGTCAGTCTCCTCAACTTGTCCGAACAAGTGGGGGCCAGTGCGCTAACCGTTCGGGAAACCTGCCCCAACCCGGTCCGCGGTCGGCGACGCCGCGATCAGGCCCGGCCATGCCATCGGCGCGTACGGGATCGGGTTCCAGGACGGGCCGGGGACAGTCCGCTCGCGGTGGCGGCGGCCACGGCCCGGTGGTCTCCGCCGCCGTCCGGGAGCAACCGCCCGCAGGGGAGCGCCGATCCACCGTGACGCGGCCGGCCACCGCCCGCGGACGACCGTTTCTCCGCCGCGGGATTCGACGTCGCCGAAGCCCTGTCCCACGCGGACCGCCGCGGACGCGCGCGCGTCCACCTCGGCAACCTCACCCGTGTACGGCGACATGACCGCCGGTCATGTCCGCCCGTTCGACTGCGAGACGCGGGTGACGGCACGGCGCCGCGTGGTGCGTTTCGAGCGGAGCCCGGTCAGCGGCGACCGAGGGCCGATCCGTACCGTCGTGACGCTCTCCCGGTCCGGCGTGCCCGAGGAGACCGCTGCCCCGGTGGATCCCCGAGCGGCCCGGCCGAGTGCCGAAGACCCGCCGTCGCCGCAGGTCAGCGGCTGCCCGTGGACGCGGATCGGCGCCACCGGGGTACGGGGCGCGGGGGATACTGCCCCCATGAACCGTCTCGAACGCTGGGAGCAGCAGACCAGGGCGCCGCTGCTCGCGCTGGCCGTGGTGTTCGGTGCCGCGTACGCCCTGCCGATCCTGGTGCCGGCGGCCGACCCCGCGCTCATCACCACCGCGCACTGGACGGAGCGCACGGTCTGGGCCCTGTTCGCCGCCGACTACGCGGTCCGCCTGGGCCTGAGCGAGCGGCGGTGGGAGTTCGTCAAGCGGCAGCCGCTCAGCCTGGCGGTGGTCGTCCTCCCGCTGCTCCAGCCGCTGCGCCTGCTGCGGCTGGTGTCCGCGCTCTTCCTGGTCGGCCAGCGGGTACGGCTGGCGGCTCAGGTGCGCCTGACGACCTATGTCGTCGGTGCGGTGCTCGGCCTGCTGGCGTTCGGGTCGGTCGCCGTCCTCGAGGCCGAGCGCGGCTCCCCGCACGGCAACATCCGCACCATCGGCGACGCCCTGTGGTGGTCCTTCACCACGATGACGACGGTCGGCTACGGCGACCACTCACCCACCACCGGCGTCGGCCGGCTCATCGCCGTCGGGCTGATGCTCTCGGGCATCGCCCTGCTCGGTGTGGTCACCGCCAACATCGCCGCCTGGTTCCTGGCGCGCTTCCAGGAGGACGAGGAGGAGAACCGCCGGGTCCAGGAGGTCACCGAGGAACTGCTGCGGGAGGTCCGCGAACTGCGCCGGCAGGTCGCCGACCTCACGGAGGCCACGACCGGCGCCCGTGCCGGGGCGTCCGGACGGGCCGTCGAATAGCGCCGGCGGCGCCGTCGGACGGCGCGCCGGATAGAGCATCGCGTCCGAACGGATCAAGGGCGCACCGGAATGGGCAAGGTCACAGGTGTGCCCCCTGCTGCTCACCTGCTAACGGGCACTAACCTCTGAGCATGACGGTCCTGCCTGATGACGGGCTTTCTCTGGCCGCCGAATTCCCGGACGCGACCCACGAGCAGTGGCGGCGCCTCGTAGAGGGCGTCCTGCGCAAGGCGGGCAAGGACGTCCCGGGTCAGGCGGCGGAGGACGCGCTGTCCACCCCCCTCGAAGACGGGCTCACCACGCGCCCGCTGTACACCGCGCCCGACGCGCCCGACGCCTTCGGCGACGGCGTCGGCCTCCCCGGCTTCGCGCCCTTCACCCGGGGCGGGGCCCCGGCGGGCGGCGTCCTCGGCGGCTGGGACGTACGCCAGCGCCACGCACGGCCCGACGCGGCCCGCACGAACGAGGCCGTGCTCGCCGACCTGGAGAACGGCGTCACCTCCCTCTGGCTCGTCCTGGGCGAGGCCGGGCTCCCGGTGTCCGCGCTCGGCACGGCCCTGGACGGCGTCTACCTCGACCTCGCCCCGGTCGTCCTCGACGCCGGCGCGGAATTCGAGGCCGCCGGGCAGGCGCTGCTCGGGCTCTACGACGAACGCGGCGTGGCCCGCGCGGACGCGCGCGGCAACCTCGGCGCAGACCCCCTCGGCCACGTCGCCCGTACCGGTGACGCGGACGCGCTCGCCGCGCACACCGCCGCCGCCGCGAGACTCGCCCGCCGGGCCCACGAGGCGTACCCGGGCCTGCGCGCACTGACCGTGGACGCCCTGCCGTACCACGAGGCGGGCGGCTCGGCCGCCGAGGAACTCGGCGCCTCCCTCGCCACCGGCGTGGCCTACCTGCGGGCGCTCACCGAGGCCGGGCTGCCGGTCGACGCCGCCTGCGGGCAGCTGGAGTTCCGCTACGCCGCCACCGCCGACCAGTTCCTGACGATCGCCAAGCTGCGTGCCGCGCGCCGGCTGTGGGCCCGTGTCGCCGAGGTGTGCGGCGCGACCGCGACCGCGGCGGGGCAGCGCCAGCACGCCGTCACCTCGCCGGTGATGATGACCCGCCGCGACCCGTGGGTGAACATGCTGCGCACCACCGTCGCCACGCTCGGCGCCGGTGTCGGCGGCGCGGACTCCGTCACGGTGCTGCCGTTCGACCACGCGCTCGGCCTGCCAGACGCCTTCGCCCGTCGCATCGCCCGCAACACCTCCACCATCCTCCTGGAGGAGTCCCACCTGGCCCGGGTCGTCGACCCCGCGGGCGGCTCCTGGTACGTGGAGCGGCTCACCGACGAACTCGCCGGGGCCGCCTGGTCCTGGTTCCAGGAGCTGGAGCGGGCCGGCGGACAGGCCGCCGCCCTCGCCTGCGGCCTGGTCGCCGACCGGCTGGCCGCGACCTGGGCGAAGCGCACGCGGGCGCTGGCCAGGCGCCGCGAGCCCATCACCGGCGTCAGCGAGTTCCCGCTGCTGTCCGAGCCGCCCGTCGAGCGCGACCCGGCCCCGGCCGCCCCCTCGGGGGGGCTTCCCAAGGTCCGCCGGGACGGGGCCTACGAGGCCCTGCGCGCCCGCTCGGACGCCCACCTGGCCGCGACCGGGTCCCGCCCGAAGGCCTTCCTGGCCGCTATCGGCCCCGCCGCCGCGCACAGCGGCCGGGTCACCTTCGCCGCCAACCTCCTCCAGGCCGGCGGCGTCGAGCCCGTCCACGACCCGGTGACGGTCGACGCCGCGACCGCGGCCGAGGCCTTCTCCCGCAGCGGGGCGCGGGTGGCGTGCCTGTGCTCCAGCGACGCGCTCTACGAGGAGCACGCCGCGGACGTCGCCGCGGCCCTGAAGGCCGCGGGCGCGGACCGGGTGCTCCTGGCCGGCCGCCCCGGGGAGCACGAGGCCGCCTACACGGCGGCCGGCGTAGACGGCTTCGTCTTCGCGGGCGGCGACGCGGTCGCCGTCCTGACCTCCGTTCTCGACCGGATGGGAGTGGCGTGATGCGGATCCCGGACTTCTCGGAGATCGAGCTGGGACCGGGCGCCGGGAACGGCGCCACCGAGGAGCAGTGGCGCGCCGCGGTCAAGGAGACCACCGGCCGCGGCGCCGAGGACCTGGTGTGGGAGACGCCCGAGGGCATCGGCGTCAAGCCGCTCTACACGGGCCGCGACCTGGAGGGCCTGGACTTCCTGGGCACCTACCCGGGCATCGCGCCCTACCTGCGCGGCCCGTACCCGACGATGTACGTCAACCAGCCCTGGACGATCCGGCAGTACGCGGGCTTCTCCACCGCCGAGGAGTCCAACGCCTTCTACCGGCGCAACCTGGCCGCCGGCCAGAAGGGCCTGTCGGTCGCCTTCGACCTGCCCACCCACCGCGGCTACGACAGCGACCACCCGCGCGTCACCGGCGACGTCGGCATGGCCGGCGTCGCCATCGACTCCATCTACGACATGCGGCAGCTCTTCGACGGCATCCCGCTGGACCGGATGACCGTGTCGATGACGATGAACGGCGCCGTGCTGCCGGTGCTGGCGCTCTACATCGTCGCCGCGGAGGAGCAGGGCGTACCGCCCGAGAAGCTGGCGGGGACCATCCAGAACGACATCCTCAAGGAGTTCATGGTCCGCAACACCTACATCTACCCGCCCAAGCCCTCGATGCGGATCATCTCCGACATCTTCGCGTACACCTCGCAGAAGATGCCGCGCTACAACTCGATCTCCATCTCCGGCTACCACATCCAGGAGGCCGGGGCCACGGCCGACCTGGAGCTGGCCTACACCCTCGCCGACGGCGTGGAGTACCTGCGCGCCGGGCTCGGCGCGGGCCTGGACGTCGACGCCTTCGCGCCGCGGCTGTCGTTCTTCTGGGCGATCGGCATGAACTTCTTCATGGAGGTCGCCAAGCTGCGCGCGGCCCGGCTCCTGTGGGCCAAGCTGGTCCGGCAGTTCGAGCCGCAGAACGACAAGTCGCTCTCCCTGCGCACCCATTCGCAGACCTCCGGCTGGTCGCTCACCGCGCAGGACGTCTTCAACAACGTCACGCGCACCTGCGTGGAGGCGATGGCCGCCACTCAGGGCCACACCCAGTCGCTGCACACCAACGCCCTCGACGAGGCCCTGGCGCTGCCGACGGACTTCTCCGCGCGCATCGCCCGCAACACGCAGCTGCTGCTGCAGCAGGAGTCCGGCACCAACCGGGCCATCGATCCGTGGGGCGGCTCCGCCTACGTCGAGCGGCTGACGTACGACCTGGCGCGGCGCGCCTGGCAGCACATCCAGGAGGTCGAGAAGGCCGGGGGCATGGCGCAGGCGATCGACGCGGGCATCCCCAAGATGCGCGTCGAGGAGGCCGCGGCCCGCACCCAGGCGCGCATCGACTCCGGACGCCAGCCGGTCATCGGCGTCAACAAGTACCGGGTGGACAGCGACGAGCAGATCGAGGTCCTCAAGGTCGACAACTCCTCCGTGCGCGCGCAGCAGATCGCCAAGCTGCGCCGGCTGCGCGAGGAGCGCGACGAGGCCGCCTGCCGGGACGCGCTCGCCGCGCTGACCGCCGCCGCCGAGCGCGGCGCGGGACGGGGCCTGGAGGGCAACCTGCTGGCGCTCGCGGTCGACGCCGCCCGCGCCAAGGCGACCGTCGGCGAGATCTCCGACGCCCTGGAGAAGGTGTACGGCCGGCACGCCGGCCAGATCCGTACGATCTCCGGCGTGTACCGCAACGAGGCAGGGGAGTCGCCGTCCGTGGACCGCACCCGCGCGCTGGTCGACCGCTTCGAGGAGGCGGAGGGCCGCCGCCCGCGCATCCTCGTCGCCAAGATGGGCCAGGACGGCCACGACCGCGGCCAGAAGGTGATCGCCACCGCCTTCGCCGACCTGGGCTTCACGGTGGACGTCGGGCCGCTCTTCCAGACCCCGGCCGAGGTCGCCCGGCAGGCGGTGGAGGCCGACGTGCACATCGTCGGCGTCTCCTCGCTCGCCGCCGGCCACCTCACGCTGGTGCCCGCGCTGCGCGAGGAACTGGCGGCGGAGGGCCGGGAGGACATCATGATCGTGGTCGGCGGCGTCATCCCGCCGCAGGACGTCCCCGAACTGCTCGGCATGGGCGCGGCCGCGGTCTTCCCGCCCGGCACCGTCATCCCCGACTCGGCGTACGACCTGGTCACGCGGCTCGCTGCCGCGCTCGGCCACGAACTGTGAGCCCATGCCTCCCGTCATCGACCTGGACGCGTACGTCAAGGGCGTGCTCGACGGCTCCCGGGCCTGGATCGCGCGCGCCATCACCCTGGTGGAGTCGTCGCGGCCCGATCACCGGGAGCTCGCCCAGCGGCTCCTGACCGAGCTGCTGCCGCACGCGGGCAAGGCCCGCAGGATCGGCGTCAGCGGGGTGCCGGGGGTGGGCAAGTCCACCTTCGTCGACGCCTTCGGCACCCTGCTCACCGGCCTAGGTCACCGGGTCGCGGTGCTCGCCGTCGACCCGTCGTCCACGCTGACCGGCGGCTCCATCCTGGGCGACAAGACCCGCATGGAGCGGCTGGCGGTGGACCCCTCGGCCTTTGTGCGGCCCTCGCCGTCGGCAGGGACGCTGGGCGGCGTGGCCAAGGCGACCCGGGAGTCCGTGGTCGTCGTGGAGGCGGCAGGGTACGACGTGGTGCTCGTGGAGACCGTGGGCGTCGGCCAGTCCGAGACGGCGGTCGCGGGCATGGTCGACACCTTCCTGCTGCTGACCCTGGCCCGTACCGGCGACCAGCTCCAGGGCATCAAGAAGGGCGTGCTGGAGCTCGCCGACGTCATCACCGTCAACAAGGCCGACGGCCCGCACGAGCGCGACGCCCGCGCCGCCGCACGCGAACTGTCGGGCGCCCTGCGGATGATGACCCCCGTGGACGCCGCCTGGACCCCGCCCGTGCTGACCTGCAGCGCCCGCGAGGGTACCGGCCTCGAGGCCCTGTGGGAGCGGCTGGAGCAGCACCGCACGCTGCTGGAGTCCACGGGACGGCTGGCGGCCAAGCGGCGCGACCAGCAGATGGAGTGGGCCTGGAGCATGGTCCGCGAGGAGCTGCTGGGCCGTCTCCGTGGCCACCCCGAGGTGCGCAGGCTGACCCCGGAGATCGAACGTCAGGTCCGCGAGGGCACGTTGACGCCCACGCTGGCCGCCGCGCGCATCCTGGACGCCTTCTCGGGCTGAGCCCCGGGGTCCGCCGTCGGGGTCAAGCCGCCCGCGCCTGGCCCCGGGGCACGGCGCAGCGCCCCGCCGCCCACAGCGCCCCCGGCATGTTGCAGTCCGGGCCGACCTGGTGGCGGTCGACGTACGCGAACAGCCGCCGCGCCTCCGCCATGTGCGCCGCGCACGCGAACGAGCCGTCCCCGGGCAGCCATTGGATGTGCCACCGGGCGGCCTCCCCGCACGGGTCCGCCGCGCCGGTGGCGACGCGGCCGCACGGCGTCATGCCGTCGACGGGGATTGGGGTGAGCCGGGGCGTGATGGGATCGGTCATGGGGCAGGCCTCCTGTGCCGCGTGAGGCGACGTGACCTGTGAGCGTGTGGGGGGATGGGGCCGTTTGCGCGCACTCGATGTCGTTATGCCCCGCGGTGGCCGTCTCCGACGCATGTGCGGAGGTCAGGAGTTGGTAACCCTGCCGCCCCTGGGACCTGGGGCACGGCCACAATGCGGGCATGGACGAACAGAGCGGGGAATCGGCAACGGTGCGGCGGGTGGGCGGGGTGGGCCGCGTGGTGGGCATCCTGCTCCCGTCGGTCCTCGGCGTGAAAGCGCTCGTCGGCTGGGCCGGCTGGGTCGCCGCTCCGGACGTGGCGGCGGCCCGGTCGGCCGGGCTGTGGTCGGCAATCGCCGTCGGCGTCACGCTCTTCTTGTGGTGGAACGTCTTCAGGGTGCGGCTCGAAGTCGGCCCGGCCGGGATCGTGGCCGTCAACCCGTGGGGCACCCAGCGTCTGGCGCGGGACGAGGTGGTCGCGGTGCGACTGGCTGCCTGGGGGGCGGAGTTCCACCACCGGGACGGCTTCAAGACCACGGCGTACGCCCTCAGCGAGCTGGCCGCGGGCACGCCGCAGGCCCGGCGCTTCGCCGAACTGCGGGCCGTCATGGAGGCGGGTTCCGAGCGCGGCGAGTGACGCGGCGGGGATCGCGGACGCCGCCATGGTGACGGCCGGGCCCGGCGGCACCTGCGCGGGCCGTAGGCCCCCGGCGCTCAGCCCGCGTAGGCGGTGGGCGGCACACCGACGGTCGCGGTGAAGTCCCGCACCAGATGGGCCTGGTCGCTGTAGCCGAGTTCCGCGGCGAGGGCGGACCAGTCGACGGACGTCTCGGACTCCGCGCGCTCCAGGGCCTCGTGGATGCGGTAGCGGAGGATGACCCACTTCGGGCTGACGCCGACGTACGCCGCGAACAGCCGCTGCAGCGAGCGGGCCGACATGCCCTCGGCGCGGGCGAAGTCCTCGACCCGGAGGATGGTCCGGTCGTGCCGGATGCGGTCGGCCAGGGCCGTCGCGAGGGCCGCCTGCGGGTCGGGCGCGGGGGAGAGCGACAGCAGGAACGCGTCGAGGGCGGCGACGCGGGCGTCCTCGTCGCGCGGGCCGAGCACCGCGCCCGGCGCGGTCCCGTGGCCGGGCAGCGCCTCGTCCAGCGGGACGCGTCGCCCCGTCCAGTGCGAGACCGGCACCGCGGGCGCGAACGGCCGGAAGCCGCCCGGCCGGAACTGGATGCCGCAGACGCGTCCGGCGGCCTCCAGTTTCTGCGTGAACAGTTCGAGCCCGATGCCCGCGACCTCGCAGAACTCCGGGGTGGTGCCGTGCCGCTGGAAGACGATGTTGACCGAGGGGTGCGGCACGACGTGCGAGGCGTACGGCTCGGCGAGGTCCCAGTCGATCAGCCAGTAGTGCTCCAGGTACGGCCGCAGCGCGGGCGCGGGCGCCCGGCGCCGGAAGCGGACGCGGGCGAACAGCTCCGGGGCGTCGACGATGCCCCGGGTGTCGCGGCGCGGGCTGTCCGGACCTGCCATACCCGTGATCCTACGGGGCGCCCTGTCGCATTTCTTCAAGCCGCAGGGCCCTGTCCCGGCCTAGCGTCGGTGCCATGACGACGAGGACCAGTGAACTGCTCGCCGCGGCCCGCGACCGGGCGCTGCCCCTGGTGCGGGCGCTGCCGGACGACGCCTTGGACGCGCCGACGCCGTGCGCCGAGTACGACGTGCGGAGCCTGCTCAACCACCTCTTCCACGTGGTCGTCGGCTTCCAGGCCCTCGCGGCCCGGGAGGAGGCCGACTTCACGGTCACCCCGGACCGTCTCTCCGCTCACGGCGACGGCTGGCGGGCGCGTTTCGAGAAGGAGACGCAGCTGCTCGTCGACGCCTGGGCGGCGCCCGGCGCCGACGAGGGGGTGGCGGGGTCGATGAACCTGCCCGCGCGTACCGTCGGCGCCATGGCGCTGCTCGACCTGACGGTGCACCCCTGGGACCTCGCCCGCGCCACCGGGCTGCCGTACACGCCGGATGTCGAGGGGCTGCGGGCGCTGGAGGAACTGGTGGCCGCGATGGGGCCGACCGCCAGGAAGATGGGGGTCTTCGGCGAGCCCGTTCCCGCACCCCCCGAGGCGTCCGCCTTTGAGGCGCTGCTGGCGGGCACCGGCCGGGATCCGCGGTGGAGCCGTCCGGCGGAGTAGTGCGGAACACTTTTGCAACTGGTTGCACAATCGGCTCCGGGTGGTCTACAAAAGTCGCGACGACACCGCGCGCCGCCGCCCGAGGAGACCCCGCGATGAGCCCGTACCCGCACCTGCTGAGCCCGCTCGACCTCGGTTTCACGACGCTGCCGAACCGGGTGCTCATGGGCTCCATGCACATCGGACTGGAGGAGGCCGAGCGGGGCTTCGAGCGGATGGCCGCGTTCTACGCCGCCCGGGCCCGCGGCGGGGTCGGCCTCATCGTGACGGGCGGCATCGCCCCCAACGACCGGGGCCGCCCCTACCCGGGCGGGGCCCGGATGACCACCGAGGCCGAGGCGGCGCAGCACGCCGTCGTCACCGACGCCGTGCACCGCGAAGGCGGCCGCATCGCCATGCAGATCCTGCACTTCGGCCGGTACGCGTACCACCCCGACCTGGTCGCGCCGAGCGCGCTGCAGGCACCGATCAGCCCCTACGTCCCGCACGCCCTCACCGACGAGGAGGTCGAGCGCACCGTCGAGGACTTCGTGCGGGCGGCAGCCCTCGCGCAGTCGGCGGGTTACGACGGGGTCGAGATCATGGGCTCCGAGGGCTATCTGATCAACGAGTTCATCGCCTCCGCCACCAACCACCGCGACGACCGCTGGGGCGGCTCCTACGAGAACCGGACGCGCTTCCCCCTGGAGATCGTCCGCCGCACCCGCGAACGGGTCGGCCCGGACTTCGTCATCGTCTACCGGCTGTCCATGCTGGACCTGGTGCCCGGCGGCTCCACCCTGGAGGAGGTCGTCTCCCTCGCCAAGGAGATCGAGGCGGCCGGCGCGACCATCATCAACACCGGCATCGGCTGGCACGAGGCGCGCATCCCGACCATCGCGACCTCGGTCCCGCGGGGCGCGTACACCTGGGTGACGAAGAAGCTGATGGGCGCGGTCTCGGTGCCGCTGGTCACCAGCAACCGGATCAACACCCCGGAGGTGGCCGAGCGGTTGCTCGCCGAAGGTGCCGCCGACATGGTGTCGATGGCCCGCCCGATGCTCGCC
Organism: Streptomyces sp. NPDC058864; assembly: GCF_042742985.1. Taxonomy (NCBI): domain Bacteria; kingdom Bacillati; phylum Actinomycetota; class Actinomycetes; order Kitasatosporales; family Streptomycetaceae; genus Streptomyces; species Streptomyces sp. NPDC058864. The sequence continues at coordinate 87,248 of NZ_JBHYMQ010000023.1, read as the reverse complement.
GACCCGGACTTCGTCGCGAAGGCCCGCGAGGACCGCGCGGACGCCATCAACACCTGCATCGGCTGCAACCAGGCGTGCCTGGACCACACCTTCAGCGGCAAGATCACCTCCTGCCTGGTCAACCCCCGGGCCTGCCACGAGACCGAGCTCGTCCTGCTCCCCACCCGGCTGCGCAAGCGCGTCGCCGTCGTCGGCGCCGGGCCCGCGGGACTCGCCTGCGCCGTCTCCGCGGCCGAACGCGGGCACGCCGTCACCCTCTTCGACGCCGCGGACCGGATCGGCGGGCAGCTGAACGTCGCGCGCAAGGTGCCGGGCAAGGAGGAGTTCGACGAGACGCTGCGCTACTTCCGCACCCGGCTCGCCGAGGAGGACGTGGAACTGCGCCTGGACACCCACGTCACGGTGGAGTCCCTGGCGGGCCTGGGCTTCGACGAGATCGTCCTGGCCACCGGCGTCACCCCGCGCACCCCCGAGATCCCCGGGGTCGACCACCCCAGCGTGCTGAGCTACCTGGACGTGCTGCGCGACGGCGCCCCGGTCGGTCGGCGCGTCGCCGTCGTCGGCGCGGGCGGCATCGGCTTCGACGTCGCCGAGTTCCTCACCGACGGCGGCGAGGGCGCGAGCCGGGACCCGGAGACGTACTTCCGCCAGTGGGGCGTCGACACCGAGTACCGCGGCCCCGGCGGGCTGCGGGTGCCCGAGCGGCCGAAGCCGCCGCGCACGGTGCACCTGCTGCAGCGCAAGACCACCAAGGTCGGCGCGGGGCTGGGCAGGACCACCGGCTGGATCCACCGCACGGAGCTGAAGCAGCGCGGCGTCACCATGGTCGCGGGCGCCGTCTACGAGCGCATCGACGACGAGGGCCTGCACATCACCGTGGACGGCGAGCGGCGCACCCTCCCCGTCGACACCGTCGTCCTGTGCGCCGGCCAGGAGCCGCGCCGCGACCTGTACGAGGAGCTGCGTGCGGCCGGGCACTCCGTCCACCTGATCGGCGGCGCCGACGTCGCGGCGGAACTGGACGCCAAGCGGGCCGTCCGCCAGGGCACGGAACTGGCCGCGGCGCTGTGACCTCGACCCCGTGACCCCGACCCCGTGACCCCGGCCCGTCCGTAGGATGCGGGCATGTCGCTGCCGCACGCCATCCTCACCGCCCTGCTGGAGAAGCCGTCGTCGGGGCTCGAGCTGGCACGCCGCTTCGACCGCTCCATCCGCTACTTCTGGTCCGCGACGCACCAGCAGATCTACCGCGAGCTGGGCCGGCTGGAGGAGGCGGGCCTGATCCGGGCGCTCGCCGCGGCGCAGCCCGCCCGCGGGCAGCGCAAGGAGTACGAGGTGCTGCCCGCGGGCCGCGCCGAGCTCACCGCCTGGGTGGCCACGACCGAGGACCCCAAGCCCATCCGCGATCCGCTGCTGCTGCGGCTGCGCGCGGCCGCGGTCGTCGGGACCGACGGGCTCGCGGCCGAACTGCGCCGCCATCTTGAGCTGCACGAGCGCCAGTTGGGCGAGTACACAGAGATCGAGCGGCGCGACTTCCCGCCGGGGCGCGGCGCCGACGAGGACCGGTTGAGGCACCTGGTGCTGCGCGCGGGCATCGAGCTGGAGACCTTCTGGGCGCAGTGGCTCGGCGAGGCGGTCGCCGAGGTCGAGGGGATGGGGCGGTCCTGACCGGCCGCCGGGGTCAGTGGTCGGCGATGCCGTTGGCGGCGACGTAGCCGAAGGTCATCGCGGGGCCGGTGGTCCGACCCGCCCCGGCGGCGATCACCCACAGCCAGCCGCCCGCGGTCCCGCCGCGGTGGGTGCCCGCCGAGCGCCAGGCCGCCATGAAGGTGTCCTGCAGCACCTCCCGGACGGTCTCCGGGTCCGGGCAGCGCCGCGTGAGCCGGGCGTGCAGCCATCCGGAACGGCGGTCGTACAGATCTGCGAGGGCCTGCGTGTCGCCCCGGGCGATCGCGCGCATCACCCCGTCCAGCGCCATGATTGCGTGATCCCTCACCGCGTACGGCGCAGCGCCAGCAGCGCCGCGTCGTCGCCGAGGCCGCCGCCGGTCCACGACCGCAGATCGGCCAGCACCCGGTCGAGCAGGTCGTCCGGGTCCTGCTCGGGCATCTCCCGCACCCGCTCGGCCAGCGGGTAGAAGCGGCCCCGGCGGTCGCGGGCCTCGATCACGCCGTCGGTGCAGAACAGCAGCAGGTCGCCGAGGTGGAAGGGGACCGTCTGGGGGCGGTAGCGGCCGCCGGTCAGGGCGAGGAGCCCGAGCGGCGGCGACGGAGCCTCGGGCGCCAGCTCGGTCACGGTGCCGTGTCGTCGCAGCAGGGGCGTGGGATGGCCGCAGTTGACCAGCACGGCGGCGTCGTCGTCCTCGGGGACGGTCAGGAGTACGGCGGTGACGAAGTCCTCGCTGCCGCCGCTGCGGGTGAGCGCGGCGTCCAGCCGGGTGGCGACCGCGTCCAGGCCCGGTTCCGAGCGGGCGGCGTCCCGGAAGACGCCGAGGACGTCGGCGGCGGTCTCCACGGCGGCCAGCCCCTTGCCGCGTACGTCACCGAGCAGCACCCGCACCCCGTGGTCGGTCCGCATCACCTCGTACAGGTCCCCGCCGATGCGGGCCTCCGCCTCCGCCGCCACGTAGCGCACCGCGACGCGCAGCGGGCCGATCCGGGGCGGTGGCGGACGCAGCAGGGCGCTCTGCGCCGCCTCGGCGACCCCGCGCACCCGGGCCAGCTCCCGCTCCCGACCGGTGATCAGGACGACGGCACCGGTGCTGGTGAAGGTCACCGCGAGCACGGTGATCGCGGAGGTCACGTGGACCAGCGCCGGCACCCCGTGGTTCGCCGCCGCGAGCGCGAAGACCAGGCCGATCGCCAGCGCCCCGGCCGCCAGAGGGCCGCGGGCGCGGCGCGAGTGCGCACCGGCGAGCACCGGGAGCGCCGCGAGCACGGGGGCGAGGGTCGTACTCGGGCCGCTGGTCAGGTCCAGGACCACGCAGCCGGCGATCAGCAGGTAGGCCAGCACCAGGAAGCAGATCGCCCCGCGGGGCAGTGCGAGCGGGGGCGCCCCGGTGTGCTCGTGCGGGCCGCGGGCCATGGGTGCCAGCCCTCCTGTCGCCGGTGCGGGACACCTCCACTCCATCTTCGCCGCACCGGGCGGGCACCGCCGGGAATGGACGCGACGGCCCCCGTGTTGAACCGCACGTCCGAGAAAATGAAAACCATTGTGGACCCTGGGAGGACCCCCGCATGGCACGCAGTGAGCAGCGCCCGGTGATCACCCTCCGGTCGACCGCCGGCACCGGCACGGCCTACGTGACCCGCAAGAACCGGCGCAACGACCCGGACCGGATGGTCCTGAGCAAGTACGACCCGGCCGTCGGCCGCCACGTGCCGTTCCGCGAGGAGCGCTGACACCGGGCGAAGGCCGCCGTTCCCGTACCTTCCGCAGACTGGAGCACACCGTGCAGCACACGATCCACCCCGCCTACCGCCCGGTCGTCTTCCGCGACCGCAGCGCGGACCACGCCTTCCTCACCCGCTCCACGATGACCAGCGAGAAGACCGTCGTCTGGACGGACGGGAACAGCTACCCCGTGGTCGACGTGGAGATCTCCTCCGCCAGCCACCCGTTCTACACCGGCAACGCCCGCGTCATGGACACCGCCGGACGCGTCGAGCGCTTCGAGCGCCGTTACGGCACCGGCGCCCGCCGGAGCTGACCCCCGCCTGCGGCCGCGGCGCCGCTCAGGTCTTGCGGTACGTGTACGCGTCCTGAGCCGCCGCGGCCACGGCGTCCAGGTCACCGCCCGCCGACGCGGTGACCACGGCGGCCACCGCGCCCTCGACGAACGGCGCGTCGAGCAGCCGGGTGCCGGGCGGCAGCTCGTCCTCGTCGGCGAGCAGCGTCTTCACCGTCAGGACGGCGCTGCCCAGGTCGGCGAGGACGGCGACACCGTCGCCCTCGTCGACCGAGCGCGCGGCGGCGACGATCTTCCCGGCGTCCGTGCCCAGCCCGCCGTCCGGCGCGCCGCCCGCGGCGGCCACCGGCACCTTGACTCCGCCACCGCTCAGACCGGTCGCCATTCGGGCGACCGTCTCGGCGACCTGGGCGCTGTGCGACACCAGCACCAGTGCGACCGTCACGCGGCGTCCTCCCGAGCGGCGCCGGCCAGGGTTCCGACCAGGAGCGCCGAGGAAGCCGCCCCGGGATCCTGGTGCCCGATGCTGCGTTCCCCGAGGTAGCTCGCGCGCCCCTTGCGGGCCTGCATCGGCACGGTCGCCAGCGCGCCCTCGTCGGCGGCGATCGCGGCCGCCGACAGCGCCTCCGCGAGCCCGGCGCCCTTGTCGAGGGCGAAGGACAGCGCCTCCACGGCCGGGACCAGGGCGTCCAGCATCGTCTTGTCGCCCTGTGCCGCGCCGCCCAGCTGGGCCACGCCGTCGACCCCTTCCCGCAGTGCCTGCGCGAACTGCTCGGGCGCCACCCGCGGGGCCTGGCCCAGGGCCTTGCCCGTCTTGCGCAGGAGCGTCCCGTACAACGGGCCCGAGGCCCCGCCGACCGTACTGATCAGCTGCCGCCCGACCAGCACCAGCACGCCGCCAGGGGTGTCCGGCGGTTCCTTCTCCACCGCGGTGCGCGCCGCGATGAAGCCGCGCCGCATGTTCGCGCCGTGGTCGGCGTCCCCGATGGGGGAGTCCAGCTCCGTCAGCCGGTCCGCCTCACGCTCGATCACCGAGGCCGCGGCGGTGAACCAGCGGCGGAGGAAAGCCGTGTCGATCACCTGGCCCGCTCCGGTGGACGATGCCTCGCTCATCTCTCCCGCTCTCCTTGATCTCGCTCAGGCGCCCCAGCGCAGGGCCGGCGTGCTCACCGGCGCGTCCCACAGCCGCAGCAGTTCCTCGTCCACCTGGCACAGGGACACCGACGCGCCCGCCATGTCCAGCGACGTCACGTAGTTGCCGACCAGTGTGCGGGCCACCGTCACGCCGCGCGCCCCGAGCACGCGGTGCACCTCGGCGTTGAACCCGTACAGCTCCAGCAGCGGTGTCCCGCCCATGCCGTTGACCAGCAGCAGCACCGGACCGTCCGGACGGAAGTCGTCCAGGACGGCGTCGACGGCGACCTCCGCGATCTCGCCCGAGGTCATCATCGCCCGCCGTTCCCGGCCCGGCTCCCCGTGGATGCCGATGCCCAGCTCCAGTTCCCCCGCCGGCAGGTCGAAGGTCGGCGCGCCCTTGGCCGGTGTGCTGACCGCGGTCAGTGCGACGCCGAAGCTCCGCGAGAGCTCGTTGACACGCCGCGCGGCCGCCTGGACGCGCTCCAGCGGCGCCCCCTCCTCGGCCAGCGCGCCCGCGATCTTCTCCACGAAGAGCGTGGCGCCGGTGCCGCGCCGCCCCGCCGTGAAGAGGCTGTCGGTCACGGCGACGTCGTCGTTGACCAGGACCTTGCCGACCATGATCCCCTCGTCCTCGGCCAGCTCGGCGGCCATGTCGAAGTTCAGCACGTCACCGGTGTAGTTCTTCACGATGAACAGCACCCCGGCCCCGCTGTCCACCGCCGCGGCCGCCCGCACCATCTGGTCCGGCACGGGGGAGGTGAACACCTCGCCCGGGCACGCCGCGTCGAGCATCCCGGGTCCCACGAACCCCCCGTGCAGTGGCTCGTGCCCCGACCCGCCCCCGGAGAGCAGCGCGACCTTCCCCGCGACCGGCGCGTCCCGGCGCACGACCACGCGGTTCTCCACATCGACGGTCAGCTCGGGATGCGCTGCCGCGAACCCCCTCAGCGCGTCGGCCACCACGGTTTCCGGGACATTGATCAGCATCTTCATGGAACGGCTCCGTCCAAAGGCTGGGTCTGGCGGTGCTGCGCTGTCACATCAGCCTACAAATCCGCCGGGCCATGGGCAGTCCCGATGACGCACGAGTCTCATGTGCACCGTGCACAGGCCTGCCCGGGCCCGATCCCGTCCGGGACGGGCGGCGCGTACCGACGCACGAGCTGTGTCTCGGCCCGGTCGAGGTAGGAGGTCAGCAGCAGCTCCGCCCTCGGCGGGTCGGCCGCCTCCAGGGCGCGGAGGATCTCCCGGTTGCCGCCCAGATAGGGCTCGTGGAACTCCCGGGGGTCGTCCATCGCGTGGAAGGCGAGGCGGAGTTCGGCGAGCACACCCGTCATGAGCCCGGTCAGCCGGGCGCTGCCCGCCAGGTCCACCAGCGCCTGGTGGAAGTGGATGTCGGCCGTGCCGAGCGCCCCCCACCGCTTCCGGGCGGCGGCCCGCTCGCCCTCCGCCACGGCCTCCGCGGCCCCGGACAGCGCGTACGGCGGGGCCCCGAGCCCGCGGATCACGGAGCACTCGACCAGGCGCCGCACCCGGTAGATGTCGGCGACGTCCGCGGCCGTCAGCACCCGGACGAAGACCCCGCGGTTCAACTCGTGCACCAGCAGTTTCTCGTGCGTCAGCAGCCGGAACGCCTCCCGGAGGGTGTTGCGGGACACCCCGAGCGCCCCCGCGACGACGTCCTCGGCGAGCTTGCCCCCCGGCGGCAGGTGGCCCTCTGAGATCCGGGTGCGCAGCACCGCGGCGACCCGGTCGGCGGTGCTGGCGCGCGCCAGCAGCGCGCGGTCTTCCGCGAGGACCGCCGGATCCACCTCGGCTGCCATCGTCCCCGCCCCTCTCGCTCCGTGCCGGGCCGCGGGCCCGCGGCGCGGGCCCAGTCAATCCGAGCGCGGAGGGGATGACAACGGGACTCTTGTCGGATTGTTCAACAAGAATCTACGGTGATCGGATGCCGGGAACCCGTGGCCCCGGCCCGCCGGACACCGCAGCTCGCGTCGCCCGACAGGACGCGATCCTTCCCGAGGAGTTCGCCGCACCGATGACAGACCTCGTGATCGACCTCAACGCGGACCTGGGTGAGGGCTACGGACGGTGGGTCCTCACCGACGACGACGCCCTGCTGTCCGTGGTCACCAGCGCCAACGTCGCCTGCGGCTTCCACGCGGGCGACCCCGGCATCATGCGCAGGGTCTGCGACACCGCGGCCGCGCGCGGGGTGCGCATCGGCGCCCAGGTCGCCTACCGCGACCTGGCGGGGTTCGGCCGGCGCGCGATGGAGGTGCCCGCGGACGAACTGGCCGACGAGATCACCTACCAGATCGGCGCGCTGGAGGTCTTCGCCCGCGCCGCCGGGGCCCAGGTGGCGTACGTGAAACCGCACGGGGCCCTCTACAACAAGGTCGTCGTCGACGACGAGCAGGCCGCCGCCGTCGCCGCGGGCACCCTGCGGGCCGACCCGGCCCTGCCGGTGCTCTGCCTGCCCGGCTCGGCCATGGAGCGCGCGGCCCGGCGGGCGGGGCTCGGCGTGGTGGGGGAGGCCTTCGCCGACCGCGCCTACACCGCCGCCGGAACGCTCGTCCCGCGGGGTACCTCGGGCGCGCTCATCGCCGATCCCCACGAGGTCTCCCGGCAGGCGGTCGCCCTCGCCCGCGACGGTGTCACCACCGCTCTGACCGGTGAACGGGTGACCGTACGGGCGCGGTCGCTGTGCCTGCACGGCGACTCCCCGGACGCGGTGGCCACGGCCCTGCGGGTGCGGGCCGCGCTCGAGGACGCGGGCGTGCGGCTGGAGGCGTTCACATGAGGGTCCTCACGGTCGGGGAGGACGCCCTCCTGATCGACCTGCCCACCGCCGAGGAGGCACGGTCCTGGCATGCCGAACTCCTGCGCCGCCGCGGCGAGGGCGGCCTCGGGCCGGTGCGCGAGATCGTCCCCGGCGAGCGGACCGTGCTGCTCCACGGGGTGCCGGACGCGGAAGCGCTGCGCGCCGAGTTGCGCGGCTGGTCCGTCACGGCCCGGGCGGCGGACGGCGGGCCGCTCGTGGAGATCCCCGTCCGTTACGACGGGCCCGACCTGGCGGTGGTGGCGGAGCGGTGGGGGGTGGCGGAGGAGGACGTCGCCCGGGTGCACAGCGGCGCCGAACACCGCGTCGCCTTCTGCGGGTTCGCCCCCGGCTTCGCCTACATGACCGGGCTCGGCGAACGGTACGGCGTGCCGCGGCGGGCCGAGCCGCGCACCTCGGTGCCCGCCGGCTCGGTGGCCCTCGCGGGTGCCTACACCGGTATCTACCCGAGGAGTTCACCGGGCGGCTGGCAGCTGATCGGGACCACCTCCGTCCGCCTGTGGGACCTGGAACGCGATCCGGCCGCGCTGCTCGCGCCCGGCACCCGCGTGCGCTTCGTCCCCGCGCCCGAGGGGGCGGGAGCGTGAGCGGGGGCGAACTGCGGATCGTCAGGGCCGGGGCGCTGACCACCGTCCAGGACCTCGGTCGGTACGGTCACGCCGCCCTCGGCGTCGCCCGCTCCGGGGCGCTGGACCGGCCGGCGCACCGGCTGGCCAACCGCCTGGTGGGCAACGCCGACGGAGCCGCGACCCTCGAGACCACGCTGACCGGGGTGGCCGTGCGGGTCGTCCGCCCGGCCGTCGTCGCGGTCACCGGCGCCCCGGCACCGGTCCTGCTCGACGGCCGCCCCGCTCCCTGGGGCACCGCCGTGCGGCTGCCGGCCGGGGCCGTCCTCGAGGTGGGGCCCGCCACGCGGGGCGTGCGCAGTTACCTCGCGGTCGGCGGCGGCGTGGCCGTGCCGGCGGTGCTCGGCAGCCGCTCCACCGACCTGCTCTCCGGGCTGGGGCCCGCGCCGCTCGGGGACGGTGACGTGCTGCCGCTGGGCCCGAGGCCCGGGCTCCCCGTCCACGCCGACCTGGCCCCGCACGCCGGTCCGCCGCGGGAGCTCGTGCTGCCGTTGCGCCTCGGGCCGCGCGACGACTGGTTCACGGCCGCCGCGATCCGCACCCTCGCGGCCGGCCGCTTCCACGTGTCGGACCGCAGCAACCGCATCGCGCTGCGCACCACGGGGCCCGTGCTGGAGCGGGCGGTCCACCGGGAACTGCCGAGCGAGGGCATGGTCGTGGGCGCCGTCCAAGTGCCGCCCGACGGAAGGCCGGTGGTCTTCCTCGCCGACTCGCCCACCACCGGCGGCTACCCGGTGGTCGGCGTCGTCCCCGAGCGCGGCCTGGCCGCGGCCGCGCAGGCGGTCCCGGGGCTGCCCGTGCGCTTCGTCCCCCAACGCTGAAGCCGGTCACGGCCCTTCCGGATTTCTGCAACGCGTTCTACTCTTGCGCCGTCGTCGCTCAGGGACGCGACCGGACCTCGGGAGGGGCCGTGCACCTGGACCACACACCGCAGCAGCAACGGCTGCGCGCCGAACTCAGGTCGTACTTCGCCGGACTGGTGCCCGACAACGCCTACGCCCGCCACTTCGACCGGGCCGCCGCCAAGCGCTTCTACCGCGACACCGTCCGCCGGCTCGGCCGCGACGGCTGGCTCGGCGTGGGGTGGCCCGAGGAGTACGGCGGCCGCGGCATGACCCCGATGGAACAGTTCATCTTCTTCGACGAGGCCGCGCAGGCGGGCGTCCCGCTGCCGCTCATGGCGCTCAACACCGTCGGCCCCACGATCATGCAGTTCGGCACCGAGGAGCAGAAGGCGTACTTCCTGCCGCGCATCCTCTCCGGCGAGACCGACTTCGCCATCGGCTACTCCGAGCCCGACGCCGGCACCGACCTGGCCGCGCTGCGCACCCGCGCCGTACGCGAGGGCGACGGGGCCACCGGCCACTACACGGTCAACGGCCAGAAGATCTGGACCACCAACGGCGACACCGCCGACTGGGTCTGGCTCGCCGTCCGCACCGACCCGGGCGCCCCGCCCCACAAGGGCATCTCGATCCTGCTGGTGCCGACCAGCGCACCCGGCTACTCCTGCACGATCATCAACACCCTCGCCTCCCACGACACCACCGCGAGTTACTACGAGGACATCCGCGTCCCCGTCGACCGCCGCGTCGGCGAGGAGAACCAGGGCTGGCGGCTGATCACCACCCAGCTCAACCACGAACGCGTCACCCTCGCCGCCCACGGCACGATGGCGATCCGCGCCTTCCACGACGTGCGCCGCTGGGCCGCCGACACCAAACTGGCCGACGGCCGCCGCGTCATCGACCTCGCCTGGGTCCGCGGCCGCCTCGCCCGCGTCCACGTCCGGCTCGACGCCATGAAGCTGCTCAACTGGCAGATGGTCGACGCCCTCCAGCGCGGCACCCTCACCCCGCACGACGCCTCCGCCGTCAAGGTCTACGGCTCCGAGGCCCGCCGCGACGCGTACGCCTGGCTGATGGAGATCACCGCCGCCGTCGGCCCCATGAAGGAGGGCTCCGCGGGCGCCGTCCTCCACGGCGAGCTGGAGCGCGGCTACCGCAGCGCCGTCATCTTCACCTTCGGCGGCGGCAACAACGAGATCCAGCGGGAGATCATCTCCTGGATCGGGCTGGGCATGCCGCGCGTGCGCAGGTGAACGGGCGGCCCACGCCGGTCCTACGTCCACCGGCCCAATGCACGACCGGACCTCCGCTCGATGCCCGGCCCCTCGGCGCGGGCCTAACGTGCCGCGCATGGAGATCCCCGAGCAGTACAAGTACGCCGTCATCCCGCACGCGTTGGTCGACGGGGCCGCGGAGGCGATCACGTTCTACGCCGCCGCGTTCGGAGCGAAGGAGTCCTTCCGGCTCGAAGGCGACGACGGCCGGATCGTGCACGCCGAGATCACGATCCACGGCTCCACCCTCATGCTCGGTGACGCCGATGCTCCGTCCCCGCCCGCTGCCGGGCCCTCCGTCGTCCTGCACGTCTACGTGCCGGACGTCGACGCCCTGACCGACCGCGCCGTGGCCGCCGGCGCCGAACTCCTCACGGCCCCGGCCGACATGCCCTACGGCGCGCGCCAGTCGATGCTCCGGGACCCCTTCGGACACGTGTGGATCTTCCTGACGCCCCTCACCGGCTGATCAGAAGTGGGTGGCGATCCCGAAGGCCTCGCGCAGCCGGAGCATGTCGTGGCGGTCCCGGTCGGCCGGCTCGTACCCCTGGTGGAAGTACACCTGCTGCTCGGCCGACAGGCACGGGACGACGGTCCCCTCGACCTCCCCGGTGACGAAGCACGCGGCCGGGTAGACGAACGGGCGCCCCGGCTCCGGCGAGGCCTGTTCCGCGCTCCCGTCGGCGGCGAACACCAGGGGGTGCAGATCGATCTCGCGGCCCCGGGCGTCGGTGACGACGAAACGCACGGGCCGCCTGTCCAGCGACTCGGCGAAACCAACCGCGGCCAGCGCCGCGACGACGGCCTCCTCCTGCTCCCGGCGGTGCATGAGGTCCAGGTCCCGGTGGTCGCGGGTCTGCCTTCCCAGCAGGGCGTCGATCCCCCAGCCCCCGCCGGCCCAGACCTCGGTTCCGGCCCTCCGCAGCAGGTCCAGGATCTCCACCACGTCCCCGCCGGTCATTATCGCCGCATCCCCTCGCCCGGTCCGAAAGCCCCAGGGTGGCACCCCGGAACGGATCACGGGCCCGGAACTCCGGAGTATGCTGAAAGCGGCGGTGGTCCCTCGTGACCGCCGCGCGGCGGTGGGGCCCGCCGTACCCGAACCGCGGTGAGGATGCCGCCAACGGTCCCTACTTGTGACGGAACGCGCCCTGCGCAGGGTGCCTCACGAGTAGGAGAACCATGACCTCACCAGTCCCCCTCCCCGCGATGACCGAGCCAGCCTCCCCTGACGCCGAGCCCCGGCCTCCCCTGCCGCGATCCGCGCGGATGCGGGAGCAGGCGCCCGTCGTCGCCGTGGTCGCGGTCGGCGGAGCGCTGGGGGCCTGCGCACGCTACGGCGCGGGCCTGCTGTGGCCCACCGCGCCGGGCGCCTTCCCGTGGACCACCCTCGGCGTCAACGCGCTCGGCTGCGCCGTGATCGGCGTGTTCATGGTGGTCATCACCGAAGTGTGGTCCGCGCACCGGCTCGTCCGCCCGTTCTTCGGCACCGGCGTACTCGGGGGCTTCACCACCTTCTCCACGTACGCCGTCGACATCCACGGCCTGGTCGAGGGCGGTCACGCCGGGGAGGGGCTGGCCTACCTCGCCGCCACGCCGCTGATCGCGCTTGCCGCGGTGTGGGGCGCGGCGCACACGGCCCGCCGTCTGATCGGATGGAGGCAGACATGACACGGCTGCACGGCACCGCGCTGCGGCTGACGGTCCTGATCGGCGACAACGACACCTGGCACCACAAGCCGCTGTGCTCCGAGATCACCCGCCGCGCCCACGACGCAGGGCTGGCCGGGGCCAGCGTCTTCCACGGGGTCGAGGGCTTCGGTGCCTCCTCACTGATCCACACCACCCGGCTGCTCTCGCTGACCGACAACCTTCCGGTGGCCGTCGTCATCGTCGACCACGAGGAGCGCATCCGCGCGTTCCTGCCGCAGCTCGACGAACTGGTCACCGAAGGGCTGGTCACCCTCGACGAGGTCGAGGTCATCCGCTACGTGGGACGGGGGAACCACGGGTGAACTGGTTGCTCGTCATCGCCGGGGCCGTGGTCGGGGCGCCGCTGCGCTACCTCACGGACCGTGCCGTCCAGGGCCGGCACGACTCGGTGTTCCCGTGGGGCACGTTCACGGTCAACGTCGTCGGCTGCCTCGTCCTGGGCCTGCTGGCCGGCGCCGTCACCTACGGCGCGGCCTCGCACTCGGTGCAACTGCTGGTCGGCACGGGCTTCTGCGGGGCGCTCACCACCTACTCGACCTTCTCGTACGAGACCCTGCGGCTGGCCGAGACCGGGGCGCGGTTCTTCGCCGTCGCGAACGTCGTCGCCGGCGTGGTCGCCGGGATCGGGGCGGCCTTCACGGGTGCGGCCGTGGCCCAGGCGATCTGGGCCTGAGCCGTACCCGCCTCCGGAAGGCCGCCGAACAGGACGTTCCACTCGACCCACCTAAAATGGGAGAGGTCCACACTCCGGCCCGTCGCCCGGAGCGGATGCGGGCGCGGGCGCGTTCCCGCCGACAGGCGCCGCGGGGCGTACGCCCCGTTCCGGGCGACGCGGCTCCCACCGCGGGAGGGCACCATGTCCCTGACTCAGCGTCCCGGCACCCGGATCCAGACCGCGGGCCACACCCAGACCCCGCCGGCCGACATCCGAGACTCGCTGTTCACGGCGCCCCTGCTGCTGATCGGCGGATGGCTGTTCGCCGCCGGCTGGGCGCTGGCGTATCCCGACACGCCCATCGGCAACAACGTGCGCATCGTCGACCTCGTCTTCTCGACCATCGTCCTGCTCAACGCGATCGCGCGGGTCGCCCGGACCCGGGGGCCCGGCAGCGACGTCATCACCATCGTGTGCGGTGCCTGCCTGGTCGCCTCGCCGTTCGTCTTCGGCTACTTCGACAACCCGGGCGCGGGTCTCGCGCCGCTCAACCAGATCGTGACGGGTGCGGCCCTGATGGTCCTGGGCGCGGTCAGCCTGGCGCTGATCGAGCGACGGCGCTCCCACCCGCCGCGTGACGCCGCGCCCGCCCGCTGACGCGGCGGCGCGGGAGACCGCGCGGGGCAGACCCGGCGCCCCGCGCGGCCCTATGCTCGGCGCTGCGGGCACCAGGCCGTCCGTCGCCGACCCGGTCACGGGCGGGACCGGCCGTGGCCGCACGGCGACAGGAGGCCGCGATGCGCGACGCCGACCCCGGGCTCTTCGGGCCCGCCTCGGTCACCTGGCAGATGCACGGCGACCCCATGATGTGGATCGCCGGCGTACGGGCGCTGTACCTGCAGGCGCTGCACCCGCGCGCAGTGCGCGGCGTCACGCAGAACTCGGACTTCCGCCGGGACGCCTGGGGCCGCCTGCTGCGCACCGCGGACTTCGTCGGCACGATCACCTACGGCACCACATTGGAGGCCGAGCGGGCCGGGGCAAAGGTGCGCGGCATCCACCGCAGGCTGTCCGCGACCGACCCGGACGACGGCGAGCGCTTCCCCGTCGACGATCCCGCACTGCTGCTGTGGGTGCACTGCGCGGAGATCGACTCCTACCTGGAGGTCGCGCGGCGCTCCGGCTTCCCCCTCTCCGACGCGCAGGCCGACGCCTACGTCGCCGAACAGCGGGAGGCCGCACGGCTGGTGGGCCTTGACCCGGCGCAGGTCCCCGACGACACCGAGTCGCTCGCCGCGTACTTCGAGAAGGTGCGGCCCGAGCTGGCCGCCACCCCCGAGGCCATGGAGGTCCACGACTTCCTGCAGGGGCCGCCCGTGCCCCGGGCGCTGCTGCCCCTGCGGTTCGCCGTGTGGGGCCGGGCCACCGCGCTGGCCTACGCCGCGCTGCCGCCCTTCGCCCACGAGCTGTACGGGCGGCCCGCCCCTGCCGTCCCCGTCACCGGGCGGCGGCTGCGCGGCGCGGGCGTGCTGCTGCGCACGATCCCCTCCTTCGTGCGGTGGCAACTGCCCCCCGGCCACATCCTCAGGGCGGTCGGACGTCTCGGCCCCGGCACCCACCCGTCCGCCCACCGGCTGCGCGAACAGGCGCGTTCCCAGGGGTAACGGCGGGTCCCCAAGTGCGCCCCCCGCGGTCATACTGGGTGCGGGGAGAGGCGGACGACCGGGGGCGGCGTACACCATGACGGCGGGTCAGTACGACGGGGGAAAACTGCTGCGCGAGCGCTACCGGCTGCGGGAGCGGATCGGGCGCGGCGGCATGGGCGAGGTCTGGAAGGCGCTGGACGAGTCGCTGGGCCGGGAGGTCGCGGTCAAGTGCCTGAAGCCGACCAGCCCTTCGCTCGACCCGTCCGTCCACCGGGTGCTGCGGGAACGGTTCCGCAGGGAGGCGCGGGTCGCGGCGGCGCTCCAGCACCGCGGCATCACCGTCGTCCACGACTTCGGCGAGAGCGAGGGCGTGCTCTTCCTCGTCATGGAACTGCTCGACGGCCGCAACCTGCGGCAGCTGCTCGGCGACAACGAGGGCCGCCCGCTGCCCCTGCCCGACGTCACCGACATCGCCGCACAGATCGCGGCGGCCCTCGCGTACACCCACGCGCGGGGCATCGTGCACCGCGACCTGAAGCCGGCGAACGTCATGCGGCTCGCCGACGGGGACGTCAAGATCTGCGACTTCGGCATAGCGCGCCTCGGCCACGACATCGGCTTCACCTCGCGGCTGACGGGCACCGGGGTCGCCATGGGCACCCCGCACTACATGTCCCCGGAGCAGATCGGCGGCGAGGACGGGATCGACCACCGCAGCGACCTCTACTCGCTTGGGTGCGTGCTCTACGAGATCGCCACCGGCGCCCCGCCCTTCGACATGGACGACACCTGGGCCGTCCTGGTCGGCCACCGCGACACCCCGCCCCGGCCGCCCCGCGAGCACCGCCCCGACCTGCCGGGCGAACTGGAGCAGCTCGTCCTCGACCTGCTCGCCAAGAGCCCGGAGGACCGCCCGCAGAGCGCCGCCGACGTGGCCGGCCGGCTCAAGACGCTCCGCGACGGCAGCCCCGGCGGCCCCGGCGGCACTCGCCCCGGACCCGGGCTGCCGTCCTGGGCGCGCCGTCTGGAACTGCAGTCGGGGGCGCCCAGCGTGCACGGCACGGGGGCCCTGGCGAGCCGGCACACCGCGGCCGTCGGACTCGCCCGGCTGGGCCGCTGGTCCGAGGCCGAACGGTCGCACCGCGCCGTGGCCGAGGAGCGCGAGCGGCTGCTCGGCGCCACCCATCCCGACACGCTCACCAGCCGCTACGAACTCGCCCTGTGCCTCAGCCGCGGCGGCCGCCACGCCGAGGCGCTGCGCGGGTACGAGGAGGTGGCGGCGGCCCGGGCGCGGACACTGGGCGCCGACCACCCCGGCACGCTCGCCGCCCGCCAGGAGGCCGCCTACGCCCTCGGGCGCCTGGGCCGTCACGAGGAGGCCCGCCAGGGGTACGCCGCGGTCCTCGCCGCCCGGGAACAGCGGCAGGGCGGCGACCACCCCGACACCCTCCACTGCCGGCACAACCTCGCCGTCACGCTCGGGCGGCTCGGCCGTACGCAGGAGGCGTACACCTCGGCAGCCCAGGTCGCGGACTCCCGCACCCGCGTCCTGGGCCCCGCCCACCCCGACACGCTCACCACCCGCTGCGAGGTCGGCCATCTGCTCGGGCTGCTCGGCCGCTGGCGGGAGGCACGTTCCACCTACGCCCACGTGGCCGCGATCCGGGCGGGCCTGCTGGGCGCCGACCACCCGGACACCCTCGCCACCCGGCACGAACTGGGCATCTGCCTGGGACGGATGGGCCTCGGCGCCGAGGCGCACGAGCTCTACACCGACCTCGTCGCCCTGCGCACCCGCGTCTCGGGCCCCGCTCACCCCGACACCCTCCGGGCCCGGCACGGCCTCGGGGTCAACCTCGGGCGCCTGGGCCGCTGGCGGGACGCCCTCGCCGAGGCACGCGACGTCGCGGCGGTCCGTACCCGCGTGCTCGGCGCGGACCACCCGGACACCCTCGTCAGCCGCCGTGAGATCGCCGTCGCCCTCGGTTGGCTGGGCGACTGGCGCGAGGCCCTGGCCCTCCACGAGGCCGTGGCGGAGGCCCGCGGGCGCGTCCTCGGCCCGGAGCACCCCGACACGGTGGCCAGCGCCGAGGACCGGGCCCGCTGCCGTGAGCAACTGGGACTGCGCGACTGACCGGTTCAGGGACGGCCGGTCAGCCGTGCCCGGGCCGCCTTGCGGAACGCCGCCACGAGTCGGTTGCCGTCGCCGTCGCGGGTCGCCAGCACGACGTGGCTGGGCTCGACGCCCTCGAGGGGGATCGCGGTGAGGTCGGGTCGCAGGCCGCCGCGGACGCCCGCCGAGATGGCCACGGCCTGCCCGGCGGCGACCACCTCGAACTTGTCCTCGACGGCGTCGATGAGGGGACCGTCCGGTGCCGGGCTGCCGTCGGGCCGGGGATCGATGCGCCAGAACGCACTCCACGACGGGTCGGACTCCCGCACCCGGGGCAGGGGTTCGCCGGCGATGTCGTCCAGGGTGACGGACTCCCTGCCCGCCAGGTGGTGGTCCAGCGGCACCACCAGCACCCGGGGTTCGTCGTACAGCACCGTCACGTGGAGCCCGGCGGTGGGGAACGGCAGCCGGGTCACCAGCGCGTCCACCCGGTGGTCCAGCAGCGCCGCGCTCGCCCCGTTCCAGGGCACGTGCTGGGTGCGCACGTCGGCGTCCGGGTGGCGGTGGCGCAGCTCCCGCACCGCGGGGGTGACGATGAGGCCGGCGGTGTAGCCCACGGTGATCCGGCTGGGCCGGGCGGCGGCACGGGTCTCGGCCGCCGCGCTCGCGGCCGAGCGCAGCAGCGCCCTGGCACGGGGCAGGAAGACCTCACCGGCCCTGGTGAGGACGGTGCCGCGCGGGGTGCGGTCCAGCAGGCGCGCGCCGAGCTGCTGCTCCAGGCGCCGGATCTGCCGGCTCAGGGACGGCTGCGTGACGTGCAGCGCCTCGGCGGCCCGGCCGAAGTGCCGGTGCTCGGCCACGGCGGTGAAGTAGCGCACGAGCCGCAGGTCGAGGTCCGGTGACGCGGAAGAGGACTCGGACATGCTCCCAGCCTAGCCCGCCCCAGCCCTTACCACCTGCGGTGATGCCCGGAACGCATTGCGCCGTGCAGAACGGGCCTTGGACCGCGGCAGCTCCCCGCCCGCACGATGGAGAACGCCCCGGACCGCGCCGCCGGCACCGCGCGAGGGGCGGCACCACATCACCTCATCGAAGGATCGCAGCATGCGTGTATTCGTCACCGGCGCCACCGGGCACATCGGGACCGCCGTCGTCACCGAACTCCTCGGGGCCGGGCACGAGGTCGTCGGCCTCGCCCGCTCGGACCGTTCCGCCGCCGCCCTGAGGGCCGCGGGCGCCGCGGCGCACCTCGGCAGCCTGGAGGACCTCGACGCTCTGCGCCGCGGCGCCGCGGAGGCCGACGGCGTCATCCACCTGGCCTTCGGCCACGACTTCTCCGACTACGCGGGCGCGGTCGCCACCGACCTGCGGGCCGTCGAGGCGATGGGGGAGGCGCTGGAGGGGTCCGGCCGCCCCTTCGTGATCACCTCCGGCACGCTGATGCTCGCGCTTGCCGCACCGGGACGCCTCGGGACGGAGGACGACGTGATGGCCCCCGCCTCGCCCCCGGTGCCGCGGGGCGAGGCGGAGAACGCGGCGGTCGCGCTCGCCGCGCGCGGGGTCCGCTCCTCGGTGGTCCGGCTCGCCCCGTCCGTGCACGGCCCCACCGACCGGCACGGGTTCGTCCCGCGGTTGATCGGCTTCGCGCGCGACAAGGGCGTCTCGGCGTACGTGGAGGACGGCGCCACCCGCTGGCCCGCCGTCCACACCCTTGACGCGGCGCGTCTGTTCCGGCTGGCGCTGGAAGCGGCACCGGCGGGCTCGCGACTGCACGGGGCCGCCGACGAGGGCATCCCCTTCCGGGAGATCGCCGAGGCGATCGGCGGCGGCCTGGACGTCCCGGTGAAGAGCGTGCCGCGCGAGGCGGCGCAGGAGCACTTCGGTTTCCTGTCCGGCTTCGTGACGCTCGACAACCCGACGTCGAGCACGCGCACCAGGGAACTCCTGGGATGGCGCCCGGAGCACCCGGCCCTGCTCATGGACTTGGCGGGGGGTCACTACTTCGGCCGGTCCGACGCCTGACCCGGGGCGGGGGCGGCCCCGCGGGCAGCCTGCGGCCATGACCGGGAACCCGTACGACACGGCGCACATCTCTCCCGGAGTTCGACGCCGGGGTGCGCACGCGGCCGGGGATGTACTTCCGGTACGGGCATGGTGATCCCCGGCTGCCGACCGCCGTGCTGTCCGCCGACGGCGGTCGCCCCGGCGCATTCCCTGAGCGCGCTCGTCGAGATCACCGGTGACCTCGCCTTCACGGTGACCTTCGGCGAGCCGCACACCTGGGAGGGGCGACAGGAGCCCGCCGCAGGCTGCTTCGGGCCCTGCTCGGTCCCGAGTGGTGCTGCCCGGCGGCCGCCGCGGCGCTGAGCACGCGCACGGTGGCGGAGGTGTGGTGCGGCGGCCGCGGCTTCCGGCAGGAACTGCGCGGGATCCGGCCCTGCCCGGCGCCGCGGGAGTTCGCCGCGCCCGCGGGAGCGGGACCCGGTGGGAATTCGTCCTGGACGCGGACTGGTTCGGGCAGGATGCGGCCCTCGCCGCGGAGCCCGCGGGCCCCGGGTACGTCCTCGTACGGGACCTGCGTGACGGCGGCCGTGAGACGCAACCGCCTAAAATCTGACGCTGCATCAGAAAATCTCTTCCCCCGGCCGGTCCGCTCGGGCATCCTGCCCCCATGGAGACGGAGCTGAGCAAGAGGCTGGGCATCGAGCACGCCATCTTCGGCTTCACGCCGTTCCCCGCCGTCGCGGCCGCGATCAGCCGGGCCGGGGGCATGGGCGTCCTCGGCGCGGTGCGCTACACCGCGCCCGACGAGCTGGCCCGGAGCCTGGAGTGGATGGAGGCCCACGCGGACGGCCGGCCGTACGGGCTGGACGTCGTGATGCCGGCCAAGAAGGTCGAGGGCGTCACCGAGGCGGACGTCGAGGCGATGATCCCCGAGGGGCACCGGGACTACGTCCGCGAGGTGCTGGCCAAGTACGGGGTGCCCGAGCTGGAGCCGGGCGATCCCACGGGCTGGCGCATCACGGGCTGGATGGAGCAGGTGGCCCGCTCGCAGCTCGACGTCGCCTTCGAGTTCCCGATCGGCCTGCTCGCCAACGCGCTGGGCTCCCCGCCCGCGGACGTCGTGCAGCGCGCCCACGAGCGGGGCGTCCCCGTGGCCGCCCTCGCCGGCAGCGCCCGGCACGCCCGCCACCACCAGGAGGCGGGGATCGACATCGTCGTCGCGCAGGGCTACGAGGCCGGCGGGCACACCGGCGAGATCGGCGGCATGGTGCTCGTTCCCGAGGTCGTCCGAGCCGTCGACCCGCTGCCCGTCCTCGCCGCCGGGGGCATCGGCACCGGCGAACAGGTCGCCGCCGGGCTGGCGCTGGGCGCCCAGGGCGTGTGGCTCGGCTCGGTGTGGCTGACCACCACGGAGGCCGAACTCCCCTCCTCCGCCCTGGTCCGCAAGCTCCTCGCGGCGGACTCCGGCGACACCGTCCGCTCGCGTGCCCTGACCGGCAAACCGGCCCGCCAGCTGCGCACCGAGTGGACCGACGCCTGGGACGACCCGGCCGGCCCCGGAACGCTGCCCATGCCGCTGCAGGGCCTGCTGGTCGCCGACGCGATCACCCGGATCCAGAAGTACGAGGTGGAGCCGCTGCTCGGCACGCCGGTCGGCCAGATCGTCGGCCAGATGCGCGAAGTGCGCGGCGTCCAGGCCGTCTTCGACGATCTGACCCGAGGCTTCGAACGGACCCTGGAGCGCATGAACCGCATCGCCGGACGCACCTGAGGAGGCGGCACCCATGACATCGACCGCGGCGAGCGCCCCCAACGGATTCTGGGCCCAGGCCGGCGCCGACCCGGAACGCATCGTGCTCATCGCACCCGACGGGGAGCGGTGGAGCGCCCGGCGGCTGCACGAGGAGAGCAACCGCCTCGTCCACGGCCTGCGCGCCGCCGGCCTGCGGACCGGTGACGCCTTCGCGGTCGTGCTGCCGAACGGCGCCGAGTTCTTCACGGCGTACCTCGCCGCCTTCCAGGCCGGGTTCTACCTCGTCCCGGTCAACCACCACCTGGTGGGGCCCGAGATCGCCTGGATCGTCGCCGACTCCGGCGCCAAGGTGCTGCTCGCCCACGAGCGCTTCGCCGACCAGGCCCGCGCCGCCGCCGACGAGGCGGGACTGCCCGGCGAAGCCCGCTACGCCGTCGGCGCCACGGGCATCGAGGGCTTCCGCCCCTACGCGGAGCTGCCGGCCGGGATGCCCGGCACCCCGCCGGACGAGCGCACCACCGGCTGGGTCATGAACTACACCTCGGGCACCACCGGCCGCCCCCGCGGCATCCGGCGCGCCCTGTCCGGCAGGCCCCCGGAGGAGACCCACCTCGGCGGATTCCTCGGCATCTTCGGCATCCGTCCCTTCGACGGGAACGTCCACCTCGTCTGCTCGCCGCTCTACCACACGGCCGTGCTGCAGTTCGCCGGCGCCGCCCTGCACATCGGCCACCCGGTCGTCCTGATGGACAAGTGGACGCCCGAGGAGATGCTGCGGCTGATCGACGCCCACCGCTGCACGCACACCCACATGGTGCCCACCCAGTTCCACCGGCTGCTGGCCCTCCCGGAGGAGGTCAGGAGCCGCCACGACGTCTCCTCGATGCGGCACGCCATCCACGGCGCCGCGCCCTGTGCCGAGCACATCAAGCGGGCCATGCTGGAGTGGTGGGGGCCGTGCGTCGAGGAGTACTACGCGGCCAGCGAGGGCGGCGGCACCTTCGCCTCCGCGGCCGAGTGGCTGAAAAGGCCCGGCACGGTCGGCAGGGCGTGGCCCATCAGCGAGATCGCCGTCCACGACGACGACGGCAACCGGCTGCCGCCCGGCGAACTCGGCACCGTCTACATCAAGATGAACACCCCCGGCTTCCGCTACCACAAGGACGAGGCCAAGACCCGGGCGAGCCGCATCGGCGACTTCTTCACCGTCGGGGACCTGGGCTACCTGGACGAGGACGGCTACCTCTACCTCCGCGACCGCAAGATCGACATGATCATCTCCGGCGGGGTCAACGTCTACCCCGCCGAGATCGAGGCCGCCCTCCTCAGCCACCCCGCGGTCGCCGACGCCGCCGCCTTCGGCGTCCCGCACGACGACTGGGGCGAGCAGGTCAAGGCCGTCGTCGAGGCCGCCCCCGGCCACGCACCCGGGCCGGAACTGGCCGCCTCCCTCCTGGCCCACTGCGAGGAGCGACTGGCGGGGTACAAGCGCCCGCGGTCGGTGGACTTCGTCGCCGAGATGCCCCGCGACCCCAACGGCAAGCTCTACAAGCGCCGGCTCCGCGACCCGTACTGGGAGGGCCGCGCGCGGCCCGTGTGACGGCCGCCCCCGTCCGGCACCGCCGGGGCGCCGGGCGGGGCGGCGGCGCCTACTGTGGAGGCGAGGCGAGGGAGGCACATCCGATGACCCGACCCGTCACCGTGGGCCTGGACGGCTCGCCGGAGAGCCGCGCCGCCATGTACTGGGCGGCGGGGGAGGCGCTGCGGCGATCGGTGCAGCTGCGCCTGGTGCACGCCGGGGGACACCCCTACGGCGACGCGCTGCTGCGCGACGCCGCACAGGAGCTCGCCGAGCGCCACCCGGACCTGCCCGTGACGACCGATGTGGCCGACGCCCCGCCCGCCGAGCTGCTGGTCGCGGAGGCGGGACGCAGTGAACTGCTGGCGCTCGGCTCCCAGGGACTGAGCGGGGTCAGCGGCTTCCTCCTCGGTTCCGTGGGGCAGATGACGCTGGCCCGCGCGGAAGGCCCCGTCGTGGTCGTCCGCACCGGCCAGGAGGAGGAGGCCGGGGGCGACCCGCGGCCTGTGGTGCTCGGCTTCAGCCTGCGCAAGGGCGCCGAGGAGGTGGTCGCCTTCGCGGTGGAGGACGCACGGCGGCGCGGGGCGCAGCTGAGGGTCGTCCACGCGTGGTCGTACCCGCCGACCTACGGCTACGTCCCCGCGGCCATGGACCCCACGTGCGGCGCGGAGATCTGCGCGGCGGAGCGGCACGCGGTGCAGGCCGCCCTGCTGCCGTGGCGGGAGAAGACGCCCGGCGTGGAGATCACGGAGGAGGTCGCCGCGGGCAACGCCGCGCAGCCCCTGGTGGACGCGGCGGCCGGGGCCTCGCTGCTGGTCGTCGGGCGGTGCCGGAACCGGCCCGGCGGCGTGGGCCCGCACCTCGGCCCCGTGGCGCACGCGGTGCTGCACCACGCGGCCTGCCCCGTCGCCGTCGTCCCGCACTGACACCCGCGCGGACCGTCTCAGCCCTAAGCGGAAGGGTGTCGCCCGGACGGGTGCGGTCCACCGCCGGCGGGTACCGTCGCCCGGGTGAGCGATCTACGCACCGTGCACGTGAACGGCATCCGGATGGCCTACCGCACCTGGGGCGAACCGGACGCACCGCCCCTCGTCCTGCTCCACGGACGCGGCTCGGACGGCGCCGACTGGCAGGCGGTCGCGCCCGCCCTCGCCGCCACCCACCGGGTGTACGCCCCCGACCTGCGCGGCCACGGGGCGAGCGACTGGCCGGGCGAGTACGCCTTCGAGGCCATGCGCGACGACGTCGTCGCCTTCCTGGACACCCTCGGCCCGCGGCCGGTGGTGCTGGCCGGGCACTCGATGGGTGCGGTCGTCGCCTACCTGGTGGCGGCGGAGCGGTCGTCCCGGCCGGCCGCCCTCGTCCTGGAGGAGCCCGTGCCACCGGACCCGGAGGTGCCGCCGCGGGTCGTGCCGTCGGGCCCGGAGGGGGACGAGCCCTGCGACTGGCGGGTCATCGCGGCCGTCAACCGCTGGCGCAACGCCCCCGACCCGGGCTGGTGGGACCTGCTGGAAACGATCGACTGCCCGACCCTCGTCCTCGCCGGCGGGGCGGGCAGCCACGTCCCCCAGGACGGGATCGCGGCCGTCGCCGCGCGCGTGCCGGGGGCGCGGCTGGTGACCGTGGAAGCGGGGCACCTGGTCCATCAGGAACGCCCGGCTGAGTTCCTCGCCGAGGTCAGCGGTTTCCTTCCGGCGCCCCGCCCCTGACCGGCAGCCCGGCCCGCAGCCACGCCTGGAATCCGCCCTCCAGGTCGGTGGCCCGGGTCAGGCCGACGTCCAGCAGGGAGGCCGCGGCGAGGCTGGAGGTGTAGCCCTCGGAGCACGCCACGATCCAGCGCACACCGGGGCCGGTGGCCTCCGGGATCCGGGCGTCGCTCAGCGGGTCCAACCGCCATTCGAGGACGTTGCGCTCGATCACCAGGGCGTCCGGGAACTCGCCCTCCGCGGCCCGCTGCGCCGCCGGGCGGATGTCGACCAGCAGCGCCTCACCCGCGGCGATCTCGGCCGCCGCGTCCTCGGGTCCGATCCGCTGCAGCCGGGCCCGGGCGCGGTCGAGCATCCGGTCGATGCCGGACCTGGCGGTGGTGGACGGGTTCATCGGACGGCCTCCGGGGCGATCGTGGACGCGGACGCGGTCACGGACAGGGCACGTGACACGGGGACGGCGCGCGGGACCGCCGAGGGCTCCGGCTCGTCCGTCAGCACGGTACGCGTGCGCCGCAGGGAGCGCGCGTCGTCGACCGCGTAGTACGACATCGCCGTGAGCGGCGGCGAGTAGGCGTGCACGCTCACCGCGGGCGCGGCGGAGGCGTTGACGACGTCGTGGACGTGTCCGAGCGGGAAGGCCGCTCCGCCGCCCGCGGCGAGTTCGCGGGTCGCGATGCCGCCCCGGCCCCGGTCGTCGTGGAGCCAGCGGTGCTCGGTGAGGGTGCCGCCGACGACGCTCAGGGCACCGAGCGAGCCCGCGTGGTCGTGGAGTTCGGTGGAGGTGTCGCAGGGCCAGGTGATCAGCCAGACGTCCACATAGGGGTCCTGGTGCAGCCGGGTGTACCAGCGGCGGTCGGGCAGGTGGACGGGGAGGTGGACACCGGCCTCGACGGCGGCGGCGTAGCCGAGGACGAGCGCGCGCAGTTGGGGGAGGACGAGCGGGGTGGGACCGCTCGCCCGGTCGTGCAGGGCCATGGGAAGGGCTCCAGAGCGGGAACACGACGTGCCCCGCCTGGGCGGGGGCAGGTCATGGAGTGGTCGGGGCTACTGAGGTCAGCCCCGGCGACAGCTCTGGTCGAAGTGGTGCGCACGGCGTCCCGGCCACAGGGGGCCCAGGTTCCAGATGTTCGTGCGCATGGTGCCATGAAAGCACAGGACCGCCCGTTCCGTCGCGGTCACCGTCGCGGACGTCACATGGGTGACACATGAGCGGCGATGATCCGGGCGCACTCCATCGACTCGGTGTGTGTCGTGTCCACTTCGAGGTCGTAGACGACGCCCCGGTGCACCGCCTCCGCCTGCGCCGCCGCCATGCCCGCCACCCGGTCGCCCCGGGCGGTCTCCCGGCCCGCCGCCACCTCGGGCGCGCAGCGCACGCCCACCCACAGCACCTCCAGGCCGTCCAGCGCCCGCCGCCAGCGGTCCTGCGAGGCCGGTCCGCCGAGGAACACCTCGTCGACCACCACCCGCGCCCCGGCCCGCGCCATGGCGGCGACGCCGATCGCCCAGGCCTCGTCCAGGGCCCGGAAGGCGTCGCCGACCGACACGCTCCCGTCCGTGCCGAAGCCGATGCCCGCGCCGGACCCGGAGCCCCGCAGCCCGGCGGGCAGGCCGTCGACCAGCGTGTCCGTGCCGAACGTCAGCCACGCCTGCGGCAGCAGCACCGCCTGCAGGCAGCGCGCGATGCCCGACTTGCCCGAGCTGGAGCCACCGTTGAGCACGATCACCTGGTACGCCACCGCGCCAGGCTAGGTGCCCTCCGTGCGGGTCCGCGAGCCATTTGCCGATCGGCGCGCGGCGAGGTCGAGGCGTAAGGCGGGGCCTCCGGAAGGTGAGCAGCAGCGGGGCTCCGGGGCACGGGGCGGACGGACGCCGCGGCCGCCGGGGCGGGGCCTCGGGGCGTGGGGCCGGGTGGCCGCTCCCGCGATCCGCGGGTCAGTTGCCGCTCGGGGCATGGCGGGCGAGGCGTCCGAGCCTGCGTGCTTCCGCGGGCAGCAGGTTGGGGTCGGCGAGGCGGGCGGCGATCGCCTCGGCCATGCGCGGGGCGGGGTCGGTGGGGGCGGCGCGCAGGAAGCCGGCGAGGAAGAGGCGCAGTCCGGCGTCGCGGACGGGGCCCAGGCTGACGCCGCGCAGGATGGCGACGGTCAGCGCGGTGTCGGCGGCGGGGTCGCCCCCGGCGGCGCCGCTCCAGTCGATCAGCACCGGCCCGTCGGGGGTGAGGATCACGTTCTCCGGGTGCAGGTCGAGGTGGAGGACGCGGTCACGGGCGGGATCCCCGGTGGCGAAGCGGCGGCGGAGCCAGCCGGGTGCCGGGACGGCGTGCAGGGACGCCTGCAGCCCGGCCAGCAGCCGGCCGTGGGAGTGTGCCCGCCAGGGCCTGCGGGCCAGGTCCTCGGCCATGGTGGGCCCGGTCAGGCGGTCCATGACGAGGTCGGCGCCGTCCGCGTCGTGCACCCGGGGCACCGCGAACCCCACCGCGGCCAGGTGGGCCATCACCCGGGCCTCCTCGTCGGCCGAGCCGCCGTTCCGGTAGCGGCGCAGGACCCGCGTGCCGTCGAGGGCCCATACGTCGGCGTCGCGGCCCGCGCCGATCAGCTCCACAGTGCCTTGACCAGCTCCGCGGCGGGGGCCACGGTCCCGAAGCGCGGGAGGGTGAGCGTGACCGCGGCCTCGTGCTCCGCACCGCTGAGCGCGCTCATCGCGTCCTCGGCGAAGTGGAGTTCGTACCCGTGGTCGGACGCGGCTCGGGCCGTGGACTCGACGCCCATGTTCGTCGCGATGCCGGCCACCACGAGGGTGTCGATGCCGCGGGCCCGCAACTCCCCGTCCAGGCCGGTGCCGTGGAAGGCGCCGACGGTCCGCTTGACGATCACGAGGTCGCCCTCCCGTTCCAGGCCTTCGACCAGTTCGCTCCCCGGCGGCTGCTCGTCGACGCCGGGGCGCTCCACACGCACCAGTACGACCGGCGCCCCCGCCTCCCGGAACGCCGTCGCGAGTCCGAGGGAGGCGAGTACGACCTCCTCACCGGAACGCGGCTCCAACGGCAGTTCCACGATGCGTTCCATCAGGTCGATCACGACAAGTGCGGTGCGCTGGGCCTCGAGACGCGTCATGCGCACACCTTAAGTACCGGGGCTCGCGGGCGTCCCGGAATCGCCCGCACTGCGCCCGGCCCTGCGGCGTTCAGCCCCCGGCCGCGGCCTCGGCGGCCACCGTGCGGGCCCAGCGGTAGTCGGCCTTGCCGCTGGGGGAGCGCTGGATGAGGGGGGTGACGACGAGGCTGCGCGGCACCTTGTAGCCGGCGAGGCGGGCCCGGCAGTGGTTCTGGACGGCCTCCAGGGAGAGCGCGGGGGCGCCCTCGCGCAGTTGGACGACGGCCGAGACGTGATGGCCCCACTTCGCGTCGGGGACGCCGGCGACCAGGGCGTCGTACACGTCGGGGTGGGCCTTCAGCGCCTCCTCGACCTCCTCCGGGTAGACCTTCTCGCCACCGGTGTTGATGCACTGCGAGCCGCGTCCGAGCACGGTGACGATGCCCTCGTCGTCGACGGTGGCCATGTCGCCCAGCAGCACCCAGCGCTCCCCGTCGCGCTCGAAGAAGGTCCGGGCGGTCTTGCCGGGGTCGTTGTAGTAGCCGAGCGGTACGTGGCCGCGCAGCGCGATGCGCCCGGGTTCGCCCGGGGCCACCGGCCCCAGGGAGGCGGGGTCGACCACCGCGATGTGCGCGCTGACGCGCAGCCGGAAGCCCTTGCGCGGACCGGAGTCCTCGGTGGCGGTGCCGTTGAAACCGGACTCGGACGAGCCGAAGTTGTTGAGGATCATGCAGTTCGGGGCGAGCGACTGGAAGTGCGCGCGCACGGTCTCGGAGAGGATCGCGCCGGAGCTGGAGAGGCTGAACAGCGAGGAGACGTCGGTGTCCTTCAGCGGCCCGGCCAGGGCGTCCGAAAGGGGCCGCAGCATGGCGTCGCCCACCAGCGAGACGCTGGTGACCTTCTCGCGCTCGATGGTGCGCAGTACCTCCTCGGGGACGTACTTGCTGTGGACGACGACCTTCTGGCCGTAGTGGAAGCCGATGAAGGCGGTCAGCGTGGAGGTGCCGTGCATCAGGGGCGCGGTGGGGAAGAAGACCAGTCCCTCGCCGCCGGCCGCGACCCGTTCGGCGAGTTCCTCGGGGCGGCTGACGGGGATGCCGGTGGGGGCGCCGCCGCCCATGCCGGAGAAGAAGAGGTCCTCGTGGCGCCACATGACGCCCTTGGGCATGCCCGTCGTGCCGCCGGTGTAGATGATGAAACGGTCGTCGGCGGAGCGGGCCGGGAAGTCGCGCTCGGGCGAGCCGGAGGTCTCGGCCTCGGCGAAGGCGACCGGGGCGACGGCGGGTTCGGGCGCGTCCGGGGGCGCGGCACCGACCCGGATCAGGTGGCGCAGCCGTTCGGCGCGGGGGAGGGCCGCCGCGACGCGGTCGGTGAACCCGGCGTCGAAGACGAGCGCGGTGAGGTCGGCGTCGCGGTAGAGGTAGACGAGCTCGTCCGCGACGTAGCGGTAGTTGACGTTGACCGGGACGGCACGGATCTTCATGCAGGCCAGCGCCGTCTGCAGGTACTCGACGCCGTTGAGGAGGTGCAGGCCCACGTGCTCGCCGGGGGCGACGCCCTGGGCCGCCAGGTGGTGCCCGAGACGGTTGGCGGCGGAGTCGAGCTGCGCGTACGTGAGCCGCCGTTCGGCCCCCGTGCCGGGGTGGTCGAGGTGCACCAGCGCCTCGCGGCCGGGCACGGTGTCGGCGACCGATTCGAAGAGGTCGGCAAGGTTGTACTCCACGGCTCTCCTCCTGACCGGGGCCGGGGGACCGGGAACGTGCGCGACCGGCTCCCAGCCGGTCATCAGAGCACCCCGCGAGGGGGCTGTGAAGGGGTCCCGCGGCAAGAATCTGACTGACAGTCAGAAAAGTATTGAACTCCACCTGCGCCTACTGCAACCTGTTCTAGGTCCGGTCGTCGAAGTAGCCCCACCGGCTACCGCCGGGAGGTGCCCCCGAACGCCCGGAGGGCGGGCTCCACGGCTCCCCCGGCACGACAGGGCCCAGGTCCGGTACGCGACGCGGGAGGACGGCGATGGGCGGCACCGAACACCTCACGGTGGAGCGCGTCGGCGCGACACTCGTACTGACCCTCAACCGGCCGGAGGCGCGCAACGCGCTCTCCCTGCCCATGCTCGTGGGCCTGCACGACGGCTGGGTGGAGGCCGACCGGGACGACGCGATCCGCTCCGTGGTCCTCACCGGCGCCGGCGGGGCCTTCTGCTCCGGCATGGACCTCAAGGCCCTCGCCGCCGACGGCGGGATGGCCGGGCAGCAGTACCGGGAACGGCTCACCGCCGACCCGGACCTGCACTGGAAGGCCATGCTGCGCCACCACCGTCCCCGCAAGCCGGTGATCGCCGCCGTCGAGGGGCACTGCGTCGCCGGAGGCACCGAGATCCTCCAGGGCACCGACATCCGCGTCGCGGGGGAGGGCGCCGTCTTCGGCCTGTTCGAGGTCCGCCGCGGTCTCTTCCCCATCGGCGGCTCCACCGTTCGCCTCGCCCGCCAGATACCGCGCACCCACGCCCTGGAGATGCTGCTCACCGGCCGTCCCTACAGCGCGGCCGAGGCCGAGCGGATCGGGCTGGTCGGCCACGTGGTCCCCGACGGCACCGCCCTGGACAAGGCTCTGGAGATCGCCGCACTGGTCAACGCCAACGGCCCGCTGGCCGTCGAGGCCGTCAAGGCCTCGGTCTACGAGACCGCGGAGATGACCGAGGCCGAGGGACTGAGGTCCGAACTGGAGCGCGGCCGGCCCGTCTTCGCCACCGCCGACGCCAAGGAGGGCGCCCGGGCCTTCGGCGAGAAGCGCCCGCCCGTCTACCGCCGCGCCTGACACGGGAGGTCACCACCACCATGCCCGAACCGCTCACCGCCCCCCTCGTCGTCGAGTTCCCCTTCACCCGCTCCCTCGGCCCGGTGCAGAGCGCCTTCCTCACCGGCCTGCGCGAGCGGACCGTCCTCGGCGTGCGCACCGGGGACGGACGGGTACTCGTCCCGCCCGTGGAGTACGACCCGGTCACCGCCGAGGAGTTGCGCGACCTCGTCGAGGTCGGCACCACCGGCACCGTCACCACCTGGGCCTGGAACCCGTCACCGCGCCCGCAGCAGCCGCTGGCCACGCCCTTCGCCTGGGTCCTGGTCCGGCTCGACGGCGCCGACACCGCGCTGCTGCACGTCCTGGACGCACCCGGCCCGGAGGCGGTGCGCACCGGCATGCGCGTCCGCGTCCGCTGGGCCGGACGGCGCACCGGCGCGGTCACCGACATCGCGTGCTTCGAACCCGCCGGGGACGACGGCGGCGAGACCGTGGCGACGGCGCACACCGGCGCGTTCGCCGAACCCGTCACCGGCATCACCGTGCCCGCCCGCCTGGAGTACACCTACGCCCCCGGCCGGGCCCAGACCCGTTACCTGGCGGGCCTGGCCGAGCGCCGCACCCTCGGCGAGCGCTGCCCCTCCTGCCGCAAGGTCTACGTCCCGCCCCGGGGCGCGTGCCCCACCTGCGGCGTCGCCACCGACGAGCAGGTCGAGGTCGGCCCGCGCGGCACGGTCACCACCTTCTGCATCGTCAACATCAAGGCCAAGGGCCTCGACATCGAGGTGCCCTACGTCTACGCCCACATCGCCCTCGACGGAGCCGGCCTCGCGCTGCACGCACGCATCGGCGGCATCCCGTACGACCAGGTGCGCATGGGCCTGCGCGTCGAACCCGTCTGGACCGGCGACGGCCGCTACCCCGACCACTACCGGCCCGCCGGCGAGCCCGACGCCGACTACGACACCTACAAGGAGCTGCTGTGACCACGGAGCCGAGGCCGGAGGCGCGCCGGGAGGTGGCCGTCGTGGCCTTCGCCCAGACCCGGCACGTGCGCGACAGCGCCGCGCTCTCCGAGGTCGAGATGCTGATGCCGGTGCTCCACGAGGTGCTGGGCCAGGTCGGGCTCACCGCGGGGGAGATCGGCTTCACCTGCTCGGGCTCCTGCGACTACCTGGCGGGCCGGGCCTTCTCCTTCACCATGGCGCTCGACGGGGTCGGGGCCTGGCCGCCGATCTCCGAGTCGCACGTGGAGACCGACGGCGCCTGGGCGTTGTACGAGGCCTGGGTCAAGCTCCTGACCGGCGAGGCCGACACCGCTCTCGTCTACTCCTACGGCAAGTCCTCGCCGGGGCGGCTGCGGGACGTGCTGACCCGCCAGCTCGACCCCTACTACCTGGCGCCGCTGTGGCCCGACTCGGTCGCCCTGGCCGCGCTCCAGGCACAGGCGCTGATCGACGCGGGCGACACGGACGAGGCCGCGCTCGCCGCCGTCGCCGGCCGCAACCGGACCGCCGCCGCGGCCAATCCGTACGCGCAGGAGTCCGGTGACCGGCCGCAGGGGGAGTACGTGGTGCGGCCGCTGCGCCGCGGCGACTGCCCGCCGGTCGGCGACGGCGCCGCCGCGGTCGTGCTGGCCGCCGGGGACACGGCACGACGGCTGTGCGCACGCCCCGCCTGGATCCGCGGCATGGACCACCGCATCGAGCCCCACGCGCTCGGGGTGCGGGACCTCACCGACTCGCCCTCCACCCGGCTGGCCGCGGAACGCGCCGGGGCCTTCGACGCGCCCGTCGACACCGCGGAGCTCCACGCCCCCTTCAGCTCGCAGGAGGTCGTGCTCCGCAAGGCACTCGGTCTCGGGGACGACGTCGCGGTCAACCCCTCGGGCGGCCCGCTCGCCGCGAACCCCGTGATGGCCGCCGGCCTGATCCGGCTCGGCGAGGCCGCCGCCCGCATCCACCGCGGCGCGTCCCGCCGGGCGCTCGCCCACGCCACGTCCGGGCCCTGCCTGCAGCAGAACCTGGTCGCCGTCCTGGAAGGAGAGGACCGATGAGCACGGTGACCGGCAAGGAACCCGTCGCGGTCGTCGGCGTCGGCCAGACCCACCACACCTCGGCACGGCACGACGTCTCCATCGCGGGACTCGTCCGCGAGGCGGCACAGCGTGCCCTGGTGGACGCGTCCATGACCTGGGAGGACGTCGACGCGGTCGTCATCGGCAAGGCCCCGGACTTCTTCGAGGGCGTGATGATGCCCGAGCTCTACCTCGCCGACGCACTCGGCGCGGTGGGCAAGCCGATGATGCGGGTGCACACCGCGGGGTCCGTGGGCGGCTCCACCGCCCTGGTCGCGACGAACCTGGTCGCGGCGCGGGTGCACCGCACCGTCCTGACGCTCGCCTTCGAGAAGCAGTCCGAGTCCAACGCGATGTGGGGGCTGTCGCTGCCCGTCCCCTTCCAGCAGCCCCTCCTGGCCGGGGCGGGCGGCTTCTTCGCACCGCACGTGCGCGCCTACATGCGCCGCACCGGCGCGCCCGACACGGTCGGCGCGCTCGTGGCGTACAAGGACCGGCGCAACGCGCTGCGGAACCCGTACGCCCATCTGCACGAGAAGGACATCACCCTTGAGAAGGTGCGCTCCTCGCCCATGCTGTGGGACCCGATCCGCTACTCCGAGACGTGCCCGTCCTCCGACGGCGCCTGTGCGATGGTGCTCACCGACGAGGCGGGCGGGCACCGCGCCCCGGGCCCGGTGGCCTGGGTGCACGGCGGGGCGATGCGCAGCGAGCCCACGATGTTCGCGGGCAAGGACTTCGTCAGCCCGCGGGCCGGTCGCGACTGCGCGGCCGACGTCTACCGGCAGGCCGGCATCACGGATCCGCGGCGGCAGATCGACGCCGTCGAGATGTACGTGCCCTTCTCCTGGTACGAGCCGATGTGGCTGGAGAACCTCGGCTTCGCCGAGGAGGGCGAGGGCTGGAAGCTCACCGAGTCGGGGGTGACGGAGCTCCACGGCGACCTGCCCGTCAACCCTTCGGGTGGTGTGCTGTCCACCAACCCGATCGGTGCCTCGGGGATGATCCGCTTCGCCGAGGCCGCCCTCCAGGTGCGCGGTACGGCGGGCGGGCACCAGGTGGACGGCGCACGTCTGGCGCTGGGTCACGCGTACGGCGGGGGTTCGCAGTTCTTCGCCATGTGGGTGGTCGGATCAGGGCACCCCGGAGAGTGAAGCGGGCATGAACCGGTACCGGTCCCGGGCAGGTTCTTCCATGACCTGTCCGGGCCCCGGCACGGTCGCTAGGCTGGCCCGGACGACGGAGTCGGGAGGAGAGCGGACGTGGCCGAGAGCACGATCGGATCGCCGTTGGCCAACGGGAAGAAGCCGCAGCTTGATCTGGCCGGAGCAACATGGCAGTCGAGCAGCCAGGGCACGGGAGACGTCCAGATCGCCTTCGTCGAGGGCTACATCGCCATGAGGGACGGACGGAACCCCGAGGGGCCCTCGCTGATCTTCACCCCGGCGGAGTGGCGGGCCTTCGTCCTCGGCGCCCGCGACGGCGAGTTCGACCTCACCTGACGCAACCCCGCGGGAGCGTCCGGCGGCTCGCCCTCGTCCGCGACGGCGAGCCGCCGGCGCATGCGGGTGCCGGGGAGTCACGCGGCAGTCGGACGGGCATGTGCCGGGGCACCGCGGCGGCACGTTCCCGCACGTGGGCGTACCTGATCGAGCACAGTCGATCATTCCCCGGACTCTTTTGAACAGCTGTCACCAGTTCGCATTTATCCACTCACGCAGGGTCCCCGGTGGCGTACGCTGAGGTGCCATCGGACAGGTGTCCGAGTATCACCGGTGCGCTCCCGGCGCGCGCCGGATCAGGGGCAGGGGGTGCACTATGGCGAGGCGCACACCGAAGTCCCGGCGGCCGCTCCTCGAACGCGAGGCCGAACTCGTGGCCGTCGACGAGGCGCTGGCCGAACTCACGGGCATACGGGCCGAGGGGGACCGCCCCCGCAGCGGCCCACGGCGCGGTGGTGTGCTCGCCTTCGCGGCCCCCGCGGGCCTCGGCAAGACGACCCTCCTCGCGGAGACCCGGCGCCGGGCCTCCGGACTCGGGTGCACCGTCCTGTACGCCCGCGGCGGCGACCAGGAGCAGGGCGTCGCCTTCCACGTCGCCCGCCAGCTGCTCCAGCCCCAGCTCGCCGGGGCCGGCGACGCGGTGCTCCGCTCCACCCTCGGCAGTTGGTACGGCATCGTCGGCCCCGCCCTGGGGCTGTGCACCGACGGCGAGGGCGCGCCCCCCGACCCGCAGGGCCTCGCGGACGGACTCGACTGGGTGCTCACCCACATCGCCGTCCGCCGGGCCCCCGTGGTCCTCGTGCTCGACGACGCGCACTGGGCCGACCCCGAGTCCCTGGGCTGGCTGGCCGCCTTCGCGCCCCGCGCCGAGGAACTCCCGATGCTCGTCGTCGTGGCGTACCGCCCCGACGAACTCCCCACCCGGGCCGAGGCGTTCCGCGGGCTGCCCGGCCGCTCCGGCACCCGCCCGCTCGGCCTGGAACCGCTCAGCGCCGCCGCCATCGGCCGGCTCGTGCGCGACGCCGTGGGCGAGCACGCCGACGAGGCCTTCTGCCGCGAGGCCTGGGCCGTCACCGCCGGAAACCCCTTCGAGGCCGTGGAGCTGACCGCCAAGGTGCTCGACCGCGCCCTGCGGCCCGACGAGTCCAGCGCGCACCTCCTGCGCGACCTCGCCGCCGCCGCCAAGGGCAGTGGACTCATCGCCCGCCTGGAGCGCCTGGGCACCTCCACCGTCCGCATGGCCTGGGCCGCCGCCGTCCTCGGCACGTCCATCTCGCCGGCGATCGCCGCGAGCGTGGCGGGCCTGGGCGGCGAGGAGGCCGCAGACGCCGCGGACCGGCTGCGCAAGGCCCGCATCCTCACCGGCAGCGACGTCCTGGAGTTCGTCCACCCGCTCATCGCCACCGCCGTGTACCGGGCGATCCCCGACGCCGTCCGGGTCGCCCTGCACGGCCAGGCCGCCTGGTCCGTCGTGGACGCCGGGCTCGGCCCCTCCGCCGCCGCCCGCCACCTGCTGGAGACCCACCCAGAGGGCGACTCCTGGGTCGTGAGCCAGCTGCGCCAGGCCGCCCGGGACACCGCCCGGGCCGGTGCCCCCGACGCGGCCCGCCGTTACCTGGCACGGGCGCTGCGCGAGCCGCCCCCGTTCGAGGACCGGGCGGCCGTGCTCTTCGAGCTGGGCTGTTCCTCCCTGCTCACCGAGCCCGCCACCACCGTCAACCACCTGCGCGCGGCGCTCGACGAACCGATCGTCGACCCGGCGCTGCGCGACGCGATCACCTACCGGCTCTCCCAGGCCCTGGCCCACTCCGACCGGCTCGGCGAGGCCGCGGACACCGTCGGCCAGGCCGCCCGCACCGCCACCAACGCGCGGGCCCGGCTGCGGTTGCAGGAAGAGCAGTTCATGTGGGACGCCTTCCGCTCCGACGAACCCGACTCCCCCGCCCGATCCCGCCGGCTGGCCCGCCTCGCCGACCGGCTGTCCGGACGCGACCTGACCGAGCGCTACATCATCGGCCTGCGCGCCTGGGACGCCACCTTGCGCGGCGAGACCGCCGAGACCGCGCTGCGGCACTCCGACCGTGCCCTGGACGGCGGACTGCCGTGGGCGAGCGAGGACTTCGGCTTCGAGGTCCCGGTGCTGGTCGCGATGACGTACATGTACGCCGACCGGCCCGGCCGCGCCGAGGAGCTCTTCGCCGCCGGCATCGGCGACTACGAGCGCCAGGGATGGCGTGGCGCCCACCTCGCCTTCGGCTACTCCCTGCTCGGCTACGTGCGGTACCGCCGCGGCCGGCTCGCCGAGGCGGAGGACTTCGCCCGCGACGGCCTGCGGCTGGCCGACCGCGTCGGCCGCGGCACCCCGGTCGTCTGGTACACCGTGGCGATCCTCGTCGAGATCCTGCTGGCCCGGGGCCGGGTCCGCGAGGCCGTCGCCCTCGCCGACGAGTACGACTTCCGCGAGCCCTTCCCGGCGGCCGTCACCTTCCCGGACGCCCAGACCGTCTACGGCCAGCTGCTGCTCGCCCGCGGCACGCTCAACGAGGCCATCGCCCAGCTCGCGGCATGCGGCCGGCGACTCGACCGCCGGGGCATGCGCAACCCGGCCTGGTCCCCCTGGCAGCTCCACCTCGCGCTCGCCGAGGCCCGGGAGACCCCGGAGCGGGCGCGCGCCACCGCCGCCGACGCCGTCGAGCGCGCCCGCCAGTACGGCACCGCGTCGGCGATCGGCCAGGCGTTGCGGGTCGCCGCCGAGGTGGCCGCGGAGTCCGACCGGCTCAAGCTGCTGCACGAGGCGGTCGCCCACCTGGAGCGTTCACCCGCCGGCTACGAGCTGGCCCGGGCCCTGGTCGACCACGGCGCCGCCCTGCGCCGTGAGGCCCGGCTCCACGAGGCCGCCGAGCAGCTCTACCGCGGCCTGGAGACCGCCGTCCACTGCGGTGCCGAGGCACTGGCCGAGCACGCCCGCGACGAACTCGCCGCCGCCGGGCTGCGCCCGCGCAGGCTCCGTACGACGGAGACCGACGCCCTCACCGCCCAGGAACGGGCGGCGGCCTCACGGGCCGCCCAAGGCGAGGACGACGAGCGGATCGCCGCAGGTCTGGACACCGACGTGGAGAACGTCACCCGTCTGCTCTCCGCCGTCTACCGCAAGATCGGCACCGACCGGGCAGGCCTCGCCAGGGCCCTGGCACCGTAGCGACGCGACCCCGGGCACAGGGGCCGCCCGGGGACCGTACGATGGGCGCATGTCGTTCCTCCGCCGCCGCAGCGCCGCAACGCCCACAGGGCCGGAATTCGACGTCCTGGCCATGGACCCGGGCGACTGGCCGGGCGAACTCGGCGCCGGGCTGCTGCCCGGTGAGGACGGCAGCTGCCAGGGCATCTTCCTGCGCTACGACCTCTTCGGCGGGCGCGGTCCCGCCATGCTGATCGGCAACCTCCCCGAGGGCTCGCCCGCCCGTGACCTCGAAGAGGGCCAGGTCCCCTTCGAGGTCGCGCAGCTGCTGCTGGCCCTCGGCAACGACGAGCCGGTGGAGGTCGTCGGCACCGAGGACACCCCGGTCATGCACGGTGACAACCTGCTGATCGTGCGCAAGGTGAAGCTCTCCGAGGGGCGCATCGCCTGCACGCAGTTCGACCGCAGCGACGGCGTCCTGGTCACCATCGCGACCTGGGACCGCCCGATCACCGACGACCTCTACCAGTTGCTCAAGCCCCTCCCCGCGGAGATGTTCCAGCAGGGCTGAGCGGGGCCCAGGAGGGCCGCAGGGTCACGTCCTCGGCCTTGACCCAGGCCACCCGGTGGCCGAACTGGATCTCGTACCAGAGCTGTCTGCCACGCACCACCACGTGCTGCGAGGCGTCGAAGGTGACCGCCCGGTAGTACTCGCCGCGCGTCGCCTGGCCCACCGCGTAGCCCTGCCCCGCGAGCAACTTGTACGGCAGCGGGGAGTCCGGCTGCACCGGGACGCCCGCCGGGTAGGCGGACGCCTCCGGGTAGGCGCGCCCGTACACCGGGACCTCGGCGCGGCCCTCCTTCGGCGTGACCAGCAAGCCCGTGGCGGGCAGCGCGGTCCGGTGCCCCCTGGGGTCGTGGAACCAGGCCTTCTGGCCGAGGTACCAGATCGCCGTCCAGTCCCCGCGCCGCTCGGCCACCGCGAACTGCTGGCCGGTCGAGGCACGGGCACCGGTGTCGTTCACCCCGGTCGTCGAAGGGGCCTCCCCGTGCAGACCGGTGTCCCTGACGAGCGGGGCGTCCGCACGCGGCTCGGTGTACAGCCGGACGGCCGTGGAGCCGCGGGACGGGCAGGTGTCGCCGGCGGTCCCGCACCCCGTGTAGACGGGCCGGTTGGAGACGAAGTCCGGGGCGATCGTCACCAGGGCGCTGCCCGGTCCGGCGGTCGGCCGGAAGGGCGCTTCCAGCAACTGGAAGTAGTGCGCCCAGTCCCAGTAGGGGCCGGGGTCGGTGTGCATCCCCGGGATGTTCGCGGGCGTCGGCCCCGGGACGTTGTCGTGGCCCAGGACGTGCTGCCGGTCCAGCGGGATGCCGTAGCGCTGTGCCAGGTAGCGGACCAGCCGGGCCGACGCACGGTACATCGCCTCCGTGTACCAGGTGCCCGGATCGGTGAGGAAGCCCTCGTGCTCGATGCCCACCGACTTGGCGTTGACGTACCAGTTGCCCGCGTGCCAGCCGACGTCCTTCGTCCGCACGTGCTGGTCGACGTGGCCGTCCGCGGAGCGGATCGAGTAGTGCCACGCCAGGTAGTCCGGCTTCTGGACCAGTTGGAGGGTGGTGTCCCAGGTGGCCTCGGTGTCGTGCACGACGATGTAGTCGATCTTCTGGTCGTGCGGACGGTCGGCGAGGTCGTGGTTGCCGTAGTCGCCCGTGCCGTACTCCTCGTACGGGGCCGGGAGCCACTCGCAGGCGATCGTGCGCGGGCACTCCGTCCCGTCCGCGGCGACGGTGCGCAGGCCCAGGGAGCGGAGCTGGGCGGTGTCCGGCGCGAGACCGGGGTGTGCGGCGAGGGTGAGGGTCTCCCCCTCGTCCGTGGTGCGTGTGACGCCGTCCCGGACGACCTGGAAGACGTCGTCGGCGAAGACCGCGGCCGTGGCGGAGTCGTCGGCGCCGGAGTACCGGGCCACCGCGCCGTACCAGCGCGACGGGTCCGAACTCGGCGGTGCGCCCAGCGACTTCTGGGCCCGGGCCAGCAGTGCGGCGCCGCCCTCGACGTTGGCCGCCGGGTTCTCGCGCAGTTCCCCGGCGCTCAGCCCGGTCAGCCCGGCGGCGCGGTCCAGCGTGGTGAGCGCCGGGGACAGCGCACGCGCGTCCACGGCGGGCAGTCCGACGTCGGAGAGGGGACGTCCTACGTCGCCGCGAGGGTCGTCGCCGCCATCACCTCTCCGGGGGAGACCGGTGAGCGCCGTGCGGGCGTCCGTGAGGTGCATGGGGCCGTATCCGGCGGTGACGCTGGGCACTCCGCGGTGGGTGTCCCAGCGCGACTCCAGATAGGCCACGCCCATCAGCACGCTCTCCGGCACGTGGTGGCGCTCGGCGGCGTCCTTGAAGGCCTGCCGGAGCGTCACGTCCCGCTCCTCCGGGGTCGCGCCGGCCGCGGGGAGCGGTGACAGCGCGGAGAGCAGGGCGCCGACGGCCACGGTGACCGTTGCGGCGGTGACGACCTTGCGCGGGCGTCTCGGGTTGTGGGGGGTTCCTCGCACTGCAGCCTCCTGTGGTGACGCACGGGGCCGTTCGGCACCACAGAGGTATCCATTGTTCGACGATCCGTCAACAGTGCGGTGGAGAGACCGTTTACGCATGTCAGCGCCCGTGCGGGAGCTTTCCCCGCACGGGCGCCGTGGCCTGCGGTGCGTCAGTGGACTGGACCACCCGCGGTGCCGCCCGGGCCCTCGGACCGCCCGGCCGGCACCGCGACGGCACCGGAGGGCCCTCCCCTGGCCCCCGGGCCCGTGACCGCGGAGCTCCGCCGTCCACCACGCACCGGTTCCTGCCCTTTCGTCCGGGAACCGGCCGGAGGATCACCTCGTGCCGACGGCGGCCCTGACGGCCCGCCGGGCGAGGCCGGCATCGTCGTGCAACCGGCGCAGCAGCAGTCGCTGCTCCTCGCCGGCCTCGGCCGCGCCCGGACCCGCCGGGACGGTGCTGCGCATCGTGCGCTGCACGGCGGTCTCGTAGGTGCGGATCTCCCGGGTGACCACCAGCATCAGGTTGACCAGGAAGGCGTCACGCGCGATGGGTCCGGCGGCCTGCGCCATCTGGCTGATCTGCCGCCGGGTGACCGGGTCGTCGCCCAGGATCATCCAGAGCACCGCCAGGTCGTAGCCGGGCAGGTACCAGCCGGCGTGCTCCCAGTCGACCAGCACCGGGCCGGCGGGGGAGAGCAGGATGTTGGAGAGCAGGGCGTCGCCGTGGTTGAACTGGCCCTGCGCGTGCGCCAGTCCGTGCAGCAGCTTCTGCAGGTCGCCCATGTCGCGGTCGGTGAGCAGGCCCAGCTCGTGGTAGCGGGACAGCCGTGCCGCGTAGTCGATCGGGGCATCGAAGACCCCGGCCGGCGGACGCCACATGTTGACCCGGGAGATCGCGCTGAGCGCCATCCGCACGTCCGCCCGCGGCGGGGCCTCCGAGGGGTGCCGCTGCAGGGCCGCGACCCGTCCGGGCATGCGCTCGAGGACGAGCGTGCAGCTCTCGGGGTCGGCGGCGATCAGCCGCGGGGCCCTGACCGGCGGCCGGTGCCGTACGAACGCCCGGTACGCGGCGATCTCGTGCCGGTACCGCTCCACCCAGGCGGGGGAGTGGTCCAGCAGGCACTTGGCGACCGCGGGGGCACGGCCCGAGGTGCCGACCAGCAGCACCGAGCGGCCGCTGCGCCGCAGCATCTGGACGGGCGTGAACTCGGGACAGATGCGCTGCACCGAGGCGATGGCCGAGCGCAGCTGCGCGCCTTGGGGTCCGGTCAAGTCGAGCCTCCCGCTGAGCGGGTGGGAGGTCCCCGGCGCGCCCCTGCGCGGAGCGGGCAGCACCGGGCGAGGACGTATGGCGGTCCCGGTCCCGGAGAACCCCGGGAACTGGGTCGGCCGGGGCGGTGCGGACACGGAGGACGATGCTGAATACATATGGGGAGACAGATCCCTTCGTGTGCCAACGAGCTCTTGACGAGGTGGCGGGGCCGGCGCGTGGACGGATCCGGAGCCGGAGTCGGCGTCCGGCCCCGCACCCTGGGGAATGCGGGTCCGGGCCGGCGGTCCGAACTGTCCACGCGCCGTACGCCCCTCGCGTACCAGTACGCACATGCCTCTCGAGTTGTTCAACGCTGATCGGCGTTTTTCGAAAGTTGTTCATATGCGACCGTTCGCGAGCCGGCGAGTGCCGGGCCGGGTGGCGCGTTCTTACTTGACCACCGCATGCGGGTGGCAGACCATCTGGCGCACCCTGGCGAACCATGGCGAATGCTCGCGGCGGCGCTGACCGGCCGTTAGTGTCAACAGTGCCGAGGAACCTGGGGGCTTGGATGGACAAGGAAGCCAACACACGGCTAGAGGACCTGTTCGCACTCACCGGATGGTCCAAGGGAGAGCTCGCGCGACTCGTCAACCGGCAGGCGGCGGCCATGGGCCACCCGCAGCTGGCGACGGACACCTCGCGCGTGCGCCGCTGGATCGAGACCGGTGAATCTCCCCGCGAACCCGTGCCGACCGTGCTGGCGGCCCTGTTCACCGAGCGTCTCGGCCGTGTCGTAACCATCGAGGATCTCGGGTTCGGCCGGCATCGGCGTACGGGAAGGAAGCAGTCCGTCAGCGCCGACGGGCTGCCCTGGCCACCGGAGCGAACAGCCGCGGTCCTCACCGAATTCACGGGAATGGACCTCATGCTCAACCGACGCGGTCTGGTGGGCGCGGGAGCTGCGCTCGCCGCGGGTTCCGCACTCAGCAACGCCATGTACGACTGGCTGCACACCGATCCGGCGCTCGCGGCCGACGCCCCCACCACCAACGACCCCTTCGCCGCCGACGCGGCCTCCTACGACCGCTACGAGGCGGCCCCGGTCGGCTCCCAGGAGATCGAGGCGCTGGAGCGCTCGGTCGAGGTGTTCCGCGCCTGGGACGCGTCCCGCGGCGGCGGGCTGCAGCGCAAGGCGGTCGTCGGACAGCTCAACGAGGTGGGCGGCATGCTCGCCTACCAGCACCCCGAGCACCTCAAGCGCAGGCTCTGGGGCGTGGCCGCCAACCTCGCCGTCCTGGCGGGCTGGATGTCCCACGACGTGGGCCTGGAGCCCACCGCCCAGAAGTACTTCGTCATCGCGGCGCACGCCGCCCGCGAGGGCGGCGACCGGCCCAGGGCCGGCGAGGCGCTCTCCCGCGCCGCCCGGCAGATGGTCCACCTGGGCCGGCCGGACGACGCCCTCGACCTGATGAAGCTGGCGCAGTCCGGCTCCGGGCAGGAGACCCTGCCGCGCACCCGCGCCATGCTCTGCACCATCGAGGCCTGGGCACAGGCCTCCATGGGGCACGGCCAGGCGATGCGCCGCACCCTGGGCAAGGCCGAGGACCTCTTCGCCACCGACCGCGGCGACGTCCCGCCGCCGAGCTGGATGCAGATGTTCGACGAGGCCGATCTGCACGGCATGCAGGCCCTCGCGTACCGCACCCTCGCCGAGTACGAGCCGCTGGCGGCACGGACGGCGCAGCAGCACGCCAAGCATGCGCTGGAGCTGCGCGGCAAGGGCCGGGACCGGTCCAACATCTTCGACTACATCTCACTGGCCTCGGCCTGCTTCATCGCCGACGACCCGGAGCAGGCGGACCGCTACGCCCGACTGGCGCTGCTGACCATCAGGCAGAACTCGTCGCTGCGTACCTGGGACCGGCTGAGGGAGATGTACCGGCTGACGGCCCGCTACTCCGACTTCACCAAGATCCAGGACCTGCGTGAGGAGATCGAGATCGCGTTGCCGAGCGGTCCCCGGCGCAAGGGCCCCGCGATCTGAGCGGAGCACCGCGCGGACGGCACGGACGATACGGACGATGTGGACCTCGATGAGCGGGACCAGCCGACTCGACGCCGAATGAGCCGGCTCTCCCGGATGTCCTCCTCGTGTCGACACATCGAGCACATCGACATGCCGACAGGTCGACCCCCGGCACCGTACCCAGGTGCGGCGCGGCTTTCGCGCGTCGGTGGTCGAGCCGTGGGCCTCAGTGGAACTTGGCGATGAGCACGCAGGCGTCGTCCTCGCGCTCGGGGGCGCCGAGTTCCTCCACCACGATGCGCACGCACTCCTGAGGGTCGCGCGCCAGGGCGAACCTCGGACCGAGCGCCAGAAGGTGCCGCACCGCGGCGGCCGCGTCCGAGGCCGCCACGGCGCCGGTACGCCGTGGCAGCAGGCCGTCGGTGTGCAGCACCAGCAGGTCGCCGGGGAGCAACCGCTCGGCCGCCTGGCCGTACTGGGCGCCGGACGTGGCTCCCAGCAGGACGCCCTCGGGTGCCTCGAGCGGCCGCCCCGTCCCGTCGCGGAACAGCAGCGGGACGGGGTGTCCGGCCTGCGCCCACACCAGCGAGCGGTCCTCCGGGCGGTAGCGGCAGCACAGGGCGCTGCCCAGTGAGGGCTGCGCGGAGCTGTCCAGCAACTGGTTGAGCCCGCCGAGCAGCGGTGCGGGGTCCAGTCCCGTCATCGCCATGCCGCGCAGTGCGCCGAGCAGCATGGCCATGCCGGAGGTGGCGGAGACCCC
Source organism: Streptomyces sp. NPDC058864 (assembly GCF_042742985.1). Lineage (NCBI taxonomy): Bacteria > Bacillati > Actinomycetota > Actinomycetes > Kitasatosporales > Streptomycetaceae > Streptomyces > Streptomyces sp. NPDC058864. The sequence goes on along the minus strand of NZ_JBHYMQ010000023.1, from coordinate 44,441 downwards.
GTGCCCGGTGAGGTCGCCCACGGTGAGCAGCGTCGAGCCGTCGGGCAGTTGCAGCGCGTCGTACCAGTCGCCGCCGACGAGGGCGCCCGTCGAGGAGGGGAGGTAGTGGGCGGCGAGGTCGACGGTGGTGGGTCCGCCGTCCTGCGGGAACCGCAGGGACCCGCGCCACGGCGGCAGCACGGCTTCCTGCAGTTCGACCGCCAGCCGGCGCTCGGTCTGTTCGATCTGCCGTTCGCGCTGCAGCGAGTCACGGGTCTCGCGCAGCGTCCGCTGGCTGCGGCGCAGTTCGCTGACGTCGCGGAGCACCGCCCACATGGAGGCGGTGGCGCCGGCGGCGTCGAGCACCGGCTCGCCCACCATGTGCACCGTGCGCACGGCACCGTCCGGGCGGACGATGCGGAACTCGCAGTCGATCGGCCGGGCGTCCACCAGGCAGCCGGTCACGGCGGCGGTGAGGGTCTGCTGATCCTCGGCGAAGAGCCAGGAGGGCAGCTCGTCCAGGGTCAGCGGCCCGTCCTCGCGGGTGCGCCCGAAGATGCGGTAGAGCTCCTCCGACCACTGGACACCGTCCGTGACCAGGTTCCACTCGGCGCTGCCGGCCCGCCCCAGGGCCTGCACGGCACCGGGAGCCGGCACGAGGGCGGGGGGCGTCTCCCGGGGCGGGCGCGCCGCGTGGGCGGCGGCACCCTGCTCGGCGCCCGCCTCCCGGTCGCCGAGGGCGGGGAGTCCGTCCCGCAGCTGTCCGAGGTGCGCGCCGAGGTCGTCGAGCTGGTGGACGGCGAGGTCGCACAGCGCGCGCTGCCAGCGCAGCTGCGGGTCCTCCTCGTCCTCGGTGGCGGCGTCGCGGCGGACGGCGTCGACCTTGCCGCGCAGCTGGCGGGTCTGGGAGATGAGCGCGTCCACGGTGCCGGGCTCAGGCTTCGCGGTGGTGCGATCCTCATGCAAATGCGGCGGCATGACGCTCTCCGAACATGTCTCCGAACCGGGCGCCGGCCTCAACGGGGGCCGTACGGATGGGCCAGTCACGACTCTTGCACAAGGAGTGATGGCCCGTAAGGGTTTCTGCAATACCCGATCCGGTGGTGCTGCAGGCATATGCCAGGAGCCTGCGGTGCCCGCACGCTCGGGGGACTCCGCGGAATGCCTCGGTCCGGGTAAGCTGCGGGACGCCGCCCGTGAGCGTGCTCGCGGGCCGCCCGGGTGCCGTGCAAAGGGTTTGAACCCGGGGCGATCTGCGAAGATACCTCGCAGCCGGTAACGGAAAATCCCGTTGCCAACCAACCCCCCGCACCGGATGCTGACCTCATGTTCGACCCCGACATAGCGCCCAGCGGTACCCTTCTCGGCCTCCTCCAGAGAGGACGCGGAGACGGGACACTGCACGCCCTCGCGGCGCAGCGAGCCGACGCGCTCGCCGCGCTGGAGCAGTGCGTCCTGCGCGACCCCCGTCACGACTGGCGCGTGGAGTCCCGCTCCCTCTATTACGCGCGCCTCTACTCGGAGCTCGAGGGCCCGCTCGACGGGATCGAACAGCACCTCTTCCACCCCGACGACATCGTCAGCCCGGACGAGCACCGCTGCGGCCTCGCCCTGTCCGTCCTCGGCCACCTCGCCGGCTACGGCCGCCGGGACGCCGTCCTGCTGCTGCGCCGCTACGCCGCCACCGGCGGCAACTGGGAGTGGGCCCTCGACGAGCTCGCCGTACGTGACGAGGACGACGCGCTGCGTGCGCTCGGCCCGTCCGTGCTCGCCCGTTTCCCGCGCACCACGGAGGGTGACGCCCAGCTCGCCGCCGCGCTCCGCGAGGCGTACGAGCCACGGCCCTGGCGCTTGTGGTCCGAGGATCCGGACCCCGCCGTCTCCGAACGCGTGCGCAAGGCATCGGAACAGACCGCCTTCGACCGTTGGCAGCGCCAGATGCGGCCCGCCGGGCCGACCCCGGGCTGGAGCGTGGGCGCCGTGCTCGAATGGGCCCAGGAGGGCCTGGCCGCCCACCCGGCGGAGCACCGAGACGCCCCCGCCGCCCGCTGCCTCGCCGCCGTCGCCGGTCCCGAGGACCGCGAGGAGCTCGTCCGCGCGGCCCGCGGCGGCCCCGAGGCGGCCCGCGCCGCCGCCCTCCGCCACCTCTCGGACCGCCAGGACCGCGAGGCCCTCGACCTCATCGAGGCCGCCGCCCTCTCCGCGTCCGAACTCGTCGCCCGCGCCGCCGTCGAGTCGTTCGAGCGGATGCGCAGCGTCGCCGCCCTCACCCGGGCCCGCCTGTGGTCACGCAGCGAGGACGCGCTCGGCGCGGCCGCCGCCCGCATGCTCGCCTGTCGCGGCGGCGAACAGGACGCCGACCGCGTCCTCGGTGCGCTGCGCCGCCTCGTCCAGCGCGAGGGCGCCGACGCCGAGGGTCTGGCCGCGCTCGTCGAGGGGGCCGGCCGGCTCTCCATCGAATGCGCCGCCCCCGTGCTGCGTCACGTCTACCGCGAGACCAGCTCCTCACAGCTGCGCGGCGTCGCCGCCCACGCCCTCGGCCGCACCGACCCCAGTTTCGGCGCCGGGCTCGCCGTCGAGTGCCTGTGGGACTGCGAGGAGACCACCCGCGAACTCGCCGCGCGCACGGCCACGACCGCGGACGTCCGCGTCCTGGCCCGGCTGCGCAGCCTCGCCGCGGATCCCGCGGAGGAGGCCGAGGTCCAGACCGCCGTCCGTGGCCGCCTCAGTTCCGGCGACCCCGCGCGGTAGCCCCCCGGCCGCGGCTGCCGTCGCCCGCGCCTACCGTGTCCCCGTAGCCGGAACACGGAGCGTGAGGACGGCACATGCCGGGACCGGACCGGATGTACGGCCGTGACCTGCCGCTGCTGAGCCTGACCTTCGCCCGCCGTATCCCGCCGTGGGAACTCCTGGCGCGGATGGGTGTGAACGGCCGGCCGGCCCTGCTCACCCAGGAGGAACTCGCCGAGGAGTCCGGCGACCTGCTGTACGCCGACGACGGGTACATGGTCAGCGCCGGCCGCCACGGGGAGTGGGCCCGGGCCTGGGAGCACGGCAGTTGGCGCTGCGTCGAGGGCGACCGGCTGGTCCTCGACGTCTCGGCGGGGACGCAGGCTCTGGTGCTGCACGCCAACGAGAAGCCGACGGTGGAGTTCCGCTACGCCGAGGACGGGCACCTCGTCACGGGCATCAGCACCCTGCCGGGCCTCCACCCGGACCACTTCACCGGCCGCGATCCCCTGCGGTTCACTCCCGCGCTGCGTGCCCTGGGGGCCGTACCCGAGGACGGGGACCACGGCCCGCTGGGCCCGCGCGGACTCTTCCACCGCCTCGCCGAAGGACTCGGCGCCGGCCTCCCGCACGCCGACCTGACCGTCCGCCCCTTGCTCGTCGCCGGGCTCCTGCCCGGACCGGCGAGCGGCGTCCGACGCCGCCGGGCGCCGCGTCCGGAGGAGACCCACGGGCGCCGCCGCGGCCGGAAGGCCCGATCCCGAGCCAACGCTCACGGCACGTTCCCCAAGGTGAAAGATCCACGTGACCCGGACAACGCCCGGGGAGCCGACAACGTCCGTATGCGAGTAGCCATCGTCACCGAGTCCTTCCCACCCGACGTCAACGGAGTGGCCCACTGCGCGCTGCGCACGGCCGAACACCTGGTCCGCAGGGGCCACGAGCCGCTGGTGATCGCGCCGGCCGGCCCGCACGAGTCCGCGCCGGGCGACGAACCGTGCCCCGTCGTGCGCGTGCCGTCGGTGCCGCTGCCCGGCTACCCGCAGGTCCGGGTGGCGCTCCCCGGCCGCAGGACCGCGGCGGCGATCGCCGCGCACCGCGCCGAACTCGTCCACCTGGCCAGTCCGTTCATCCTCGGGGTGCGCGGCATGGCCGCGGCCACCCGGCAGCACATCCCCGCGGTCGCCGTCTACCAGACGGACCTCGCGGGGTACGCCCGCACCTACCTGAGCCGCGGGGAGAGCACCGCGTGGCGCCGCATCCGCGCCGTGCACACGGCCGCGGACCGCACGCTCGCCCCGTCCAGCGCCTCCCAGCGCGACCTGGAGGCGCACGGCGTCCCGCGGGTGCACCTGTGGCCGCGCGGCGTGGACTCCGTGCGCTTCGACCCGGCCCACCGCGACGAGGCGCTGCGCCGTGAACTCGCCCCGAACGGCGAGGTCCTGGTCGGCTACATCGGCCGCCTCGCCCCGGAGAAGCACGTGGAGCTGCTGGCCGGCGCCTCCCGGCTGCCCGGCGTGAAGGTGGTCGTCGTCGGCGACGGCCCGAGCGCCCAGGGGCTGCGCGAGGCGCTGCCGGGCGCGGCGTTCCTCGGCCGCCGCACCGGGCACGACCTGGCGCGGATCTACGCCTCCCTCGACGCCTTCGTCCACACCGGGCCCTTCGAGACGTTCTGCCAGACCGTCCAGGAGGCGATGGCCAGCGGGCTGCCCGTCATCGCCCCCGCCGCCGGGGGTCCGCTCGACCTCGTCGACCACGGCCGCACCGGCCTGCTCGTGCCGCCCGGCGACGTGGACGCCGTCACCGGCGCCGTACGGCTGCTGGCGAGCGCCCCCGCCATGCGCGACCAATTCGGCGCCGAGGGGCGCGCCGACGTGGCCGCACGCACCTGGGAGGCGGTCGGCGACCTGCTCCTGCGGCACTACGCGCAGGTGCTCGACGCCCGTACGGCGGTGGCGGCATGACCGGCCCGCTGCGCATCGTCAGGCTGGCGAACTTCGTCACGCCCACCTCCGGAGGCCTGCGCACCGCGCTGCGCCACCTCGGCGAGGGCTACCTGGCGGCCGGCCACGACCCGGTCCTGATCGTCCCGGGTCCCGCCGCCAAGGACGAAATGACCTCCCAGGGCCGCGTCATCACCCTTCCCGGCCCCCTGGTCGCCGGGACCGGCGGCTACCGCGTGCTGACCGGCAGGCCACGGCTGGAGGCGGTGCTGGACGGCCTCCGACCGGACCGGCTGGAGGTCTCGGACCGCACGACGCTGCGCTGGACCGGGGAATGGGCGCGCCGCCGCCGGGTGCCGTCCGTGATGGTCTCCCACGAGAGCGTCGACGGGGTGCTGCGCACCTGGGGCCTGCCCAGCGCCCTCGCCAAGGGCGCCGCCGACCGGCTCAACCGCCGCAGCGCGCACGTGTACTCGCGCATCGTCTGCACCACCGCCTGGGCCGCCGCGGAGTTCGAACGGATCGGGGCCCGCAATGTCGTACGGGCGCCGCTCGGCGTCGACCTCGAGGCGTGCCACCCGGTGCACCACGACCCGGAGTTGCGCGCCCGGTACGCCGGCAACGCAGAGGTGCTGCTGGTGATGTGCTCCCGCCTGTCGCCCGAGAAGCGGCCGGGACGCGCCCTGGAGGCGCTCGCCCACATGCGTCACCAGGGCGTGGACGCCGTCCTCGTCGTCGCCGGGGACGGGCCGATGCGCGCCCGTCTGGAGGCGCGGGCCCGGGAGGCCCGGCTGCCGGTCACCTTCCTCGGGCACGTCCCCGTACGCCGCGCCCTGTCCGCCCTCCAGGCCACCGCCGACGTGGTCCTGGCCCCGGGCCCGGTGGAGACGTTCGGCCTGTCCGCCCTGGAGGCCCTCGCCTGCGGCACCCCGGTCGTCGCCAGCGCGCTGTCCGCGCTGCCCGACATCCTCGGCCCGGCCGGTGCCGCCGCGACCGACGACGGTCCCGCCTTCGCCGACGCGGTCGGGCACCTGCTGTCCCGCCCCGAGCCCATGCGCCGCGCCATCGCCCGCGCCCAGGCCGAGCGCTACGGCTGGCCGGCCGCGGTCGGCGCCTTCCTCGCCGCGCACGACGCCGCGCCCCGGCTCACCGCCCCGGAGGTCACGTCATGACGACGGGCACGCGGACGCCCACCGTCCCCGGACGTCCCAGACCCGCAGCCCACCCGCCCACCGGAACCGAGGCCGCGGTACCCGTCCGCACCCGCACCGAGGAGATGCGCTTCGCCGCCCTCGGCGACTCGCTCACCGAGGGACTCGGCGACCCCGTCGCCGGCGGATGGCGCGGTTGGGCGCCGCTCCTGGCGCAGGGGCTGGCCGCCGAGCCCTCGGCCGTCCGCCTGCTCAACTGCTCCCGCAGCGGCGCCCTCACCAAGGACGTCGTCGAGGAGCAGCTCCCCCGCGCACTGGACCACCGGCCGCACCTGGCCTCCGTGGTGGTCGGCGCCAACGACACCCTCCGCGGCAGCTTCGACATCGAGACCGTCGCCCGCCGCCTGGACACCGTCCTGGCCCAGTTGCGCGCCCACGGCGCCGAGGTGCTCACCGCCTGCCTGCCGGACCCCGGCCGCATGCTGGGCCTGCCGTGGCCGCTCGCCCGCCCGCTGGGCCGCCGGATGGCCGCGCTCAACCAGGTCGTGCACGTCCTGTCCGAGCGGTACGACGCCGTGCACCTGCACGCCGCCCGGCATCACTGGGTGGCCGACCGCGCGTCCTGGAGCGCGGACCGGCTGCACCCCAGCGAGCTGGGCCACCGGCTGCTGGCCCGGGAGTTCCACGAGCTCCTGGTCGCACGCGGCCTGTCGGACGGCGAACCGCCGTCCACGGCCACCGGCGGCCCGGGACCGGGCGCCGCGGCGAGCGTCCGGTGGATGGCGACCAAGGGCACCCGCTGGGTCGCCGACCGCTGCACCGATCTGCTGCCGGACCTGCTGCGGCTCGCCGGACGGGAGGTCCGGCACCGGCTGGCGGGCACCGACGGGCTGCTGGACCTGCGCTCCCGCGACGCCACGGCCGCCGCGCTGGCCCGCCTGGGAGGGGCGTGCCTGGGACAATGAGGACGTGACCGGACGCTGGGAGTTCTGGATCGACCGGGGCGGCACCTTCACCGACGTCGTCGCCAGACGGCCGGACGGCGGTCTGGAGACCTGCAAGCTGCTCTCCCACGACCCCGGCCGCTACCGGGACGCCCCCGTCGAGGGCATCCGGCGCATGCTCGGCCTGGGCCCCGGCGAACCCGTACCCGCCGAGCGGATCTCCGCGGTCAAGATGGGCACCACGGTCGCCACCAACGCCCTCCTGGAACGCAGGGGCGAGCCGACCGTCCTGGTCGTCACCGAGGGCTTCCGCGACGCGCTGCGGATCGCGTACCAGAACCGGCCGCGGCTCTTCGACCGCAGGATCGTGCTCCCCGAGGCGCTCTACGAGCGCGTCATCGAGGTCCCCGAACGCGTCGACGCACACGGCGAGGTCGTCCGTCCGCTCGACCCCGACGCCATCGGCGCGGCCCTGCGCGAGGCCCGCCGGGACGGCCTGAAGAGCGTCGCCGTCGTCCTGCTGCACGGCTACCGCCACCCCGCCCACGAGCAGGCCGTCGCGCGGGCGGCCCGTGAGGCCGGATTCGACCAGGTCAGCTGCTCCCACGAGGTCAGCCCGCTGATCAAGCTGGTCCCGCGCGGCGACACCACCGTGGTGGACGCCTACCTGTCGCCGATTCTGCGCCGCTACGTGGACGAGGTGGCCGCCGAGCTGCGGGGCGTCCGCCTGATGTTCATGCAGTCCAACGGCGGGCTCCGCGAGGCCGGTCACTTCCGTGGCAAGGACGCCGTGCTGTCCGGCCCGGCCGGGGGAGTGGTCGGCATGGTCCGCGCCTCCCGGCAGGCCGGGTTCGACCGGGTCGTCGGTTTCGACATGGGCGGTACCTCCACCGACGTCTCCCACTGGGCGGGCGAACTGGAGCGCGTCCTCGGCACCCAGGTGGCGGGCGTACGGATGCGGGCGCCCATGATGAACATCCACACGGTGGCGGCCGGCGGCGGCTCCGTCCTCCACTTCGACGGGCAGCGCTACCGCGTCGGCCCCGACTCCGCGGGCGCCGACCCCGGCCCCGCCTGCTACCGCCGCGGCGGCCCGCTGACCGTCACCGACGCCAATGTGATGCTCGGCCGCGTCCAGGCCGCGCACTTCCCGGCCGTGTTCGGCCCGGACGGCGACCAGCCGCTGGACACCGAGGCCGTCCGCGCCGGCTTCGCACGGCTCGCCGACGAGGCCGCCGCCGCGACCGGCGACCGCCGCACCCCGGAGGAGGTCGCCGCGGGCTTCCTGGAGATCGCCGTTCTGAACATGGCCAACGCCGTGAAGAAGATCTCCGTCCAGCGCGGCCACGACATCACCCGTTACGCCCTCACCAGCTTCGGCGGAGCGGGTGGCCAGCACGCCTGCGCGGTCGCCGACGCCCTGTCCGTCGACACCGTCGTCGTGCCCCCGCTCGCGGGGGTGCTGTCCGCGTACGGGATCGGGCTGGCCGACGCCACCGCCATGCGCGAGCGCTCCGTGGAGACCGGGCTCGGCGAGGACGGGCTGGCCGCCCTGCGCGGGGTCCGCGACGAGCTCGACGGCCTGGCCCGCGCCCAACTGCGCGAGGACGGCGTCCCCGACGACAGCGTCGAGACCGTCACCCGAGTCCACGTCCGGTACGCCGGTACCGACGCCGCGCTCCCGGTGCCGTTCGGGACCGTCGAGGCCATGCGCGAGGCGTTCACCGCGGACCACCGCGCGCGCTACGCCTTCACCATGGACAAGCCCCTGGTCGTCGAGGCGGTCTCGGTCGAGGCGGTCGGTTCCGCGGGCCCGCCGGGACGCCACTTCGTGGAGCAGCCGGCCCGGGAGGGCCCGCTGCGACCGGCCGCCGAGGTGTCGCTGTACGCGGAGGGCCGACGGCAGGACTGCCACCTGTTCCGCAGGGACGGGATGCGCCCGGGCGACACCGTGGACGGGCCCGCCGTGATCGCCGAGGCCGACGCGACGACCGTCGTCGACGACGGCTGGCGGGCCGCAGTGGGCGAGCACGGCCACCTCCTGCTCACCCGGGTGCGGCCCCGGCCCGGCCGGACGGCGGTGGGGACCGAGGTCGACCCGGTGATGCTGGAGGTCTTCAACAACCTCTTCATGTCGATCGCCGAGCAGATGGGCGTGCGCCTGGAGAACACCGCCCACTCCGTCAACATCAAGGAGCGCCTGGACTTCTCCTGCGCCCTGTTCGACCCCGAGGGCAACCTCATCGCCAACGCCCCCCACATCCCCGTCCACCTCGGCTCCATGGGCGAGTCCATCAAGGAGGTGCTGCGGCGGAACGAGGGCGGCATGCGACCGGGCGACGCCTACGCCGTCAACGACCCCTACCACGGGGGCACCCACCTGCCCGACGTCACCGTCGTCACCCCCGTCTTCGACGACGAGGGGCGGTCGCTGCGCTTCCTGGTCGCCTCGCGCGGCCACCACGCCGAGATCGGCGGGCTCACCCCCGGCTCCATGCCTGCCTTCAGCCGCACCGTGCACGAGGAGGGAGTCCTCTTCGACAACTGGCTCCTGGTCCGGGACGGCCGCCTGCGCGAGGAGGAGACCCGCGCCCTGCTCGCTGACGCCCCGTACCCCTCGCGCGACCCGGACACCAACATCGCCGACCTGCGGGCGCAGATCGCCGCCAACGAGAAGGGCATCGCCGAGCTGCGGCGCATGACCGCGCAGTTCGGCCTCGACGTCGTGCACGCCTACATGGGGCACGTGCAGGACAACGCCGAGGAGTCGGTACGGCGCATCGTCGCCGTACTCGACGACGGCGAGCGCGCGTACGAGACCGACAACGGCGCGGTCATCCGCGTCGCCGTCCGCGTCGACCGCGAGGCGCGCTCCGCCGTCCTGGACTTCACCGGCACCTCGCCGCAGCAGGAGGGCAACTTCAACGCGCCGCGGTCCGTGGTCATGGCTGCCGTGCTCTACGTCTTCCGCACCCTCGTCGCCGACGACATCCCGCTCAACAGCGGCTGCCTCGAGCCGCTGGACGTCCGCGTACCCGAGGGATCGATGCTCGCCCCGCAGTACCCGGCGGCCACCGTCGCCGGCAACGTGGAGACCTCCCAGGCCGTCACGGGCGCCCTCTACGCGGCGCTCGGGGTGCAGGCCGAGGGCTCCGGCACGATGAACAACGTCACCTTCGGCAACGACCGGGTGCAGTACTACGAGACGGTGGCCAGCGGTGCCGGGGCGGGCGAGGGCTTCGACGGCGCCGACGCCGTCCAGACCCATATGACCAACTCCCGGCTCACCGACCCCGAGATCCTCGAGTGGCGCTACCCCGTCCGGGTGGAGGGCTTCGCCCTGCGCGACGCGAGCGGCGGCGAGGGCCGCTGGCACGGGGGCCGCGGCGTTGTGCGCCGCATCCGCTTCCTGGAGCCCATGACGGTCGCCCTGCTGTCCGGCCACCGGCGGGTCGCCCCGTACGGCCTGGCGGGCGGCGCTCCCGGCGCCCTCGGCGAGAACCGCATCGAGCGCGCCGACGGCACCGTCACCCCGCTCGGCGGGGTCGACTCGGCCGAGGTGGGCCCCGGTGACGTCCTGGTCGTCGCCACGCCGGGCGGCGGCGGCTACGGGGCCGCCGGCGCCTGAGGGGCCCGGACGCGGGGGTGCCCGGACCGCGCCGTTTGGGCCGATGTCGGTCCGAGCGCCTAGTCTGTGCGTCGTGACCACGACCGTTCCGCACCAGCTCAGCGGCGGTGTCCGGCCCGCGCCGGGCCCGGCCGCCGACGAGGGCCTGGCCCGCCGGCTCAAGGCCCTGGCCTGCACCGCGCCGCTGCACGACCTCGACGCGCGCAAGGCCAACCTCGCGGGCGAGTACTCGGTGTACGCGATGGCGGAGGTCGCCCTGGCCGCCATCGACCTGGTCACGCTCAACATGGACTTCGACACCGGCGCCGACCACGACCAGATAATCTCCCGGCTGCTGCCCCGCATCGCCGCCCAGGCCCCCGGCCGTCCCGCCGCCGAGCACGAGCGGGTGGGCCGCTGGGTCCTGGAGAACCTGATCAACGTCGGCAGCGTCGACCGCGGCTTCCGCGCCGTCTACGGCACTTTCGGTCCCGACGGCGCCTACGTCCGCCGGGACTACGACTTCAAGCTGATCGAAGAGGTCCCGGGCCGCGACGGCACCGTCTACCTGCGCACCACGGACGAGGCCGTCAACGTGCTCGTCGGCGCCCTCGACACCGACGTGACCAGCGCCCAGATCGCCGCCGAGGTCAAGCTGGAGGTACTGATCAACCGGGGCCGCCTGGCCGACGCCCAGCTCGCCGCGGAACAGGCCCGCTACCGCACCGTGCAGTACGCCGAGACACTGCGCCGCGCCCTGGACGCCACCCGGCGCAACGTCCGGGCCGTCGACTGGATCAGCACCGTCCCCGACATGATCGCCGAGGCGCTCGACCACGTCGCCGACCGCTACCGGCACGAGAACGCCATCCTGACCAACATCCGCAAGGCCCGGGACGAGTCGGAGGACCCGGAGCACAAGCGCCGCGCCGCCGAGCTCGTCGACATCGTCAAGGACTGCATCCGCCGCCACACCCAGCTGCAGTCCCGGCTGCTGGAGGCCGGCCCGATCTTCCGCGCCGAGCAGGACCGGCAGGCCTTCGCCGCACCCCGAGGCGGTGCCCTGGTCGGCATGCTCGACCTGTACGGGCAGCTGGTCGCGCCCGTCCTGCCGCTCCCGGTGGAGCAGGCCACCCGTGTCACCGACGCCTGGTTCGCCCGCGGCACGGGCCTGCGCACCCCCGCCTCGGTACGCGTCACCGACCTCGTGGACGCGCTGCTCACACCACCGCTGGAGCGCGAGCACCTCGGAGCCGAGATGCCCGAGCCCGACCTCGTCGCCACCCCGGACGACAGCCGGTTCAGCGAGGAGCAGCTCGAGACCGCCCTGGAAATCCTCGACCTGCCGCACGACGCCCCCCGCCGGCTGTCCGGGCTGCTCGCCGAGGCCCGCCGCCTCGACCCCGAACTGCCCTACCTGGTGGCGCTGCTCGCGGTGCACGCGGCCAGCCCGCCCGTCGGTACGGCCTACCGGCAGGGGGAGGAGCGGCTGCTGTTCGCCGTGGACGACGGCACCCGGCTGGACGACCCCGAGTTCGGCGGTGCCGACCTCATCGTGGGCACGGCCCGGCTGGACGCCGCCGGGATGGCCGCCGAGCGGTCCGAGGTGGCGTGACGATGAGCGAACCGACCATCCGTACCGAGGAGACGACCCCGTGAGCGACCACCGCGACGGCGAGAGCACGCAGCCGCCCGCAGCGGCCCCCGGCCCGGCGGCGGCCGTCACCCCGGGAGACGCCGCGGACGCCGCCCGCCTCGTCTCCTTCGGCCTCCAGCCCAAGCTGCTTCCCGCGCGCGACGCCGAGTACGCCGAACTGATCCGCCGCTACCGCGAGGAGCCGCTGTTCTCGCGGCTGGCCGACGCCGTGGCCGCCGGACTCGGCCTGGTCGTGCTGGAGGTGTCACCACGGGCGGGCATGGCACTTGCCGCCGGTGAGGACTCGGTCTTCGCCGTCCGCATGGGCGACTACTCGCGCCGCGCCGCCTCCGACGCGGGTGACCGCTTCCTGCACGGCCTGGCCCACCTCGCCACCGCCGCGATGGCCTTCCCGCGCCCGGAGGACCTCGCCGACGACGCGTACATCGGCCGCGTCACCGTCAACGGCATCGACGGCTTCCTGCGCCAGGCCTGCCGCCGACTGGAGGAACGGGCCGACGAGCAGGGCGAGAACACCGACCCGGCCACCGACGCCCCCGGCCTCGAGGCCGCCTGGCGGGTCTACGTGCGCCGCAGCTCCACCGGCGCCACCAAGGACGCCCGGCGCCTGGCGGGCTCCACCACCGGCATCGTGGGCAAGGCCGTCTCCTTCCTCGTGGACTCGGGGTTCCTGCAGCGCACGGGTGACGAATCGGGCGGCACCTACCGCACCACCGCCCGCTACCAGCTCCAGGTGCGCGACATGGCGGGCAGCGCCGCCATGGCCGAGCTCCTGGACCTGGGCATCGTGCCCCGGGCCGGTGAGTCCGCGGCGCTGATGCCGGCGGAGGAGGGCGAGGACCTCGGCCTCGTGGCCGGAGCCGGTCTGCCCTTCCACTCCTGAACGGCGGACCGCCCCGCCCCCGGATCCTGGCGATCCACCCGAACCTGCCGACCACAGACCACCACCACGAGAGCCCCTCATGTACGAGCTGTCCCGGGTCCGCCTCTACTCCATCGGGCCCGCCGGCGCGCGCTACGCCGACACCGTCCTGGACCTGCGCGGAGTCGGCGAGTTCGTCCCGCAACCCGCCCCCGCCCAGGCGGAGTTCTTCGAGGACGAACCGACCGGGCCGCCGCGCCGTCCGGCGCCTGCCGGGGTGCTCTTCCTGGAGAACGGCGGCGGCAAGTCCGTCCTGCTCAAGCTGATCTTCTCGGTCATGCTGCCCGGCCACCGCAACACCCTGGGCGGCGCCAGCTCCGGTGTGCTCCGCAAGTTCCTGCTGGCCGACGACTGCGGCCACGTCGCCCTGGAGTGGCAGCACACGGTCACCGGCGAGCTGGTCGTCGTCGGCAAGGTCAGCGAGTGGCGCGGACGCCAGGTCTCCTCCGACCCGCGCAAGTTCGCCGAGGCCTGGTACTCCTTCCGGCCCGGCCCCGGGCTCGGTCTGGACTCGCTGCCGGTGGCCGAGTCCACCGCCGTGCGTCCGTCCGCCGAGGGCGCCTCGGGCGCCCGCGGCCGCCGCCGCACCATGAAGGGCTTCCGCGACGCCCTGACCGACGCCGGACGCTACTACCCGCACCTGGAGGTGGTGTGGGAGGAGATCCACGACCGCTGGAACGAGCACCTCGGCGAGCTCGGCCTCGACCCCGAACTCTTCCGCTACCAGCGGGAGATGAACGCCGACGAGGGCGAGGCGGCCGGTCTCTTCGCGGTGAAGAAGGACTCCGACTTCACCGACCTGCTGCTGCGCGCGGTCACCGACACCCGGGACACCGACGGCCTCGCCGACCTCGTGCACGGCTTCGCGGGGAAGCTGGGCCGCCGGGCCGAGCTCACCGCGGAACGCGACTTCACGGCGGGCTCCCTCGAACTGCTCGGCCGCATCGTCGACACCGCCGCCGCCCGTGAACAGGCACGCGGTGTGCACGCCCAGTCCGAGCGCCGCGCCCGTGCCCTGGCCCGCAGGCTGTCCGCGCGCGCCCGCGAGGAACGGGGCCGCGCCGCCGAGCTGGCCCAGGAGACGGCCCGCGCCGCGCACACCGTCACCGACGCCGAGGCCGCCCGCGGCCGCAGCGCCCTCGTCGCGTCCGAACTCGCCTACCGGCACGCCACGCTGGCCCTGGCCGCGGGCGAGAAGAGCGCCACCGCGCTGCGCCGCGAGCTCAACGACGCCCGGACGCTGCAGTCCGCCTGGCAGGCCGCGGAGACCGTGCTGCGGCACCGGGCCGCCGCCGACCGCCTGGCCCGGGTCACCGCCGCCATCCGCGAGGCGGAACGGGACGCCGCGCCGGCTCTGGCCGCCCGCACGAAGGCCGCGGGCGACCTCGTCCGCGCCCTGAGGGCCGCCGCGGACACCGCCGACGAGCGGGCGGACGCGGAGGAGGAACGCTCGGCGGGACTCCAGGCGCAGTCCGAGGCGGCGCACCGCGACGCCACCGCCGCCGCAACGGGGGCGCAGCGCGCCCGCAGCGAGTCCGGGCACCTGGTGCAGCGGCTGGCGGAGGTCGAGCAGGAGACCGCCGAGGCGGTCCGGGCCGGCTGGCTGGACGACTCCGCCCCCGACGCCGACCCGGCCCGTGCCGCCCTGGAGGCCTCGGACGCCGAGAAGGGGGCCGCCGGCGCCGCGGAGGCCGCCCGCGACGCGGCCCGCCGGGCCGGTGAGCGGGCCCGGGAGGCCGCGGCCGCCGATGCCCGCGCCGAGCTGTCCGCCGCCCGCGCGGCCGACGCCCTCGCCGCGGCCGAGGCCGCCCACGCCGCCGAGTCACGTGTCGCGCACGCCCTCGCGGCCGAGCCGCGGCTGGCCGAACTGCTCAGCCTGCCGCCCGTGGAGGCCCCCGGGACCGTCCCGACGGCGGACGCGGCGGACGCGGCGGACGCGGCGGACACGGCGGGAGACACCGCCGCGGACCGCGGTCCCGCCATCCCCGCCCAGGTCTCCGCGGCCCGGCGCGACGCCCCCGCGGCCGGACGCCGACCCGCCGAGCAGGGACCGCTGACCGCGGCCGAGCTCGACGCCTTCGCGGAGCCCCTCAAGGAGATGCTGGACGGGGCCGTGGCCTCCGCCGAGCGGCAGTTGTTCGACCTGCGCACCGCCGCCGCCGACGA
Source organism: Streptomyces sp. NPDC058864 (assembly GCF_042742985.1). Classification (NCBI taxonomy): domain Bacteria; kingdom Bacillati; phylum Actinomycetota; class Actinomycetes; order Kitasatosporales; family Streptomycetaceae; genus Streptomyces; species Streptomyces sp. NPDC058864. The sequence continues at coordinate 29,342 of NZ_JBHYMQ010000023.1, read as the reverse complement.
CGCCCGCATCCTGGCCGCGCTCGGCGACGGCGGGCTTCTGCCGCCGGGCCCCGACGTGCTCGCCACCGTCGAGTACCTGGGTGAGCACGGCATCCCCGCGCTCCCCGGCTGGCGTTACCTCGCGCAGGCCGTCGACCCGGCCGACCACGCCGCCGTCCTCGCCGCCCGCCCGGAGCTGGTGGACGGCGTGGTCGTCACCGACCCCCAGAGCTACGTACGGGCCCGCGAGGTGCTGGCGCAGGCGGCGCTCCTGCCGCGGTCGACCGTCACGGTGGGCACGGCGGCCGCGCTGCTCGCCCCGCCGCCCCCGGCGGGCGCCGGGACCGAGCTCTTCCTCGTCCCGCCCAACCCGGCCATGCACGACGAACTGGCCGCCGACGGCGAGCGGCAGGCGCTCCGCGCCCGCGCCACCACCCGCGAGGAGGACATCCGCGGGCTCGCCGCCCGCCTGGCCGAGGACCGGACCCTGGCCGCCCGGCTCTCCTCGTGGCGCTCCGGCTGCCCGAGTGGCCGGCTCGCCGAGCTCGCCGCGGCCGTCGAGACCGCCCGGGAGACGGCGGGCGCCGCGCGCGAGGAGCTGGCGGAGGCACGCTCGGTACGGATGGAGGCCGACGAGGCCGCGGCCGAGGCGAGCGCCCTGCGCGACGAGCGCCAGGAGGTGGCGCAGCAGGCCCGGCGGGCCGCCGACGCGCTCGCCGGTCTCGCCTTCCGGCTGCGGGAGCGGGCCAACTGGCAGCGCAGGAGCCGGGAACTGGCCGAGGACGCCGCCGAGGCCGAGACCCGCGCCGAGGCCTGCCTGACGCTGGCGCGCGCCGCCGACGAGGACCGCCGTGCCGCCCAGCGCGCCGCGGACGACGCGCGCCGCACCGCGCGCGTGCTCCGTGCCGAGCGCTCGGAGATCACCGGTGCCCCCGACGACGCCCTCGACGACGAGGACGGCGCGGGGCAGCCGGCCGGCTCGCTGCCGGCCCTGCGCGAGGCCTACCGTGCCGCCTCCCAGGTGTACGAGAAGGTGGGCGTCGGTGCCGACCTGCGGGCCGAACAGGCCCGCGCCGAGAGCACCGAGCAGTCCGCGCTCACCGAACTGGAACGCCTCACCAACAAGGTGCGCACCCGCGCCGCCCAGCTGCTGGAGGGGCCGGACGGCGCCGACGGTCCCGCCCGGCAGGCCGCGGCCGCCCGCGCGGAACAGCTGGTGGCGACCCTCGACTCCCGCGCCTCCGCGGCCAGCGAGCAGCTGGGCCGGCTCCGCGGCGAGGCCGAGCGGCACGCCCCGGTGGACGGCGACGCGCACACCGAGCTCCCCGAGGAGCTGCTGCCCCGCGATGCCGGGCACGCCCAGGAGCTGCTGCGCGGCGCCAACGGCGAACTGGCCGCCCGCACCGACGCACTGGTCCATGCCCGGGACGGCCACGGGGACCTGGTGCGCGCGCACCGGGCAGCCGAGGACGCCGCGACCGGTTTCGACGAACTCGCCGCGTTGCTGCGGGACCTGCTCCGCGACGGCGACCGCCAGCCCGAGGAGGGCGAGGAGGAGCCCGAGCCGTACTCCGGCTCCCTGGAGGAGGCCAGGACGGCCGTCGCCGAGACCCGCCGCAGCCTGCGCGGCTGCGCAGCCGACCTGTCGGCGGCCGAGTCGCAGCTGCGGGAGTCCTGCGACGTACTCGTGCGCCACGCCAACGCCGCCCGCTACGAGCAGGTGCGCACCCCGGCCCGCCAGCAGATCCGCGAACTGCCCGGCTCCGCGCTGCCCGAGCACGCGGCCTCCTGGCACTCCGCCTTCACGCCGCGACTGCGCGTCCTGACCGACGAACTGGAGCAGCTGGAGCGCAACCGCGACAGCATCGTGGACCGGCTGCGCGGCATGGTGGAGTCCTCGCTGGCCACCCTGCGGTCCGCGCAGCGGCTGTCCCGCCTGCCGGAGGGGCTGGGGGAGTGGTCGGGACAGGAGTTCCTGCGGATCCGCTTCGACGACCCGGACCACGCGGAGCTCAACGAACGGCTCGGCACCGTGATCGACGAGGCGACCCGGGCGGCCGTCCGGAAGAACTCCGACCTGCGCCGGGACGGGATGTCGCTGCTGCTGCGCGGGGTCGCCGCCGCCCTCGAACCCAAGGGCGTGGTCGTCGAGATCCTCAAGCCGGACGCGGTGCTGCGCGCCGAGCGGGTCCCGGTCGGGCAGATGGGCGACGTCTTCTCCGGCGGCCAGCTGCTCACCGCCGCCATCGCGCTCTACTGCACGATGGCGGCGCTGCGCAGCAACGACCGTGGCAGGGACCGGCACCGGCACGCGGGCACGCTCTTCCTCGACAACCCGATCGGCCGCGCCAACGCCACCTACCTGCTGGAGCTGCAGCGGGCGGTCGCCGACGCGCTGGGCGTCCAGCTGATCTACACCACGGGTCTGTTCGACACCACGGCGCTCGCCGAGTTCCCGCTGGTCGTACGGCTGCGCAACGACGCGGACCTGCGCGCCGGCCTGAAGTACATCAGCGTCGAGGAACACCTGCGGCCCGGACTTCCCGTCCGGGACCCGGAGTCCGAGCCGGTGCACGGGGAGATCACGGCGACGCGGATGTTCCGTCGCCCGGCGGAGCAGTCGGCCCCGCAGGGCGGCTGACCCCGGGCGACCGCGCCGCGGGGCCCGGGTACGTGGGGTCGGGCCGGGCACCCGGGGCGGTGCGGGTTCCTCAGGCGGTACGGGCGCCGGTGCCGGAAAGGTGCCGGCCGCGTTCGGCGTCACGGTCCTCGGACCGCGCCCGCCGCCGCTCCCGCCGGCGCTCGCGGCGCAGCCTGCGGGCCGCGCTGCTCGGGCTGGACACCACGCCGTTGCGCTGGTTCCAGACCTGGCGGGTGATCCACACGTCCAGCACCGCCCAGGTGGCGAGGACGGTGAAGGCTATGGCGGTGAGCATCGCCGGCGCCGCGAGCCAGGACTCGCCGGCGGTGCCCAGCGCGGCGATCACCGCGGCGATCAAGGTCAGTGAGACGACGAGCACGGCCCGCACGGCCGCCCGGCGCACCGGGTCGGGCATGCGTGGCCTCCCCACGGGCTCCTCGACCCACAACGGCCGCCGGGCCTTCCGCGGCGGAATGTCCCGATCCAGTGCGTCCTCGACGAGGTCGTCCATGAAATCTGCTCCCCTGCGGCATACCGGTGCTGCGGTGCCGGATCCCCGATGTCCGACTCCAGAGTGGCTGCCCGGTTTCCGCCGATGAATGCCTTCCGCATTCCGGAGCACCCCCTCCCCGCCTGTCATACGCCGGAGACGCCCCTCGGGTTCCCTGTGCGCTGCATTTCGGCCAGCCCTGCGGGCTGTTCATCCGTACTAATCGGGTCGTCCCGGGGCAAGAGCGGAAGCGGGGCTTTCGGATTGGTCATGCGGCAGTAGTAGGCTCGCGCCGTTTGCAGTCGGAACACGACAGCCCTTGACCGGGTTTGACGTTGGGGAGGCCATGCGCTTTCGCGGTACGACGATCCGGCGGAAGATCGTGGCACTGCTGCTCATTCCGCTGGTGTCCCTCACGGCCATCTGGGCCTTCGCCGCGACCCTGACCGGGCGTCAGGTCTGGGGCCTCTTCGGCGTCGAGCAGACCGTCAACGAGCTCGGCTACCCGGTCGAGGACAGCATCCAGGCCCTCCAGCAGGAACGCCGTTCCGCCATGCTCTACTTGGCCGATCCTCGACGGTCCGACGCCCGCGGCACCCTGCTCGCCCGGGAACGCGAGACGGACAAGGTGATCGCCCGGCTGCGTGACAACGCGCGCGTCGTCGGCAACCGGGAACGGCTGACCTCCGACTCGCTGCGCCGGCTCGACCTCGTCGTGCGCGGGTTCGGCGCCCTGGAGACGCTGCGCGACAAGGTCGGCAAGAGCAGCATCACCCGCAACGACGCCTTCGGCGCGTACAGCGGCCTCTTCGACCCGGCCTACGCCTTCCTGGACTCGCTGAACCCGATCAACAACGCCGCCATCGACAAGCAGGGCCGCGCCCTCATCCAGGTCACCCGGGCCCGCGAGGCGCTCAGCCAGGAGGACGCCCTCATGGTGGCGGCCATCGCGGCGGGCCGCATGAGCGCGGCAGAGATGCGCTCCTTCACCTTCGCCGTCGCGGAACAGCGCGCCTACTACGCGGACAACCTGCACCTGCTGACCGACGACGAGCGCACCATATATGACGCCTACTGGGCCGGCCCCTCCGGCCACGCCCTGCGCGCCGCCGAGGACGCGGTCATCTCCGCCGGCGCCTCCGGCGCCCCCCAGGCCGCGGACCGGGTGTCCTGGCAGACCACGGCCGGAACCGCGCTCACCGACCTCGGCCGCATGGGCGTCGAGGCCGGCGACCTGCACAAGAAGCGAGCCGAACCGATCGGCATGCGGCTGGTTGCCACCGCCGCGATCGCCGGCGGCCTCGGCCTGATCGCGGTCGTCGCCTCCGTCATCGTCTCCATACGCATCGGCCGCAGCCTCATCGTCGACCTGTCCCGGCTCCGCAAGGAGGCCCAGGAGGTCTCCGGCACCAGGCTGCCGCGCGTCATGCGCCGGCTCGCCGCGGGCGAGGAGGTCGACGTAGAGACCGAGGCGCCGCGGCTGGACTACCCCGACGACGAGGTCGGCCAGGTCGGCAAGGCCGTCAACACCCTGCAGCGGGCCGCCGTCGAGGCAGCCGTGCGCCAGTCCGAGATGCGCCGCGGTGTCTCCGATGTCTTCGTCAACCTCGCCCGCCGCAGCCAGGTGCTGCTGCACCGCCAGCTCACCCTGCTGGACGCCATGGAGCGGCGCACCGAGGACCCGCAGGAACTCGCCGACCTCTTCCGGCTCGACCACATGACCACCCGCATGCGCCGCCACGCCGAGGGCCTGGTGATCCTCTCCGGCGCCGTGCCGTCCCGGCAGTGGCGCAAGCCGGTGCAGCTGATGGACGTGGTGCGGGCGGCCGTCGCCGAGGTCGAGGACTACGAGCGGGTCGACGTGCGCCGGCTCCCGCGGCTCGCCGTCACCGGCCACGCCGTCGCCGACCTCACCCACCTCGTCGCAGAACTCATCGAGAACGCCACCGTGTTCTCCCCGCCGCACACCAGCGTCCAGGTGCACGGCGAGTCCGTCGCCAACGGCTTCGTCCTGGAGATCGACGACCGCGGTCTCGGCCTCACCCCCGATGCCATGCTGGAGGCGAACCTCCGCCTCGCCGAGACCCCCGAGTTCGAGCTCTCCGACACCGACCGGCTCGGCCTCTTCGTGGTCAGCCGGCTCGCCCAGCGCCAGGGCGTCCGCGTCTCGCTCCGCCAGTCCCCGTACGGCGGCACCACGGCCGTGGTCCTCGTCCCGGCGTCGCTCCTGACCGAGCCCGGCGAGGAGCAGCCCGGGGAGCCCCTCGACGAGGCGGTCGCGGAGGCCGCCGCGGAGGACGGGACGGCAGCGGCCGACCAGGACGAGCCGCGGGTCAGACCCATGTCGGCCGCCACCGAGCACAGCTTCCGCCAGTGGGGTCTGGCCCCGGAGCCGGACGACGAGCCGCGCGAGCACCGGCCGCACGTCACCGGGACCGACGGGACGCCGGCGCCGGCCGGCGCACGCGACGCGGCCTCGAAGGCCGCCCCGTCCCTGGCACCGGGCGACGGCCTCACCGTACTGCCGCGCCGCCGCCGCACCCCGGTCCTGGTCGCCGAGAACGGCCGCGCCGTGGGCGAGGCGCCCCGTCCCGACGAACCCGCGCCGCAGGAGGAGCCCGCCGTGCCCGTGCCGCAGCAGGAGCCCGCCGGCGCCGGACTGCCCCGCCGGGTCCGCCAGGCCAGCCTCGCCCCGCAGTTGCGCGGCGACTCCACCACCCAGACGCGTACCGCAGCCGCCGACGGCGCGGACGACGACGGCGGGCGCGAGCGCTCGCCCGAGGAAGTGCGCGACCGCATGGCCTCACTGCAGCGAGGATGGCTGCGCGGCCGCGCCGACAACGCCGACGACCTCGGCACCGACGGCACCGACGGCACCGACGACGTTCGCCCCGCCGACCGTCCGGGAACCACCCCGGCGGAGCGCGGCGGCGACAGCACAACCAGAACCACCACGGAGGGGAACGGTCCATGACGGCACCATCGAGCGCGACCCGCGAGCTCAGCTGGCTTCTCGACGAACTGGTCGGTCGCGTGGCCAGCATCCGCAAGGCGCTGGTGCTCTCCAGCGACGGCCTGGCCACCGGCGCTTCCGAAGGCCTCACCCGTGAGGACGCCGAGCACCTCGCCGCCGTCGCCTCCGGCTTCCACAGCCTCGCCAAGGGCGTCGGGCGGCACTTCGAGGCCGGCAAGGTCCGGCAGACCCTCGTGGAGCTGGACGAGGCCTTCCTGTTCGTCACCGCCGCCGGCGACGGCAGCTGCCTGGCCGTGCTCGCCGACGCCGACTCCGACGTCGGGCAGGTCGCCTACGAGATGGCGCTGCTGGTGAAGCGGGTCGGCGTGCACCTCGCGACCGCGCCGCGCACCGACGACGACGCGGCGCGGGCGGTGTGACGAGTACGTCATGAGCTCCGAAGCGGACCGCTGGTACGACGACGACGCCGGGCCCGTGGTGCGGCCCTACGCCATGACGCGCGGCCGTACCAGCCACGCCGCGGAAGCCCGGCTCGACCTGATCGCCCTGGTGATCGCCGAGTCCCGCAGCGCGGACGATGACGCCGACGTCGACCGCACCCTGTCGCCCGAGCACCTCGACATCGTCGAGCTCAGCCGGGAGCAGCCGATGTCGGTCGCCGAGCTGGCGGCCGACCTCGACCTGCCCGTGGGCGTCGTCCGGGTGCTCGTCGGCGACGTCCTGGAAGCCGGCCTGGTCCACATCAGCCGACCCGTCCCGCCGGCGGAACTGCCGGACGCCGGGCTGCTCCGCGACGTCATCGACGGCCTGCGCGCGCTCTGAACCCACCGGGGGCACCGTGCGGGCACACCGGCGCCCGTGCGGTGCCCCGTCATCTTCCCCGGGGTCCCGCGATGGCGCCGCTGACCGGTAACGGCCCCGGGACCGCTGGCAGTTGTGCGGTCGGACCGTAGTAATGTTCCACTGCGCAGCTGATCCCCCGACGCAGTCCCTAGGACCCAGGATGCCTCTGACCTGTGTAAACGGCACGACCGGAGGAGTGAGCCATGGCCTTCGGACGCTCTGAGAGCCGCCTTTCCCCCGTCGAGCCCGTCACGCTGAAGATCCTGGTGGCCGGCGGCTTCGGCGTCGGCAAGACCACGCTCGTCGGCGCGGTCAGCGAGATCCGCCCGCTGCGCACCGAGGAGACGCTCAGCGAGGCCGGGCGGCCCGTCGACGACACCGCGGGCGTCGAGGCCAAGCGCACCACCACCGTGGCCATGGACTTCGGCCGGATCACCCTCCGCGACGACCTGGTGCTCTACCTGTTCGGCACGCCGGGCCAGGACCGCTTCTGGTTCCTGTGGGACGAGCTCGCGCAGGGCGCCCTCGGCGCGGTCGTCCTGGCCGACACCCGGCGCCTGGAGGACTGCTTCTCCGCGATCGACTACTTCGAGCGCCGCGGCATACCCTTCGCCGTTGCCGTCAACGTCTTCGACGACTCCGAGCGGCACCCCGCCGACACGGTGCGCGACGCGCTCGACCTCGACCCGGAGGTACCGCTGGTGATGTGTGACGCACGGGACCGCGCCTCCGCGAAGAAGGTGCTGATCACCGTGGTCGAGCACGCGGCCCAGGTGGCCGGCGACCGCAGGACGGCCGCCGCCAACTGAGCCGCGCGCACCGCGGGTGCGGGCGCGGCGCCGGTCAGCCCACGGCGGCCGGCGCGGGGCCCTCGTCCTCGTCGTCGTCCTGCCAGCCGAAGCTCCGCTCGACCGCCTTCTTCCAGCGGCGGTACTCCTTCTCGCGGGTCCTCTCGTCCATCCGCGGCTGCCACTCGGCGTCCTTCTGCCAGTGCGCCCGCAGCGTGTCCAGCCCGTCCCACACGCCGGTGGCGAGCCCCGCGGCGTAGGCCGCGCCCAGTGCCGTGGTCTCCGAGATCCGCGGTCGCACCACGGGAACGCCCAGCACGTCCGCCTGGTGCTGCATCAGCAGGTCGTTGGCCGTCATGCCGCCGTCGACCTTGAGCCCGGTGATGTGCACGCCGGAGTCCTGGTACATCGCGTCGACGACCTCGCGGGTCTGCCAGCTGGTCGCCTCCAGCACCGCGCGCGCCAGGTGGGCCTTGGTCACGTACCGGGTCAGGCCGGTGATCACGCCGCGTGCGTCGGAGCGCCAGTAGGGGGCGAAGAGCCCGGAGAAGGCGGGGACGATGTACGCGCCGCCGTTGTCCGGGACGCTCGCCGCCAGCGCCTCGATCTCGTCGGCCGCGGAGATGATGCCGAGGCTGTCGCGGAACCACTGCACCAGGGCGCCGGTGATGGCGATCGACCCCTCCAGGCAGTAGACCGGCGCCTCCCCGCCCAGCCGGTAGCCCATCGTGGTGAGCAGTCCGTTCTTCGACGGCACGGGCCGGTTCCCGGTGTTGAGCAGCAGGAAGCTGCCCGTCCCGTAGGTGTTCTTGGCGTCGCCCGTCCCGTAGCAGGCCTGGCCGAAGATCGCGGCCTGCTGGTCGCCGAGGGCCGAGGCCACGGGCACGCCGCCCAGCTGGCCGACCGCGGTGCCGTACACCTCGGAGGAGGAGCGGATCTGCGGGAGGACCGCCTCCGGGACGTTCATCGCGGCGAGGATCGCCGGGTCCCACTCCAGCGACTCCAGGTTCATCAGCATCGTGCGGCCGGCGTTGGTGACGTCCGTGACGTGGACGCCGCCCTCCGTGCCGCCCGTCAGGTTCCAGATCAGCCAGGAGTCGATGGTGCCGAAGGCGATCTCGCCGTTCTCCGCGCGGCGGCGCAGCCCCGGCACGTTGTCCAGCAGCCAGGACACCTTGGGGCCGGAGAAGTAGCTGGCCAGCGGCAGCCCCGTGGACTCGCGGAAGCGGTCCTGGCCGTCCTGGCCGCCCAGCCGCTCGCACAGCGCGGCGGTACGGGTGTCCTGCCACACGATCGCGTTGTGCACCGGCCGGCCGGTGGTGCGGTCCCACAGCACGGTGGTCTCGCGCTGGTTGGTGATGCCGAGCGCGCTGAGCTGGTCCGGGCGCAGCCGGGCCTTGGCGAGCGCGCCCGCCACCACGGCCTGCACCTTGGCCCAGATCTCGGTGGCGTCGTGCTCCACCCAGCCCGGCTTGGGGAAGATCTGGCGGTGCTCGCGCTGGTCGAGCGCCACGATCGACCCGTCGGAGTCGAAGACGATGCAGCGGCTGGAGGTCGTTCCCTGGTCGATGGCGGCCACGTATCGGGTCGCCGTGCCGGACGTATCGGTCATGACCGCCTCACTTGAACGCGACGTTGTAGATGAGACCGGACAGGGCACCGCCGATCAGCGGACCGGCCACCGGGATCCAGGCGTAGGTCCAGTCGGACGTGCCCTTGAAGGGGATCGGCAGGACGGAGTGGACGATGCGCGGCCCGAGGTCGCGGGCCGGGTTGATGGCGTAGCCGGTGGGGCCGCCGAGGGAGAGCCCGATGCCGGTCACGAGCAGTGCCACGATCAGCGTGCCGGTACCCGTCTCGCCGAGGCCCTTGCTGAGGCCGAAGGCCAGGATCGGCAGGACGAGCCCCATGGTGGCGATCGCCTCCGTGAGCAGGTTCTGCCACCAGACGCGGATCTCGGGGACGGTGGAGAAGATGGCGAGCGTGGGCTGGCGGGTCTCCTCGGCGCGGTTCGCCGCGAACTGGCCGTAGTACACCAGCCAGCACAGGACGGCGCCCAGCATCGCGCCGATGATCTGCCCGGCGAGGTAGACCGGCACCTGGCTCCACTTGCCGGAGCTGATGGCGACACCGAAGGTGACGGCCGGGTTCAGCTGCCCGCCGGACAGCGGGCCCGCGGTGTACGCGCCGGCCAGGACCGCGAGGCCCCACCCGAATGAGATCACGATCCACCCGGATGCCCGGGCCTTCGAGTGGTGCAGGAGCACCCCGGCCACCACGCCGGCGCCGAACAGGATCAGGATCGCCGTTCCGATGATCTCGCCGACAAAGACGTCTCCGTTGGAATACATGACGGCTCCTTCGTGCGGGCGCACGTGTCGGGCATGCGCCGCCAGAGAATGGCGCACGGAGACGCGGGTACGGAGGTCCCGCCTCCCGCCCGGCCTCCGCGCCACCCGGAAGTGTTGTCCCGGGGTGATGGAGCGTCAAGGTATCGGACGGATCACCTGATTACGACCACCGACGAGCCGTGCCCGAACAGGCCCTGGTTCGCCGTCACCCCCACGCGGGCGCGCGCGACCTGCCGGGTCCCCGACCGTCCGCGCAACTGCCCGGTCAGCTCGCACACCTGGGCGAGCGCCTGGGCGGGCACGGCCTCCCCGAAGGAGGCGAGGCCGCCGCTGGGATTGACCGGAATCCGCCCCCCGAGCGCCGTGGCCCCGTCGCGCAGCAGCTTCACCGCCCCGCCCGGCAGGCACAGGCCCAGGTCCTCGTACCAGTCCAGCTCCAGCGCCGTCGACAGGTCGTACACCTCCGCCAGGTCCAGGTCCTCCGGGCCGATGCCGGCCTCCTCGTACGCGGCGCGGACGACGGCCGCCCGGAAGCCCTCGGCCGGCTCCCCGGGTGGGACCGTGAGGGCGGAGTCGGTGGCGATGTCCGGGAGGTCGGGCACCGTGCGCGGATAGACCGGGGTGACGGTCGAGACCGCGCGGATGCGCACCGGGTCGGCCGTCGCACGGCGCCGGGCGAAGTCGAGGCTGGACAGGACGACGGCGGCGCCCCCGTCGGAGGTGGCGCAGATGTCCAGCAGCCGCAGCGGGTCGGCGACGACCGGGGAGGCCGCCACCTCGGCGGCCGTGACCGGCGTCCGGTAGCGGGCGAGCGGGTTCGCGGCGCCGGCGGCCGCGTTCTTCACCTTGACCTGGGCGAAGTCCTCGGGCGTGTCGCCGTGCAGCGCCATGCGGCGGCGTGCGTACAGCCCGAAGTACGCCGGGTTGGTGGCACCGAGCACGCGGAAGCGCAGCCAGTCGGGGTCGTCGGGCCGGTCGCCGCCGGCGGGCGCGAAGAAGCCCTTGGGGGCCGCGTCCGCGCCCACGACCAGGGCGGTGTCCACCAGGCCGGCGAGGATCCGCGCCCGGGCGGTGTCGAGGGCCTGCGCTCCGGAGGCGCAGGCGGCGTAGACGCTGGCCACCCGGGCGCCCTGCCAGCCCAGCGCCTGTGCGAAGGCCGCCCCCGCGACGTAGCCGGGGTAGCCGCCGCGCACCGTGTCCGCGCCGACGACCAGCCCGACGTCGCGCCAGTCCAGTCCCGCGTCGGCGAGCGCGGCGCGCGCCGCCACGACCCCGTACCGCGTGAAGGGCCGGCCCCACTTGCCCCAGGGGTGCATGCCCACGCCGAGCACGGCCACGTCGCGGTTCATCGTCCGCCTCCCACGGGGCGCCAGTGCCAGGTGGTCCAGGTGTGCTCCGCGTCCTCGTGCAGCACGCCGGGCACCAGTTCGACCTCCATGCCGACGGCCAGATCGGCCACGCCCGTCCCGGGTGCGGCCTGCCCGAGCACGATCATCCGCTCCGCCGTCAGCTCGACCGCCACCAGGGCGCGGGGCTCCCAGGGGAGCGAGGGATCGGAGAAGTAGGGGGCGGGCGGGCGGTAGCGGGCGTCGGTGTACGACCAGATCCGGCCCCGCCGGGACAGCGGGACCTCCTCAAGGTCCTCCTCCGTGCCGGGGCAGGCCGGGTTGCGGCAGGCGTGGTCCTCCCGGGGGAAGAACACCGCGCCGCAGCCGCGGCAGCGGGTGCCCAGCAGCCGGAAGTCACCGCCGTCCGCGGTGTCCTGCGTGAACCATCCCGCCACAACGGGTTTCCGTGACCGCGCCACGGCCGGCCCCCTCCCCAAACGATCTGACGGAACGTCAGAAGTGTGCCACGGGTGGGGTGCGCCGCGAAACGGGATGGACGCTGTCGGTGCCGGGTGTTAAGTTCTTCTCGTAGCGAGAAATACTCGAAGTGAGAACAACTTCGGGTGGGAGCAGCCCGGAACGACCGGCGAGGGGTGGCGCACGATGGCAGACCGGCAGGGTGAGGACGCGTTCCTCGCCGCCTATGACCCGCGCGCCTTCGAGCCCATCGCCGTGACCGTCGACGTCGTCGCCCTGACCCTGCGCCAGGGTGCCCTGCACGTCCTGCTGGTGCGCCGCGGGGGCCCGCCGTACGAGGGCGCCTGGGCACTGCCCGGCGGCTTCGTCCAGGCCGGCCGCGAGTCCCTGGACGAGGCGGCGGCCCGCGAACTGGCCGAGGAGACCGGGCTCGACGCGGCACGCGGCCTCGGCCGCGTCCACCTCGAACAACTCGGCTCCTACGGCCGCCCCGACCGCGACCCGCGCATGCACGTCGTCTCCGTCGCCTACCTCGCCTTCGCCCCGGACCTCCCCGAGGCGCAGGCCGGCAGCGACGCCGCGGCGGCCGAGTGGGTGCCCGTCGAGGCACTCGCACCGCAGGGGAACCCGGACGCCGCCACCGAGCGTCCCAAGGAGCAGGACCGGCCGGCCGGGATCCACGGGGGTGGTTCCGGCCGCCGGTCCGGCCGGGCGTCCGTCCTCGGAACCGGCCACGACACGGGAGACGGCACGGGCGAGGACACGGGCCTCGTCGCCCGCCTCGCCTTCGACCACGGCACGATCCTCGCCGAAGGTCTCGACCGGGCCCGCGCCAAGATCGAGTACACCCCGCTGGCCACCGCCTTCCTCGGCGAGGAGTTCACCGTCACCGAGCTCCGCTCGGTCTACGAGGCGGTCTGGGGCCGCGCCCTGCACGCCGGGAACTTCCACCGCAAGGTCCTGTCGGTGCCGGGATTCGTCGAGTCCACCGGCGCCACGGCCGGCCGCGGCGGTGCCAAGGGCGGCCCCCGGGCCCGTCTCTACCGCGCCGGCGACGCCCGCCTCCTGCACCCCGCACTGCTCCGCCCCGACCGTGAGGACAGTGTCCGATGACCGCCACGACGCGCTCCGCGTCCGCACACCGTGTCCGCACCTTCGACGACGCCCTGGCCGCCCTCCGCCGGCCGTTCCCTGCCGACGCCGGCGAGGCCGCCCGGCACTACCGCAGGCTTGCCCGCCTCCTCCACCCCGACACCGCCCCGCCCGGCCGCGCGGACGAGGCCGAAGCGGCCTTCGTCCGGCTCACCGCCCTGTGGCGGCGGCACTCCGGCGGCGGCCAGGCCCTCACCACCGCGGGCGGCGTGTACCCGCTGGGGCCCGTCCTCGCCGAGGGCGACCTCGCCGTGCTGCGCGCCGCCGGGCCCGGCACCGTGCTGAAGATTCCGCGCCGGCCCGCCGACAACGACCTGATGGAGCGTGAGGCCGACGCCCTCACCCGGCTGCACACCGTCGGCGACGCCCGGCACCACGCCTACGCGCCCCGGCTGGCCGAGTCCTTCCGCCACCGCGGCCCCGACGGCACCGAACGCCGCGTCAACGCGCTCCAGCGGCTGCGCGGCTTCCACACCCTCGCCGAGGTCCGGACGCTGCACCCAGGCGGCCTCGACCCGCGCGACGCCGCCTGGATGTGGCGCCGTCTGCTGGTCGCCCTCGGCTGGGCGCACCGGGCCGGCCTGGTCCACGGCGCCGTGCTGCCCGAGCACGTCCTCATCCACCCCGCCCAGCACGGTCTCGTACTCGTCGACTGGTGCTACTCCACCGAGCGCGGCGCGACCGTCCCCGCCCTCGTGGAGCGGCACCGCGCCCTGTACCCGCCCGAGGTCCCCGGTCGGCGCCCCGCCACCGAGGCCACCGACATCCACCTCGCCTCGCGCTGCGTCGAGCAGTTGATGGGGGACCGCGCGCCGCGTCCGCTGAGCGCCTTCCTCCGCGGCTGCACGCTCCCTTCCGAGGCCCGCCGCCCGCACGACGCGTGGCGGCTGCTCGCGGATCTCGACGAGGTCCTGGAACGCCTCTACGGCCCGCGCGCCTTCCGCCCGTTCGCCATGCCGGGCACCGGCACCTGACACCCGTCACCAAGGGGGAACCACCATGGGCAGCGGAAGCTGGTCCACCAACGTCTACGACGCCGCCGCGCGCTACCGCGCCGCCAGCGGCACCGGCGCCTTCGCCTACAGCGACCGCGTCACCTCGTCTGCACCGCGCGGTTCCTGGACCGCGCACCCCTCGCTCGACCCCAAGGACATCGGAGTCCGCGAGAGCCGCGACTCCGACGAGCACCCCACCTCGCTCGCCATCGCCGTCCTGTTCGACGTCACCGGCTCCATGCGCACCGTCCCGCAGGTCCTGCAGACCAAGCTCCCCGAGCTCTTCGGCCTGCTCCTGCGCAAGGGCTACACCGAGCACCCGCAGATCCTCTTCGGCGCCGTCGGCGACGCCACCTGCGACCGGGTCCCGCTCCAGCTCGGGCAGTTCGAGTCCGACAACCGGATGGACGACGACCTCGGCAACATCCTGCTCGAAGGCGGGGGCGGCGGCCAGATGACCGAGTCGTACGAGCTCGCCATGTACGCGATGGCGCGGCACACCTCGATCGACTGCCACGAGAAGCGCGGCCGCCGCGGCTACCTCTTCCTGATCGGCGACGAGCTGCCCTACGGCAAGGTCAAGGCCCGCGAGGTGCGCGAGGTCCTCGGGGACGACCTCGCCGAGGACATTCCCGTCACGCGGATCGTCGCCGAGCTGCAGCGGAAGTTCGACGTCTACTACATCCTCCCGGCGGGCTCGTCCTACGTCGGCAACACCGAGGTCCTCGGCACGTGGCGGGGGCTCCTCCGCCAGAACGTCATCGAGCTCGACGACCTCGACGCCGTCTGCGAGACCATCGCCCTCACCATCGGGCTCGGCGAGGAGGCCATCGACCTCGCCGAGGGCCTCGCCGACCTCGCCGACCTCGGCTCCACCGCCACCGGCACCGTCGGCAAGGCCCTCACCGCCCTCGACCGCGACCGCGCGGCCGTCGCGGTGACGGACACGTCCCTGATCGACGGCGACGGCCACGGTGCCGCGACCGGCACCACCCGCCTGTAGGCCCCTCCCGGAGGACCCCGTGCACACCATCGTCGTCGACCTCGGCTACGGCGACGCCGGAAAGGGCACCGTCGTGGACCGGCTCTGCGCGAGCGGGCCGGTCCACGCGGTGGTCCGCTTCAACGGCGGTGCCCAGGCGGCGCACAACGTCGTCACCACGGACGGACGCCACCACACCTTCGCCCAGTTCGGCTCCGGCACCCTCCGGGGCGTCCCCACCCACCTGTCCCGCTTCATGCTGGTGGACCCCCTCGCGCTGGCCGCCGAGGCCGACCACCTCGCCGCCCTCGGGGTCCCCGCGCCGTACGCCCTGCTCAGCGTCGACCGCGCGGCGCGCCTCACCACCCCGTACCACGCCGCCGCCAACCGGCTGCGCGAGCGGGAGCGGGGCGCGGCCCGCCACGGTTCGTGCGGCATGGGAATCGGCGAGACCGCCGGCTACGCCCTCGCCCACCCCGAGGACGCCCCCACCGCGGGGGACTGCGCCTCACGCCCCCGGCTGCTGCGCAAACTCCGCCTGCTGCGCGACCGCCTGGCCGACGAGTTCGGGCAGCGGCTGCCCGCACCACCGCCCGAGGACTGCGCCGACGCCTTCACCGCCTTCGCCCGCGCCGTCACCCTCACCGGTGACGGCCACCTCGCCCGCGTCCTGCGCGAGGGCCCGGTCGTCCTCGAGGGTGCCCAGGGCGTCCTCCTGGACGAGTGGCACGGCTTCCACCCGTACACCACCTGGTCCACGACCACGTTCGCCCATGCCGAGACCCTGCTCGCCGAAGCGGGCTGTGAGGCCCGCCGGCTCGGCGTCGTACGGACGTACACCACCCGGCACGGCCCCGGACCGCACGTCACCGAGGACCGGGAACTCGCCCCGCTGCTCCCCGAACCCCACAACGGCCACGGCCGTTGGCAGGGCGCCTTCCGCACCGGCCATTTCGACGCCGTCGCCCACCGCTACGCCGTCGAGGCCAGCGGCGGTGTGGACGCCCTCGCCCTCACCCACCTCGACGCCCTCCGCCGCTGCCCGCGGCTGCGGCTGGTCCGCGCGTACGACACGGGCGAGACGCGGCTGCCCACCGCCCCGCCCGGAGACCTCGGCCGCCAGGCCGCCCTCACCGAACGGCTGCTCAAGGCCCGGCCGGCCCGCTGGGACGTACCCGGCCCCGATCCGGCCGCCTGGTCGGAGGCGGTCGGCGAGGCACTGGGCGCTCCGGTCGTCCTGGAGTCCCACGGCCCGACGGCCGCCGACAAGCGGGAGGTTCAGCGAAGGATCCCGGCCTGCCGGGCGGCTGTGATCCAGGAGGGGAACTCCGAGAGGATCCGGTCGTAGAGCTCCGCGTCCGGCACGGTGGCGATGTCGTCCACGGCGAAGAAGCCGACGTTGTCCACACGCCGCCCCGGCAGGGTGTCGAAGCGTTCCAGCACCCCGTAGTTGGCCCTGCCCATACCGACGAACTGCCAGAACACCGGCTCCTCCACCGCCTCCCGCAACTGCTGCTCGATCTGGGCGTTGCGGTAGACGCCGCCGTCGGAGAAGAACAGCACGAGCGTCGGCACCTCCGTCGGGTACGCCCGCACGAACCCCCTGACCTCGGCGATGACCTTCTGCTCCTCGTTCTGGATGCCGACGAACCGCATGTCGACCTGCCCCGGCTGCAGCCCGTGCCGGGGCTTCTTGGGACGGCCGAACAGGCTCAGCTCGCCCACCCGCACGTGCAGCCCCAGCCACTGCGGGAGTTCGGCGATCCGCAGGTCCGGCAGCCGCGCCGGGTGCGAGGCGAAGGTCCACGCCTGCATGTCGCCGTCGTCGTCCAGCTGCGCCGCGACCGCCGCCATGCGCTCGACCACGTCGGCGACGACCCCGCGCGCGTACAGGCCGCTCATCGAGCCCGAGGCGTCCAGCACGAGGATCACGCGCGCGACGACACCCGCCGCGCCGTGCTTGCGCAGGCTGACGGCCACCTGCTCCTTGCGCAGGTTCAGCCGTTTGCGCATGTCGGGCGGCAGGTGTTCCTCACCCTTGGTGAGCCGCGTGGCCGGCGGGTGGGGAGCGGACGCGGACGCGGCCGGGAACGGCGGCGGGGGCGGGGGAGGGGGCACCGTCACGGGCAGTGCGGGCCGCGGGTACTGCACCGGGGGAGGCGGCGACGCGGCCGGTGCGGACGGCTCCGCCGGCGGCTGCGGCGCGTCGACGGTGATCCCGAAGTCGGTCGCCAGCCCGGCCAGTCCGGAGTTCCAGCCCTGCCCGACCGCACGGAACTTCCAGACCCCGTTGCGCCGGTACAGCTCGCCGCCGAGGAACGCCGTCTCCGTCGTCGCCTGCATGTCGAACCGCGCGATCTCGGCGCCGTTGCGCGCGTCCAGCAGCCGCAGCCGCAACCCCGGCACCTGGCCGAAGGCGCCGCCGTCCGCTGAGGCGCACAGCACGATCCGCTCGACCGCCGGCTCTACGCGGGCCAGGTCGACGTCGAGCGTGTCCGAGGCCTGCCCCGGCCCCGACTGCTTCCCGGTGTGGCGCACGGCGCCGGAAGCGTGCTCGGGCTGGTTGTAGAAGACGAAGTCGGCGTCCGAACGCACCCGTCCTTCGCCGGTCAGCAGCAGCGCCGAGGCGTCGACGTCGGGCACGCCTGGACCCGCGGTCCAGCCGAGCACGGCCCGTACGGCGGGCACGGGAACCGGCAGATTGGCGCCTTTTCCGAGGGATTCGGGTGTCACGGACGCCAGTGTGCCCTCTCACCCGCCGCGACGGACAGGGCTCCGCACGACCCCGTGCCCGGGACGGTCGCTCCGGTACAGTCCGCGCGTGATCACTCGTCAGAAGGACAGCCACTGCTCCTACTGCGGCACGGAGTTCGCCCCCGATGCCGGATGGCCGCGGACATGCGCCGCCTGCGGTGGCATCACGTACCGCAATCCGCTCCCCGTCGCCGTTGCCCTGCTGCCCGTGCGCGCCCCGGAGGGCACCGGTCTGCTCCTCGTGCGCCGGTCCATCGAGCCGCGCCGCGGACTGCTCGCCCTTCCCGGCGGCTTCGTGGACCTCGGCGAGACGTGGCAGGAGGCCGTGGTCCGCGAACTCGACGAGGAGACCGGCATCAAGGCCGCCGCCGGCGACGTACGGCTCGCGGACACCCTCAGCGGCGACACCGGGCACCTGCTGGTGTTCGGCCTCCTGCCGGAGCGTGCCGCCGAGGACCTCCCGCCGGCCGTCGTCACCGACGAGACCGACGGCCGGCAGATCCTCCTCGCTCCCGCGGAACTGGCGTTCCCGCTGCACACCGAAGCGGTGCGCAACTGGTTCGGCGGCCGCTACTGAGACGCCGCCGAACGGCCGCTACCGATGAACGGCGGTGCCGCGCACCCGCACCCGGTACCCCACCTCGTCGTGCTCCTCACGGACGACGACGACCTCGCCGTCCACCACCCTTGAGGTGAAGCGCTCCACGCGCGGGTCGGCCCAGCCGTCCCCGGCGTCGGTGACCAGGGTGCCGCCCCCGCCGCGTCCGGGCGCCGGCGCCCACACCTCCAGGGTCACCGTGCCGTCCTCCTCCGCCACCGGCACGACGGCACCGGCCCTGGCCAGCACGGGCACGCGCTCGGGCGGCGCGGGCAACAGCACCTGCCCGGGCCCCTGGTACGCCCGCTCGGTCGCGGTGTCGTACCACAGGCCCCTCGGCAGCCGCACCGCCCGTTCCGTTGCTCCCTGCTCCAGCACCGGCGCCACCAGCAGCGCGTCCCCGAGCAGGAAGGCGTCCCCGCAGGCGCGCAGTTTGCGGTCCTCCGGGTCGCCCCACCACACCGGCCGCACATAGGGCGCGCCCGAACCCCACGCGATGTGCGCCAGCGTGTACAGGTACGGCATCAGGCGCTCCCGCTCGCGCATCGCCGCCCCGGCCGCCTCCAGCACCTTCGGCCCGAACTCCCACGGCTCGCGGTGTCCGGCGTCGATCGCCGAGTGCGTACGGAAGAACGGGAAGTACGCGGCCATCTGGAACCAGCGCAGGTAGAGCTCCGGCGACGGGCTCCCGGTGAACCCGCCCACGTCCGGCCCCGAGTACGGCACCCCGCACAGCCCGAGCCCCAGCACCAGCGACAGCGAGGAGCGCAGCCCGGGCCAGCCGGTCGAGACGTCGCCCGACCATGTGCCGCCGTACCGCTGCATGCCCGCCCAGCCGGAGCGGGAGAACAGGAACGGCCGGGAGCCGGGGCGCAGTTCGCGCAGCCCCTCGTGGCCGGCCCTGGCCATGGTCAGCCCGTACACGTTGTGCGCCTCGCGGTGGTCGCCGCCGCGGCCCTCCAGGGCGTGCCGGGCCGAGCGGGGGAGCGTGGTGTCCCCGAACGCGGCGAAGGACACCGGCTCGTTCATGTCGTGCCACACCCCGGCGAAGCCCTGCGTGAGCCGCTCCGCGTAGAGGCCGCCCCACCACTTGCGCACCCGCGGGTCGGTGAAGTCGGGGAAGACCGCGTCGCCCGGCCACACCACGCCGTGCACCGTGCGTCCCTGCGCGTCCCGTACGAAGGCGTCGGCGGCTGCCCCGCTGTCGTGGACCGGGTTGCCCGGCTCCAGCTTGACCGCCGGGTCGACGATCGACACCAGGCGCACCCCCTGTGCGTGCAACTCCTCGGCGAGCCCCGGCAGGTCGGGGAAGCGCTCGCCGTCGACGGTGAAGACCCGGTGGCCGTCGTAGTGGTCGATGTCCAGGTGCAGCGCGGACAGCGGCAGCTCCCGCTCGCGGTAGCCCGCCGCGACCCGCCGCACCTCCGCCGCCGTCCCGAAGCCCCAGCGCGAGTGCTGGTACCCCAGCGCCCAGCGCGGCGGCAGCGCGGGCCGGCCGGTCAGTGCGGTCCAGGAGGCCAGGATCCGCGCGGGCGTGCCGGGGATCACCCAGTAGCGCAGCGGGCCGCCGTCCATCCGCGTCTCGCAGCCGCCGGGGCGGTCGTGGCCCGAACCCGCGCCCTCCTCGCCGTCGCGCAGGGTCACCCGGCCGTCCCAGGTGTTGTCGTGGAAGACCAGATGGCTGCCCGCGTCGGCGACGACCAGTTGCAGCGGCATGGTGATGTACAGCGGATCGGTCTCCGGCTCGAAGGCGCCGCCGGGGTCGGTGTTCCACAGCCGGTACGTGCCCTCGCCCAGCCGCGGCCCCGAGGCCCGCCCGCCGAGCCCGAACACGGCCGCGTCCGCCGCCGTCTCCGAGCGCTGCACCCAGCGCGGCTGCGCACCGTCGGCCGGGTTCACCGGGTCCCACCAGCGCGGCGGCAGGTCGCGCCGCAGCAGCAGGCCGCCCGGTGTGCGGAACTCCACCGCCCCGTGCCGCGAGACCAGCACCGTGATCCGCTCCGACACCACCCGCCAGCCGTCCTTGTCGGGCTCGATGACCGCCCGTGCGTCGGCGTCGGGGCAGCTGCCGTCCAGCGCGTACGAGGGCTCCGGCTCGGCACCGTCCCAGCCGCAGAACACCGCACCGCCCGCCGCGACCCGCACCCGCAGGGTCGAGCGGGCGAAGCGCACCAGCCCGCCGCCCGGCAGCGGGTCGGCGCCCTCGGCGGGTCCCGGCACCCGCGCCCGCTCCGGTCCCCGCCGCGGCAGGTCCCGTGCGTCGGTGCGTTGTCTGCGCCATGCCGCGCGCACGGCCCTCAGCCCGTTCGCCGATCCGACCTGCCGTACCTGTCGCACCAGGTCCCGAGCATCCATAAGGCCCACCCTTTCACCGTTCCCGCCCGCCCCGCCGCCGGCCGGCCGCCTTCCATCTGGCGGCCGGGCACATGCTTCCACCCTCGAATGTGTGGGGTGTGCCCTGGCGCCGGAGACGATCACGTGGCATCGTCCTGCCCAGCCGCGACCGGGGACATTCCGCCCGGCCGGGGTCCAGCCGCACATCACGCAGCGTCGCGTACCGTCCGGGAGCCGCCCCATGAGCACCACACCTGAGCCCACCGCCGACCCGGCGACCGAGCAGCCCCTGTGGCAGCCCGGCCCGGACCGTGTCTCCGGTGCCCAGGTGACGCGCTTCCAGGCCTGGGCCGCCGAGCACCACGGCGCGCCCGCCCCCGACACCGCCGACCCCGTCGCCGGCTACCAGGCGCTGCACGCCTGGTCGGTGCGTGAGCCCGGGACCTTCTGGCGGTCCGTCGTCGAGTGGTTCGACGTGCGCTTCTCCTCGCCTTACGAGACCGTCCTCGCCGACGCCTCCATGCCCGGCGCGAAGTGGTTCCCCGGGGCCACCCTCAACTACGCCGAGCACGCCCTGCGTCCCGCCGGCGACGCGGCGCGGGCCGGAGAGCCCGCCCTGCTCCACCTCGACGAGCGCCACGAGATCGGCGCCACCAGCTGGGCCGACCTGCGCCGCCAGGTCGCATCCCTCGCCCACGAGCTGCGCGCCCTCGGCGTACGCCCCGGCGACCGGGTCAGCGGCTACCTGCCCAACGTCCCCCAGGCCGTCGTCGCCCTGCTGGCCACCGCCGCCGTCGGCGGCGTGTGGACGTCCTGCGCCCCGGACTTCGGCGCCCGCAGCGTGCTGGACCGCTTCCAGCAGGTCGAGCCCGTCGTCCTGTTCACCGTCGACGGCTACCGCTACGGCGGCAAGGAGCACGACCGCACCGGCGTCGTCGCCGAGCTGCGCGCCGAACTGCCCTCGCTGCGAGCCGTTGTGCACATCCCGCTGCTGGGCACGCCCGCCCCCGAGGGCGCCCTGGAATGGGAGTCCCTCGTCTCCGGCGACCCCGAGCCGGTGTACGAGCAGGTCCCCTTCGACCACCCGCTGTGGGTGCTCTACTCCTCCGGCACCACGGGCCTGCCCAAGGCCATCGTCCAGTCCCAGGGCGGCATCCTGCTGGAGCACCTCAAGCAGACCGGCCTCCACCTCGACCTCGGGCCGCGGGACCGGTTCTTCTGGTACACCTCCACCGGCTGGATGATGTGGAACTTCCTCGTGGGCGGCCTGCTCGCGGGCTCCACGATCGTCCTGTACGACGGCAGCCCCGGTTTCCCCGACACCGGCGCCCAATGGGGCGTGGCCGAGCGCACCGGCACCACCGTGTTCGGCACTTCCGCCGCGTACGTCATCGCCTGCCGCAAGGCCGGCGTCCGCCCCGGCCGCGACCACGACCTCTCGGCCGTCACGTGCGTGGCCACCACCGGCTCCCCGCTCCCGCCGGACGGCTTCCGCTGGATCCACGACGAGGTCAAGGAGGACCTGTGGATCGCCTCCGTCAGCGGTGGCACCGACGTGTGCAGCTGCTTCGCCGGTGGCGTCCCGACCCTTCCGGTGTACATCGGAGAGCTCCAGGCCCCCTGCCTCGGCACCGACCTGCAGGCCTGGGACCCCTTCGGCAAGCCCGTCACCGACGAGGTCGGCGAGCTGGTCGTCACCAACCCCATGCCGTCGATGCCCATCCACTTCTGGAACGACCCCGACGGCAGCCGCTACCACGACAGCTACTTCGAGATGTTCCCCGGCGTCTGGCGGCACGGCGACTGGATCACCCTGACCTCGCGCGGCACGGTGGTCATCCACGGCCGCTCCGACTCCACCCTCAACCGCCAGGGCGTCCGCATGGGCTCCGCCGACATCTACGAGGCCGTCGAACGGCTCCCGGAGATCCGCGAGTCGCTGGTCATCGGCGTCGAACAGCCCGACGGCGGTTACTGGATGCCCCTGTTCGTGCAGCTCGCCGAGGGCGCGGTGCTCGACGACGCCCTCCGCGACAAGGTCAAGCGCACCATCCGCGAACAGCTCTCCCCCCGCCACGTCCCGGACGAGATCATCCCGGTCCCCGGCGTCCCGCACACCCTCACCGGCAAGCGCATCGAGGTACCGGTGAAGAAGCTGCTGCAGGGCACGCCGCTGGACAAGGCGGTCAACCCGGGCTCCGTCGACAACCTGGAGCTACTCCGGTTCTACGAGGACCTGGCCCGCGCCCGCGGCTGAGCGCACGGGGGTGGGGCGGGATCCGGGCCGCTCCCGCCTCACCCCCCGTACGTCGCGCCGAACTCGCTGAGGACGTCCGCGAAGTCGGCCGCCAGGGCACCCGCCTCCACGGGCCGCAGCCCCGCCGTCGTGATCCGCACCCCCGGCCCCGCCGCGAGCCGGAACCTCGCCCCCGCGGCCACCCACCACCCGCGCGAGCGAAGTCCGTTCACCACCGCCGCCTCGTCCCGCACCGGCACCCACACGTTGAGCCCGCTCGCCCCGTGCGCCGCGATCCCGCGCCCGCCCAGCTCCGCCACCAGGGCCTCCCGCCGCTCCGCGTAGGCGTCCCGAGCCGCCTCCACGAGCAGCCGGGCCGCCGCGTCCGTCATCAGCCGTGCGGCCATGCCCTGCAGCACATGACTGATCCAGCCCGAGGTGAGCAGCAGCCGCCCGTCGTGCCGCGCCAGCGTGGTGGGGTCGCAGGCGAGGGCCGCCCACCGCAAGTCCGTGCCCAGGTACTTGGTGACGGTGCGCACCTGGGCCCAGCGCGGGAGCCCGCCCGCGGTGAGGGTGTTCAGCGGCACGCCCGCGATCTCCGCGGCGTGGTCGTTCTCGACGACGAGCACGTCGGGCGCCTCCCGCAGCACACCGAGCAGCGCGTCCCGGCGTTCGGGCGAGAAGGCCCCGCCGTACGGGTTCTGGGAGCGCGGGCTGCACACGACCGCGCGGGCCCCGGCCCGCAGCGCGTCGCGCAGCGCGTCGGGCCGCAGGCCCTCGTCGTCCACCGCGACGGGCACCATCCGCAGCCCCAGCGCGGGCACCAGGTCGAGCAGGTGGTGGTAGCCCGGGTCCTCCATCGCCACCGCGTCGCCGGGCCGCAACTCGACGGAGAGCAGCCGCCCGACGCAGTCGAGCGCGCTGTGCGCGAACGTCACGTCGTCCGGCGGCACCCCGTCGCGGTCGAACCACGTGCGGGTCAGCTCCTCCAGTTCGGGAAGGCGCGGCGCCGACCGGTGCGAGCGCACTCCGGGTGTCACGCGCACGGACGGCGGCAACTCCGGGAGGAACGCCGGGTCCGGATGGCCGCCCGCCAGGTCCCGCAGCCCGGCGGGCACCTTCGGCGGCCTCCTGGACGCCACCGCCGGCGCCTCCGCGACGACGGTGCCGCCACGCCCGCGCGTGACGACGATCCCGCGCTGCCGCAGCTCCTTGTAGGCGGTCGCCACCGTGCCCGGGCTCACCCCGAGGCGGTCGGCCAGCGTCCGCACCGGCGGGAGCGCGGCCCCGGGGGACAACCTCCCGTCGGCCACGCCCCGTTCGACGGACGCGGCAATGCCCTTGGCGTTCGTGCCGCTGATCGCATATTGTGCTGCCACATTCGTAAGTCTGTATCAATACAAACTTCGGGTCAAGGGGGCAGTGCATGCGATTCCCTCGCAGCCGCAGAGACATCGAGGACCTCGTACCCGGCGGCCGCGACGGCCGCCGCATGCTCTTGGTGAGTCTCACCGACAAGGCCGGATCCGGCCTCTGGTACGGCACTTCGGCGCTCTACTACACCTACGTCGCCGGACTCGCCCCGCACCAGATCGGCCTCCTGCTGGGCGTAGCCGGAGCCGTCGGCGTCGCGGGTACCCCCGTCGCGGGCCGCATCGCCGACCACGTCCCGCTCACCCGGCTGCTCCCCGCGGTCCACACCCTGCGTGCCGTGGCCGCCGTCGGCATCCTGCTCACCGGTACCTTCTGGCTGCTGCTGCCCATCGCCGCGCTCGGCAGCCTCGGCGACCGTGCCGCCTCGGTCCTCACCAAGCTGTACGCCGCCCGCGTCGCCGGCCCGGACCGCGTGCGCTACCAGGCCCTCCAGCGCACCGTCGTGAACATCGGCTTCGGCATCGGCGGCCTCGCCGCGGCCGTCGCCCTCGCCATCGGCACCGACACCGCCTACCGGGCCATGCTCATCGGGGACGCCCTCTCCTTCGCCGGCGCCGCCCTGCTCGTCCTGCGCTGTGCCGAACCGCCGTCCCCCGTACGCGTGGTGGCCACCGCGTCCGCCGGCGCCGACGGGGAAGCGCCCCGCAGCAAGGCCCCGTCCACCAGCCCCTGGCGCGACCGCGGCTACCTCGCGTACACCGCCACCGAGACCCTGCTCCTCCTCGACGACACGGCCCTCAACGTCGGCCTGCCCCTGTGGATCGCCACCGCGACCGTCGCGCCGCACAGCCTCGTCGCGCTGCTCTTCGTCCTCAACAACGTCCTCGTCGTGCTCTTCCAGGTCCGCCTCAGCCGCCTCGGCGACGAGCCGCGCAGGGCCGCCGCCTCCCTGCCGCTGCTCGGCGTCGCCTTCCTCGTCGCGGGAGGCGCCATGGCCGTCTCGGCGGTGGACTCGGCGGGCATCGCCGTCGTCGCCCTCGTCGTCGCCGCCACGGCCTTCACCGCCGCGGAGATCGTGCACGCCGCGATCTCCTGGGAACTGTCCCTCGCCCTCGCCCCCGGCCGGTCCCAGGGCGCGTACCTCGGCGTCCACGGACTCGCGCAGTCGGCCCAGCGCTCGGCCGGACCGGTACTGCTCACCTCCGCCGTCATGGCCGCGGGCCCGCTCGGCTGGCTGGGCCTCGGCGCCGGCCTCGCCGCCGTCTCCGTCGGCCAGCGCACCCTCGTACGCCGCCGCCTGGACCGGCTGGACGCCCTGGACCGGCCCGGGTCCGCCGCACCGGGGACCCCCGTCGCCCCCAGCGCGACGGTCACTGTCAGTGGCGGCGGCTACGGTGAGTGACAGTTGACCGCCGTACCGAGGGGGAGCCGTCATGGCACACACCAAGCACCGCAAGCAGAGCGCCCGCCCCGCCCGCCGCGCCGCGAGGACCGGCCGCCGCACCCTGCGCCGTGAGTCGCCGACCACCGTCGCCGTCCTCACGGACGCCGCCGACTTCGCCGCCATGCGCGGCTACCGGAGCTTCACCTTCGACGACCACACCGCCTACCTGCGGCAGATCGAGGGCCTGCTGCGATCGCTCACCTCCCGCGGCATCCACGTGCGCGTCGGCCCCTTCGACCCGGACGAGTACGCCGAGTACTGCGCCGACACCGGCCACGACCCGGACAGTTCGCGCTCCCGCACGCGCTACGCCGCCGACGTCACCACGGCCGGGCCCACCGTCCCGTACACCGGACAGCCCATGGAACTCCTGGTCACCGAGCTCGAGTACGAGGCGGGCCGCCAGGCCACCTGGGAACGGGCCTCCGGCATCCTGGCCGGCGCTGGGGACTGCGCCGGCTGCGGCGACGACCTCGCCCGCACGTCCTTCGACCGCGCGTCCCAGGCCCTGATGCGCCTCCTCGAAGCCGCCGGACCGGGCCACCACCACCTCGTGTGCAGCGTGCCCGCCGAGGGCACCACGCTGCTCGCCGCCATGCACGCCCGCTGCGACGAGCACGGCATGGTCCACCTCGTCGAGGCCGAGGCCCTGGTCTGCTGCACCGTCCTCGCCGCCGGGATCGCCGAGGACAGCCCCGGAGGCGTCGTCCTGCGCAGCGGCGCCGGCAGCGGACAGCCCCCGCCCGACCGCCCGGACGAGGTCCGCGGCTGGACCCTGCGCGACGGCTGGCTGCAACCCCTCACCGAGGCGCAGGTGTTCAACGCCTACTGCACCGACGCCGAGTCCGGCGACCCCGTGCCCCCGGAGCCCGGCGTCGTCCACCGCCCCGGATTCGTCCTCCCGCCACCCGAGGACGGCTGAGCAGGGCAGCGCGGGGCAGTCCGGGGAACGCCGAGGGGCGCCCCACCACCGGTGGGACGCCCCTGGCCGGGACGGGAAGCGATCACTCCCCGGACAGCACCGCCTGCGCCGCGCGCCGCGCCTCGTCGGCAGTGTCGGTCGCCCGCGCGGCGGCCGCCGCACGCTCGCACTGCGCCAGGGTGTACTTCGCCAGCGTCGCCCGCACGTAGGGGAGGGACGCCGAACCCATCGACAGGCTCGTCACACCCAGACCCGTCAGCACGCACGCCAGCAGCGGATCGGAGGCCGCCTCACCGCACACACCGCAGCTCTTGCCCTCGGCCCGCGCGGCCTCGGCCGCCGCGGCGACCAGGTCCAGCAGCGCCGGCTGCCACGGGTCCTGCAGCCGTGAGACCGAGCCGACCTGGCGGTCCGCCGCGAAGGTGTACTGCGCCAGGTCGTTCGTCCCCAGCGAGAGGAACTCCACCTCCTGCAGGATCGAACGCGCCCGCAGTGCCGCCGACGGGATCTCCACCATCGCGCCGAACTTCGCGTGCAGCCCGGCCTCCCGGCACGCGTCCGCGAACGCCTTGGCGTCCACCCGGTCCGCCACCATGGGCGCCATGACCTCGAGGTACACCGGCAGGCCCTCCGCCGCCCTGGCGAGCGCCCGCAGCTGCGTGTGCAGCACATCGGGGTGGGCGAGCAGCGTCCGCAGACCGCGCACGCCCAGCGCCGGGTTCGGCTCGTCCGCGGGCGTCAGGAACTCCAGCGGCTTGTCGGCCCCCGCGTCCAGCACTCGGACGACGACCCGGCCCTCGGGGAAGGCCTCCAGCACCTGCCGGTAGGCCTCGACCTGCTTCTCCTCCGACGGCGCGTTCTTCGAGTCGTCCAGGAACAGGAACTCGGTGCGGAACAGGCCCACGCCCTCCGCACCCGCCCTCACGGCGGCCTCGACGTCCGCGGGACCGCCGACGTTCGCCAGCAGCGGCACCTTGTGCCCGTCCGAGGTGGCACCGGGACCGGAGGTCGCGGCGAGGGCCGCCCTGCGCTCCTCCGCCGCCTTCGCCAGCTCGGCCCGGCGTTCCTTGCCCGGGTCGACGTAGATGTCGCCGGTGCTGCCGTCCACGGCGACGACCGTGCCCTCCGCCAGCTCCGTGGCACCCGGCAGCGCCACCACCGCGGGCACCCCCAGCGCACGCGCGAGGATTGCGCTGTGGCTGGTCGGCCCACCCTCCTCGGTCACGAAACCGAGCACGAGCGACGGGTCCAGCAGGGCCGTGTCCGCCGGCGCCAGGTCCCGCGCGATCAGCACGTACGGTTCGTCGCTGTCCGGGACGCCCGGCATCGGCACCCCCAGCAGCCGCGCCACGATCCGGTTGCGGACGTCGTCCAGGTCCGCGACCCGCCCCGCCAGGTACTCGCCCGCGTTGGCGAGCAGCGCCCGGTAGGAGGCGAAGGCGTCGTACACCGCGCGCTCCGCCGAGCTGCCCACCGCGATGCGGCGCTCCACGTCGGCCATCAACTCGGGGTCCTGCGCCATCAGCGCCTGGGCCTCCAGCACCGCCTGCGCCTCGCCACCGGCCAGATTGCCGCGCGCGATCAGGTCGTTGGCAACCGCGTCGACCGCCTGGCGCGCCCGGGCCTGCTCGCGCGGCGCCTCGTCGGCCGGAATCTGCTTGGCCGGGGGCTCGAGAACCGCGGTCCCCATGTGCCGTACCTCGCCGATCGCCACGCCGTGGCTGACACCGACGCCTCGCAGCGTTGTCTCCATCTCACCCGTCTCCGGTTGTCGCGGACGCTCGCGACCGCGTTGCCTGTGTGTATGCGTCGGGAGTGGCCTTGCCGAAAAGGCTACGTCCAAGAGAAGAGGGTGGCCCCGGCGCTTGTCTCTCCGTCCTGGACGAGGCCCGTCAGCGACTCGGCCGACGCCTCCAGCGCCACCACCGGGCACACCGGGGACTTGCCGGCGGCCTCGACCGCCGCGGGGTCCCAGCGCACCATCTCCTGGCCGCGCACCACCGTGTCGCCCTTGTTGACGAGCACCTCGAAGCCCTCGCCGTTGAGCTGCACCGTGTCGATGCCGAGATGGGTCAGCACCCCGTGCCCCTCCGCGTCCACCACGACGA
This sequence comes from Streptomyces sp. NPDC058864, assembly GCF_042742985.1. Classification (NCBI taxonomy): domain Bacteria; kingdom Bacillati; phylum Actinomycetota; class Actinomycetes; order Kitasatosporales; family Streptomycetaceae; genus Streptomyces; species Streptomyces sp. NPDC058864. The sequence continues at coordinate 572 of NZ_JBHYMQ010000023.1, read as the reverse complement.
ACGCGTGCGCGTGCAGGGAAACGACCACACCGTCCACCGGCGACACGGCCACCGACGGCTCGCGCACGGGGTCGATCGCCGTGCCGGGCCCCACCATGGCGCCCGAGAACACGGGGTCGGGCACAGCGGCCAGACCGATGACGCGCCCGGTCAGGGGCGACGAGACAGTCGTCATGATGAAGCCTCCAAGCAAGTGGTCCAGACCACTCAAGGATGCCACCCCCACGAGGCCCGGCACACCACGGCGCCGCGCGCCACCCCGGATTTGCTCCGACCGGGCTCCTCCAGTACTTTGGGTCAACCCCCGCGACGAGAACGCCACGGAGACGTGCGTCCTCACAGCGGTCCGGTAAATCCGACGGAAAGCATCTGCTAAAGTCGGAGAGCGCGAAAGCCGAAAGGCGGAAACGCAAAAGCGGTAAAAGCAGGGAATCCCCGCCGGCGGGAATCGGGCCCGAAAGAGTCTGATAAGCTGGTGACAACGAAGGGAAAGCCCGGAGGGGCCGGTGAAACGGTCTCGAAGGAAGCTTCCGTTCCTTGAGAACTCAACAGCGTGCCAAAAGTCAACGCCA
>NZ_JBHYMQ010000022.1:0-120769 GCF_042742985.1 Streptomyces sp. NPDC058864 | reverse complement strand
CAGGCCCTGCTCCGACTCGCCCGCCACCGCACCAGCGTGCTGTTCGCCATGCTCCGCGACGGCACCCTCTACCAACCCAGGGCCCCGCGCCGGGCGGGGCGGGGGAGGGCGAGGCGCCCCCCCCGCGGGGGGGGGGCGGGGGCCGCCCCCCCGGCCGCCGCGGCACGGGTCTACTCGTCGGCGTGCAGGCTCATCGGGCCGTAGATCTTCGTGCTGTCCTCGAAGAGGTGGACCTGGTCGGCGCCACCCTGGAGGAGGTCCTTCCAGACCTCGCCGATCCATGACTCGGCGTCGCCTTGCGTGGTGAACTCCTCGGGCTCGACCGCGGGGGTGACCTCCGTACCGTCGGTCTTCTCGAAACGCCACGTCCACGCCATGTCCGTCTCCTCGTCCCTGGGGGTGCCTGCCCGGCAGCGTAGCGTGCGCGGACGCGAGAGGATCTGCACGTGGAACTGACTCTCCTCGGCACCGGGGGCCCCGACGGCCTGCCCCTCCCCGGCTGCCCGTGCGCTGCCTGCGCGACGGCGGTGGGCGAGCAGGCGCGGGCGGCGACCTCGCTGCTCGTCGACGGGGTGCTGCTGCTCGACCTGACGCCGGGTCTCGCGCTCACGGCGGCGCGCTCCGGTCACTCGCTGACCGGGGTCCGTCAGGTGCTGCTCTCGCACCCGCACGACGGGCCGGCCGTGGAGATCCCGGCCGGGCTGCCCGCGCCGGGCCGGGTGGCGCCCGGGCAGGAGCTCACGCTGCCGACCGGGCACCGGGTGCGGGGGGTGCCGGTCGACGCGCCCGGCTCCGGGTACGAGGTGACGGGCCCCGAGGGCGAGCGCCTGCTGTACCTGCCCCCGGAGTGCGCGCCCGCGGGGCTGCCGGAGGCCGTGGAGCCGTACCGGATGGTGCTGCTGGACGCCGTGGGACGGCCGGACGCGCTGGCGCGGCTTCGCGCGGCCGGCGCCGTCGGGAGCGCCACCGACGTCGTCGCGGTCCACCTGGACCACCGCGTCCACCCGGGGCCGGAGCTGCGGCGCCGGCTGGCGGCGCTCGGCGTGCGCGCGGTGCCGGACGGCACGACGCTGACCGTCGGCGACCTGCACGACGTGCCCGACGTGCCGCGGCGCACGCTGGTGCTGGGCGGGGCGCGGTCGGGCAAGTCCGTGGAGGCGGAGCGGCGCCTGTCGGCCTTTCCCGACGTGGTGTACGTGGCGACCGGAGGGACCCGGGACGGCGACCCGGAGTGGTCGGATCGGGTGGCCCTGCACCGGGAGCGGCGTCCGCAGTCCTGGCGGACGGTGGAGACCTGCGACCTGCTGCCGCTGCTGGCCGAGGGCGACGGGCCGGCACTGCTGATCGACTGCCTGTCGCTGTGGCTGACGCACACCATGGACGAGCTCGGCGCGTGGGACGACGGGAAGTGGGCGGAGGGCGCCGAGCGCGCACTGCGCCGCCGCGTCGGGGAACTCACCGCGGCCTGGCGCGCGACCCGCCGCACGGTCGTGGCGGTCAGCAACGAGGTCGGCTCCGGGATCGTCCCGGCCACCGCCAGCGGGCGCAGGTTCCGGGACGAGCTGGGCCGGCTGAACGTCGCGCTGGCCGACGAGTCCGAGCACGTGGTGCTGGTGATCGCGGGACAGGCACTGGCACTGCGGGGCTGACCTCGGCGCGCGGCCCCGCGGACCGGTAGTGTTCGACCCCGTGAGCGGCCTGAACCTTGATGACTTCGCGACCCTGGTGGAGCGTCCGGACGCCGGTGTGCGCCGTGACGCACGCGACCGCTGGCAGCGGCTGGTGCGCCCGGCGAGCGCGCTGGGCGGGCTGGCAGAGCTCGCCGACTGGCTGTCGGCGGCCCAGGGCACGGCGACCGTGCGCCCGATCGAGCACCCCAAGGCGGTGCTCTTCGCGGCGGACCACGGCGTGGCGGCGCTGAAGGTGTCGACCCGCACCGAGGGCACCGCGGTGGAGCTGGTGCGGCGGGTCCTGGACGGTGCCTCGCCGGTCAACGTGCTGGCCCGTCAGTACGGCGCGGGGGTCCGCGTGGTGGACGTCGGCGTGGACGCCCCGGCCGAGGACCTCCCCGCCGACGTGACGGCGCACCGGGTGCGGCGCGGCTCCGGCCGGATCGATGTGGAGGACGCGCTGACGGCCGAGGAGGCCGAGGCGGCGTTCCGGGCCGGCATGGCCGTCGCGGACGAGGAGGCGGACTCCGGCACCGACCTGGTGCTCCTCGGCGACCTGAGCGTGGGCGGCACCACGGTGGCCGGAGTGCTCGTCGCGGCGCTGTGCGGTACGGACGCCTCGGTGGTGACCGGCCGCGGTTCGGGCATCGACGACATCGCGTGGATGCGCAAGTGCGCCGCGATCCGCGACGCGCTGCGCCGGGCCCGTCCCGTGCTGGGCGACCAGTTGGAGCTGCTGGCCGCGGTCGGCGGCGCGGACGTGGCGGCGATCACCGGTTTCCTGCTGCAGGCCTCGGTGCGGAAGCTGCCGGTGGTGCTGGACGGCGTGGTGTCGGCGGCGTGCGCGCTGGTCGCGCAGCGGATCGCCTTCCGGGCGCCGGACTGGTGGCTGGCCGGGCAGGCCAGCGGCGAGCCCGGCCAGGCCAAGGCGCTGGACCGGCTCTCCATCGAGCCGCTGCTGGACCAGAAGGTGACGGCGGGTGAGGGCACCGGGGCGCTGCTGGCGCTGCCCCTGCTGAAGGCGGCGGCCGCCCTGTCGGCGGAGCTGCCGGAACGTTTCTGACACCTCGCGAACCGGGCCGTTCCCATAAGATCCGGACTTATGGGAACGGCCGTCTCGGTCCGGCGTGAACGCTGTGCGGTGCGCTGTGCGGTGTTCACCGTGGGGTATCTGCGCGTGGTCGGCCTGGTCGACCTGCTGGGCGCGGTGTGGGTGTCCTTCGGCAACGACATCCGGCGCCACCAGGTCGACGAGTACGTCACGCCGTACCTGCTGACCGCCGGTTACACCCCGGCCTTCCTCGCGCTCTTCCTGGCCGTGACGATGCGCCGCGGGAAACGCGCGGCCTGGCTGCTCAACCTCGTCCTCGCCGGGCTCTCCCTGCTGTTCCTCGCCGCGGCGACGACCGTCCCCGCGGTCCGCGGCCACCCGCAGAACTGGGTGTCGCTGGGGATCACCGCCGTCTTCTGCGCCGCGCTGCTCGCCGGGCGCCGGGCTTTCCGGGCCAAGGGCGACCCCGCCAACCCCCGGCTGGCCGCCGCGGTCGCCGTCGGCGGTGTCGCGGCCGTCGGGCTGCTCGCCGCCGGGCTGGTCACCGTCACCGGTTCCGGGCGCGGCTCCACCTTCGGCGAGCGGTACGCGTACGCCATGCTCCGCGTGGTCTCGCTGGCGGACGCCGGGGAGGCCTTCCCGGGGATCTCGGCCCCGGGCTGGGTCGACGTCGTCATCAACGCCCTGAGCGCCGTGCTGTTCCTGCTGGTGCTGTACGTGGCGTTCCGCTCGCCCCGCGGCCGCGAACTGCTGGGCCCGCAGGACGAGATGCGGCTGCGCGCCCTGCTGGACCGGCACGGCGAACGGGACTCGCTCGGCTACTTCGCGCTGCGCCGCGACAAGAGCGTGGTCTGGTCGCCCTCGGGCAAGTCGGCGATCGCGTACCGCGTCGTCGGCGGGGTGTCCCTCGCCTCCGGCGACCCGATCGGCGACCCCGAGGCCTGGCCCGGGGCGATCGGCGCCTGGCTCGCCGAGGCCCGTGAACACGCCTGGGTCCCCGCGGTGGTGGGGGCCGGCGAGGAGGGCGGCACGGTCTACGCACGGCACGGGCTGGACGCCCTGGAACTCGGCGACGAGGCCATCGTCGAGGTCGCCGACTTCACCCTGGAGGGCCGTGCGATGCGCACCGTGCGGCAGGCGCACCACCGGATCGGGCGCGCCGGGTACACCGTCCGCGTACGGCGTCACGAGGACGTCCCGGAGCGGGAGATGGCGGCCCTGGTGGAGCGCGCGGACCGCTGGCGGTACGGGCGGACCGAACGGGGCTTCTCCATGGCGCTGGGCCGGCTCGGCGACCCGGCGGACGGCCGCTGCGTCATGGTGGAGTGCGCGGACGCGACGGGCGAGCCGCGGGCTCTGCTGAGTTTCGTGCCGTGGGGGCGGCACGGGCTGTCGCTCGACCTGATGCGCCGCGACCGGGACTCCGACAACGGGCTGGTGGAGTTCATGGTGATCGAGCTGATCCGGCGCGCGGAGGAGATCGGGGTCGAGCGGGTGTCGCTCAACTTCGCCGTCTTCCGTTCGGTCTTCGAGCGCGGGGCGAGGCTGGGCGCCGGACCGGTGCTGCGGATGTGGCGGGCGTTGCTGACGTTCTTCTCCCGGTGGTGGCAGATCGAGTCGCTGTACCGGGCCAACGCCAAGTACCGGCCCGTCTGGGAACCGCGTTTCGTGCTCTTCGAGAAGGCCGGCGAACTCCCACGCATCGGCCTGGCGAGCGCCCGCGCGGAGGGCTTCTCGCCGCCCCCCGGATGCCCTCGTCCCGGCGGTGAGCGGGCGGCGGGGGGCCGCCGGGTACCGCGACGCCGCGCCGGTCGCCGTTCTCGCCGGGCCGGCCGCAGGGCAGTTGGCGGTCATCCGCGGGCTGCTCACCGTCCGCCCGGGAGCGCCTTCCCGGGGACGGCGGAACCGCCGCGATCCGGCGGGTGACCACCACCGGGCACGCCACCGGGACAAGGTGCCCGCCCACTCCTCCGGCCCGGCCCCGAACGGCACGCGGCCACGCGCCAACGGCGGGGTCCGGGCCCCGGCCTCGGTCGTCGAGGCGGAGACGCCCACCGACGCCGTCCCGGAGTCGGTCGCCGACGGCCTCCCCGAGCGGGCACCGAGCCGGGGCGCCGGGGCTCAGTGCTCCGTGAAGCCGCCGATCCAGTCCTGGAGGCGACGCAGGGGGCCCGACCAGCGTGCGTCGTGCCGGGCGGCGCGGGCCTCGGCCCGCCGGGCCGCCCGGGGCCTGCGGGGGTAGAGCCGCTCGGCCCACAGCGAGTCGGGGCGCGCCAGCCGCAGGGCGGCGTACAGCGCGACGAAGGGCACGAAGACACCGACGACGGCGGAGCGCAGCTTGCCCTTGACGAGGGCGACGAGGACGAAGAGGAAGTTGACGGCGATGGTGACGATCACCGAGACACGGCTCTGCTGCTCGTCCGGGGTGACCGAGTTGACCCCGAAGGGGACCAGGCCGAGGAGCATCATCAGGACGACGGAGAAGGTGACGACGACGGCCTCGACGCTCTTGCGGCCGCGATCGCTCCAGTACACGTCGTCGAGGTAGAGCACGAGCGCGAACTCGTCGAGCACCAGGCCCGCTCCGGCGCCGAACAGGACCGCGGAGAGGTAGGCGCCGAAGCCCCGTGAGGAACTGGCGACACCCCCGAAGCCGCCGATGGTCATGAGGATGATCCCGGGCACCACGTGATGGATGTGGGTGCCGCCGGAGGAGATGTTGCGGAAGGGGCCCCTGCCGGCCCGGATGAGACGGGTGATCATCCGCGTGACGAGGAAGGTCAGCACGAACGCGCCCAGCGCGAGGAGCAGCGGCAGCTTTCCCGGCTCGATGATGTTGCGGTACCACCAGTCGCTCATGCCGATTGCTCCAGATTCGCCCCGTACGCGGCACTATACGGTTCCGGCCCGGCCGTTACCCTGCACGCCATGACCGCCGACCCAGCCCCCGATCCGGCCCCCGGCCCCGCACCCCTTCCCGCGCCCTCCGCCGTGACGGCGGCCGACGGGCTGCGCTTCGCCTTCGGCACGCTGACGGTGCTGCGGGTCCGGGTCGGCCGCTGGGACCGCCCGGCGGCCCGCGCCGGGATGCTCTGGGCGCCGCTGGTCGGGCTGGTCGTGGGGCTCTGCGCGGCGGCGGCCGGCGGACTGCTGCTGCTCCTCGGCTCGGGGCCGCTGCCGGCGGCGGTCGCGGGCGCCGCCGTTCCGGCCGCCCTGACGCGCGGGCTGCACCTGGACGGGCTGGCCGACACCGCCGACGGGCTGGGCAGCGGCAGACCCGCCGAGGACGCGCTGCGCATCATGAAGCAGTCCGACATCGGGCCCTTCGGGGTGCTCACCCTCGTCCTCGTCCTGCTGGCGCAGGTCGCCGCGCTCGCCGAGCTGTACGGCCAGTCCTGGACCCGGGGCGCGGTCGCCGCCGCCCTGGCCGGGCTCACCGCGCGCGTCGCGATGACGCTGGCCTGCCGCGACGGCGTGCCCGCGGCCCGTCCCGGCGGGCTCGGCGCGGCCGTGGCGGGCGCCGTCCCCGCGCGGACCGCCTGGGTGCTCGCCGCGGCGACGGTGGCGGTCTGCGCCGCCTGCGGGGCCGCCCTCGGCGTGCCGGACGCGCTGCGCGGCGCGGCGGCGGCGGTGCTGGCGCTGGCGGCCGCGGAACTGCTGCTGCGGCGGTGCCGCCGACGCCTGGGCGGTGTCACCGGTGACGTCTTCGGCGCGTTGTGCGAGACCGCGGCGACGACCGCGCTGCTGGTGCTGACCCTGGGCTGAGCACCGGGCGGCGACCGCGCGCGGCGTCGGCGGATTCCCCAACTCCCGCCTGGGGAGCGGGGGTCGGGCCCCCTCCGGGGGTGCCGCGCGGGCGCGCTCCCATAGGGAAAACCCGCGCCTTCGACGTCATGGGCGCAGGTCGTGGTCGCAAGTGACAGGAGTGAGCGTAAGGTCGGTCCTGCACCCCCGTCCCGTGCCGCGAAGGACGCCCGGCGTCGGGACACGAGGGGAGCCGGACGGAGTCCGGCGTCAACCATTGGACCCCCGAAGGAACAGGATCCGCATCACCGTGACTGCACTGACTCTCAGCACCTCCTCCGCGGCAGCGCTGCGCGCTGACGCCGTCGTCGTCGGCGTGACCAAGGGCGCCAAGGGCCCCGAGGTGGCCGCCGGGGCGGAGGCGGTCGACCAGGCCTTCGCTGGCCGGCTCGCCGCGACGCTCGAGACACTGGGCGCCTCGGGCGCTGAGGGTGAGGTGACCAAGCTCCCCGCTCCGGACGGTCTGAAGTCCCCGGTCGTGCTGGCGGTCGGGCTCGGTGAGGCCCCCGCCGACGGCGCCGCCTACGACACCGAGGCGCTGCGCAAGGCCGCCGGCGCCGCCGCCCGCGCGCTCTCCGGTTCGAAGAAGGCCGCCTACGCGCTCCCGGTGCAGGACGCGGACGCCGCGCAGGCGGTCGCCGAGGGCGCGCTGCTCGGCGCCTACGTGTACACCGCGTACCAGTCGTCCAACGGCAAGGCGCCGCTCGCCGAGATCGCGCTGGTCGGCGCGAAGCCGCGGGACAAGGCGTACAAGGCCGCCGCCGAGCGGGCCGCCGTCATCGCGGCCGAGGTCAACCGCGCGCGCGACCTGATCAACATGCCGCCGAACGACCTCCACCCGAAGTCCTTCGCCGCCCTCGCACAGGAGGCCGCCAAGGAGCACGGCCTCAAGATCGAGGTCCTGGACGAGAAGGCGCTGGTCAAGGGCGGCTACGGCGGCATCATGGGCGTCGGCCAGGGCTCGGCGAACCCGCCCCGCCTGGTGAAGATCGCCTACACGGGCGCCAAGGGCCGCGGCGCCAAGCACCTGGCGCTGGTCGGCAAGGGCATCACCTACGACTCGGGCGGCATCTCCCTGAAGCCGGCCGGTCACAACGAGACCATGAAGTGCGACATGAGCGGCGCCGCCGCCGTCCTGTCCACCGTGGTCGCCGCCGCGCGCCTGGGTCTGCCCGTCAACGTCACCGGCTGGCTGGCGCTGGCCGAGAACATGCCCTCGGGCAGCGCCGCCCGCCCCGGCGACGTGCTGAAGATGTACAGCGGCAAGACCGTCGAGGTGCTCAACACCGACGCCGAGGGCCGCCTGGTGATGGCCGACGCCCTCACCCGCGCCTCGGAGGAGAAGCCCGACGCGATCATCGACGTGGCGACCCTGACCGGCGCCATGGTGCTGGCCCTGGGCAACCGCATCTTCGGCGTCATGGCCAACGACGACGCCTTCCGCACCGCGCTGCACGAGGTCGCGACGGAGGTCGGCGAGCAGTCCTGGCCGATGCCGCTCCCGGCCGACCTGCGCAAGGCCATGGACTCCCCCACCGCGGACATCGCGAACATGGGCGAGCGCATGGGCGGCGGCCTGGCGGCCGGCCTGTTCCTGAAGGAGTTCGTCGGCGAGGGCATCACCTGGGCCCACCTGGACATCGCGGGCCCCGCCTTCAACGAGTCCGGCCCCTTCGGCTACACCCCCAAGGGCGGCACCGGTTCCGCCATCCGCACCCTGGTGCGCGTGGCCGAGAAGGCCGGCCAGGGCGAGCTGCTCTGACCACGGTGTAAGCCTCGGCACATTCCGTACGGCCCCGGGTATGGCATCCGGGGCCGTACGCGTTCGCCAAGAGCGAGCAAAGAGTGCAACCGCTCCGTATTCCGCAGGGGATACCGGCGAGTAGCCCCGGCCGGGGACGTTCCGTACGTCTCAGACACCGGCCCGGTGCCTCGTCCGCCCCGAACAAGTGCGAAGATGTTGTCTCGGCACGACAGGGCCCCGTTCAACAGAAGCGGCCGAACAAAAGCCGCCGCCCGGTCACGACGGACCGGCTCCGGCGTATCCATGCATGGAGGACGTGACGTGGCGAACGACGCCAGCACCGTTTTCGACCTAGTGATCCTCGGTGGCGGTAGCGGCGGCTACGCCGCGGCCCTGCGCGCGGCGCAGCTCGGTCTGGACGTCGCCCTGATCGAGAAGGACAAGCTCGGCGGCACCTGCCTGCACCGCGGCTGCATCCCCACGAAGGCTCTGCTGCATGCCGGTGAGATCGCGGACCAGGCCCGCGAGGCCGAGCAGTTCGGTGTCAAGGCCACTTTCGAGGGCATCGACATCGCCGGGGTCCACAAGTACAAGGACGACGTGATCTCGGGCCTCTACAAGGGCCTGCAGGGCCTGGTGGCCTCCCGCAAGGTCACCTACGTGACCGGCGAGGGCCGGCTCTCCTCCCCCACCACCGTGGACGTCAACGGCCAGCGCTACACCGGCCGGCACGTCCTGCTGGCGACGGGCTCCGTGCCGAAGTCGCTGCCGGGCCTGGCCATCGACGGCGACCGCATCATCTCCTCCGACCACGCGCTGGTCCTGGACCGCGTGCCGAAGTCGGCGATCATCCTGGGCGGCGGCGTCATCGGCGTCGAGTTCGCCTCGGCGTGGAAGTCCTTCGGCGCCGACATCACCATCGTCGAGGGCCTGCCGCACCTCGTGCCGGCCGAGGACGAGAACAGCTCCAAGCTGCTGGAGCGTGCCTTCCGCAAGCGGGGCATCAAGTTCAACCTCGGCACCTTCTTCTCCAAGGCCGAGTACACCGCCGACGGCGTCAAGGTCACCCTGGCCGACGGCAAGGAGTTCGAGGCCGAGGTCCTGCTCGTGGCCGTCGGCCGCGGCCCGGTCTCCCAGGGCCTGGGCTACGAGGAGGCCGGGGTCGCCATGGACCGCGGCTACGTCCTCGTCGACGAGTACATGCGCACCAACGTGCCCACCATCTCCGCGGTCGGCGACCTCGTCCCGACCCTGCAGCTCGCCCACGTCGGCTTCGCCGAGGGCATCCTCGTCGCGGAGCGGCTGGCCGGTCTGAAGACCGTGCCGATCGACTACGACGGTGTGCCGCGCGTCACGTACTGCCACCCGGAGGTCGCCTCCGTGGGCATCTCCGAGGCCAAGGCCAAGGAGCTGTACGGCGCCGACAAGGTCGTCACCCTGAAGTACAACCTGGCCGGCAACGGCAAGAGCAAGATCCTCAAGACCGCGGGCGAGATCAAGCTCGTCCAGGTCCGCGACGGTGCGGTGGTCGGCGTCCACATGGTCGGTGACCGCATGGGCGAGCAGGTCGGCGAGGCCCAGCTGGTCTACAACTGGGAGGCCCTGCCCGCGGAGGTCGCGCAGCTCATCCACGCGCACCCGACGCAGAGCGAAGCCCTCGGCGAGGCCCACCTTGCGCTGGCCGGCAAGCCGCTGCACTCGCACGACTGACACACGGACACGCAGAACCATCCGCACAGATCGTTAGGAGCAACCGAAACCATGGCGGTTTCCGTAACCCTGCCGGCGCTCGGCGAGAGCGTGTCCGAGGGCACCGTCACCCGCTGGCTCAAGGCCGAGGGTGAGCGCGTCGAGGCCGACGAGCCGCTGCTCGAGGTGTCGACCGACAAGGTTGACACCGAGATCCCGGCGCCCGCCTCCGGCATCCTCTCCTCCATCAAGGTGGCCGAGGACGAGACGGTGGAGGTCGGCGCCGAGCTGGCCGTCATCGACGACGGCACGGGTGCCCCCGCTGCCGCTCCCGCCCCGGCCGCCGCCGAGGCGCCCGCGCCGGCTCCGGTGCAGGAGGCTCCCGCCCCCGCCCCGGCGCCCGTCGCCGAGGCCCCCGCCCCGGCCGCGGCTCCGGCCGGCGGTGCCGAGGGCACCCCGGTGCTGCTGCCGGCGCTGGGCGAGTCGGTGACCGAGGGCACCGTCACCCGCTGGCTGAAGTCGGTCGGCGAGAGCGTCGAGGCCGACGAGCCGCTGCTCGAGGTCTCCACCGACAAGGTCGACACCGAGATCCCGTCGCCGGTCGCCGGCACCCTGCTGGAGATCCTCGTCGGTGAGGACGAGACCGCCGAGGTCGGCGCGAAGCTCGCCGTCATCGGTGCCGCCGGTGCCGCCGCCCCGGCTCCCGCAGCCCCCGCTCCGGCCCCGGCCGCCGCGGCTCCGGCGCCCGCCCCGGTCGCGGCCCCCGCGCCCGCCCCCGCACCGGTCACCCCGGCTCCGGTCGCGCCGGCTCCCGCGCCCGCCCCGGTCGCCGCCCCGGCTCCGGTCACCCCGGCACCGGCCGCTCCGGCCGCCCCCTCGGCGACGGCGCCGACCGACGAGGGCGCGTACGTGACCCCGCTGGTCCGCAAGCTCGCCGCCGAGAACGGCGTGGACCTGGCGTCGGTCAAGGGCACCGGTGTCGGTGGCCGCATCCGCAAGCAGGACGTCCTGGCCGCCGCCGAGGCCGCCAAGGCCGCCGCTGCCGCGCCGACCGCCCCGGCCCCGTCCGCGGGCGTCACGGTGCCGGCCGCCGCCGCCGCGCTGCGCGGGCAGACCGTCAAGATGACCCGCATCCGCAAGGTCATCGCCGAGAACATGATGAAGGCCCTGCACAACCAGGCGCAGCTGTCGACCGTGGTCGAGGTGGACGTCACCAGGATCATGAGGCTGCGGGCCCGGGCCAAGGAGTCCTTCCTGGCCCGCGAGGGCGTCAAGCTCTCGCCGATGCCGTTCTTCGTGAAGGCCGCCGCCGAGGCGCTGAAGGCCCACCCGGTCATCAACGCCAAGATCAACGACGACGGCACCATCACCTACCACGACGTCGAGAACGTGGGCATCGCGGTGGACTCGGAGCAGGGCCTCATGGTCCCGGTCATCAAGGGTGCCGGCGACCTGAGCCTGGCCGGCATCGCCAAGAAGACCGCCGAGCTGGCGGGCAAGGTCCGCAACAAGAAGATCAGCCCGGACGACCTGTCCGGCGGCACGTTCACGATCAGCAACACCGGCTCGCGCGGTGCGCTGTTCGACACGATCATCGTGAACTACCCGCAGGTCGCCGAGCTCGGCATCGGCGCCACCGTGCGCCGCCCGATGGTCGTCAACCACCCTGACCTGGGTGAGACCATCGCGATCCGCGACGTGGCGTACCTGACCCTGTCGTACGACCACCAGCTGGTCGACGGCGCGGACGCCGCCCGCTACCTGAACGACGTCAAGGCCCGTCTCGAGGCCGGCGAGTTCGAGGGCGACCTCGGTCTGTAACCGACCGGAGTCCTCGCGGGACCGTACGACGGCCGAGGCCCCAGCCCCTTCCCGGGCTGGGGCCTCGGCCGTCGTGCCGTCCCGCCCTCGGCAGGGGACTGCCCGCCGGATTGAACGGTCCGGGCCCGGCGGACGTACTTCAGGGAGCAGGGCCGGGGAACCGCACTCCGGCGAACCCGCCCTGCGGCAACGGCGGTTCACCGGGCGGTGACGGGCGCGTCACCGCCACCGGCTCCCGCCGGGGCGCCACCGTCCCCACCGGCCCGGCCGCCCTGGCGGGTTGCGCGCTGCGATGTCCTTCCCCCCGCGCCGACGCGCACGCAGCGGGCTCCGGCGGGGCCGGTCCGGACCTCCCGGACCGGCCCCGTCCCGATGCCCGGGGCGACCGCATAGCCTCGGGGCATGCGTGCGGCACGACTGATCCACCTCGTCCTCCTGCTCCAGTCCCGCGAGTCGATGACGGCGACCGAACTCGCCAAGGCCCTGGAGGTGTCCGAGCGCACCGTCGGGCGGGACGTGCTGGCCCTGTCCGAGGCGGGGGTGCCGGTCTACGCCGAGCGGGGGCGCGCCGGCGGCTACCGGCTGGTCGACGGTTACCGCACCCGGCTCACCGGGCTGGCCCGCGCGGAGGCCGAGGCGCTCTTCCTGTCCGGGGTGCCCGCCGCGCTGCGGGCCATGGGCCTGCACGACGCGGGCTCCTCCGCCCGGCTGAAGGTCTCGGCCGCCCTGCTGCCCGAGCTGCGCGACGCACCGCGCTCGGCGGCCCAGCGCTTCCACCTGGACGCGCCGGGCTGGTGGCAGGAACCGGAGACGCCGCCGCTGCTGCCGGCACTCGCCGCGGCGGTGTGGGGGGACCGCCGGCTGCGGGCCCGGTACCGGCGCGGGGAGGAGGCGGCGGAGCGCGAGCTGGATCCCTACGGCCTCGTGCTCAAGGGGGGCGTCTGGTACGCGGTGGCGCGCTGCGGCGAGGACGTCCGGGTCTACCGGGTGGACCGGTTCACCGCGGCGGAGCCCACGGAGGATCGCTTCGCCAGGGACCCGGACTTCGACCTGGCCGCGTTCTGGGAGGCCCGCGCCGCCGAGTTCGCCCGCTCGGTGCTCCGTGACGAGGTCGTCCTGCGCCTCACGCCCGAGGGCGCCCGCCGCCTGCCGTACGTCACCGACCGCACCGCCGCCCGCGAGGCCCTCGCGGCGGCCGCCCCACCGGACGCACGGGGGCGGGTGACCGTAACGCTTCCCGTCGAGGGCCTGGACGTCGCCTGCGAACAGCTGCTGTCCCTCGGTCCCTACGCCGAGGTGCTCGGCCCGGACGCGCTGCGCGAGCGGTTGGCCGCCGCCGTCCGCGCCATGGCCGCCCTCTACGCCTGAGGGCCGCGTCTGCCGTGTTCCACGTGCGTCGGAGGGCCGCAGCCAGGATGCTGGAGCGGTGATGGACGAGACGGAGTTCTGGGAGATCGTCGACAGCACGCGAGAGGCAGCGGGGGGCGACCCGGAGGAGCACGCCGACCTGCTGGTGGAACGGCTGACCCAGCTCGACCCGGAGTCCGTCGTCGACTTCGCACGGCACTTCGAGAGCCGTTTCAACCGGGCCTACCGCTGGGACGTGTGGGGCGCCGCCGACCTGATGCTGGGGGGCGCCGGTGACGACGCGTTCGACTTCTTCCGGTGCTGGCTCATCGGTCAGGGCCGGCACGTCTTCGAGGCCGCCGTCCACGACCCCGACAGCCTCGCGGAGATGACCGCCTCCTTCGACCCGGAGGTCGACGGCGACGCGGAGGACCTCGGCTACGCGGCGGACGAGGCGTACGAGCAGCTCACCGGGGTCCGGCTGCCGGACCTGGACCTGCCGACGCAGCCCGCCGAGCCGGAGGGCGTCTACATCGACTTCGAGAACGCGGCCGCGGTGGCCGAACGATTCCCCCGCCTCTGGGAACGCTTCGGCTGAGCCGGCCCGCACCGCCGGTCCGCACCGCCGGTCCGCACCGGGCGGCCCGTCAGACCCGGCGCCCCATGCACACGTCGTCCACGTAGACGCCGTCCAGCAGGAACTCCCCGGGCAGCACGCCCTCCATGCTGAACCCGGCCGCCTCGTACAGCCGCCGGGCCGGGGTGTTGTGGCCCAGCACCCGCAGCGTGACGCGCACCGCGCCCCGCCGGCGGGCCTCCGCAACGGCCGCCAGGACGAGTTCCAGCCCCACCCCGCGGCCCCGCGCCCAGGTGTCGACCGCCAGGCCCTGGATCTGGCGCACATGGGCGTTGGAGGCCAGTGGCGTCGGCGGCACCAGTCCGACGAATCCGGCGACCCGGCCGTCGGTCTCCGCCACCAGGAACGCGTCCGGTCCCGAGCCCTCGCCGAAGAAGTCCTCGTTCTCCTCCCGCGGCGGCCGCACCGCGTGCAGGGTCGACCAGGTCGCCCGCTCCAGACGGACGAGTGCGGGATCGTCGGAGAGGAGGGCCGGGCGCACACGGATGTCGGACATGCGTGTCACCCTCCCACACCGGAAGGGCCGTTCCGCGCGACGATGTCCCCATGCGCATCGCCATCACCGGCTCGTCCGGCCTCATCGGCTCCGCTCTGGTCCGCTCCCTGCGCTCCGACCACCACGAGGTCGTACGCCTCGTCAGGCGCGAGCCGTCCGGGCCGGACGAAGTGCGCTGGGATCCGCAGGGCGGCACCGTCGACACCGCGGGGCTCGAGGGCGTGGAGGCCGTCGTCCATCTCGCCGGCGCCGGTGTCGGCGACCACCGCTGGACGGACGCCTACAAGCGGACCATCCGCGACAGCCGCGTGCAGGGCACCGCCACCCTCGCGCGGGCCCTCGCCTCGCTGGACACCCCGCCGCGGGTGCTCGTCAGCGGCTCCGGCATCACCGCGTACGGCGACACCGGCGACCGCCGGGTCGACGAGGGCGCCCCGCTGGGCACGGGGTTCCTCCCCTCCGTCTGCCGCGACTGGGAGGCCGCCGCCGGGCCGGCCCGCGACGCGGGCGTCCGCACCGCGTTCGCCCGCACCGGCCTGGTCGTCTCCGGCAGGGGCGGGGCGTGGGGCCGGCTCTTCCCGCTCTTCAAGGCGGGCCTGGGCGGCCGCCTCGGCGACGGGCGCCAGTACTGGAGCTTCATCTCCCTGCACGACCAGATCGCGGCGCTGCGCCACATCGTCGGCACCGAGTCCGTCTCCGGGCCGGTCAACATGTGCGCGCCCGAGCCACTGACCAACGCCGAGGTGACCCGGGCGATGGGACGGGTGCTGCGCCGGCCCACGGTGTTCGCGGTCCCGGGGCCCGTACTGCGCTCCGTCGTGGGGGAGTTCGCCACCGAGATCCTCGGCAGCACCCGCGCGGTGCCGCGGGTGCTGCTGGACTCCGGCTTCACCTACGCCCACCCCGGGATCGACGAGGCGATCCGCGCCGCACTGGCCGAAGAAAGGCACTGAATGCCACCCACAGCCGATTTCCGGCATCAGTTGGCGCGTGAGTGGGCATGACGGTTCCAGCGCCAGCTGACGCGAGCGGGGAAACGTGCCGACCTCGGGGAGGGGCAACGTGCTCTCTACAGCACGCTCTACCGGTTCACAGACGGACGTGTGCGTGATCGGGGCCGGCCTCGCCGGTCTCTCCGCGGCGCGTCATCTCACCAGTGCGGGGCTCACCGTGACCGTGCTGGAGGCCGAGGACCGGGTCGGTGGCCGCATGGCCACCGAGAAGGTCGACGGCTTCCTCCTCGACCGGGGTCCACAACTGCTCAACACCTCCTACCCGGAGCTGCGCCGCACCCCGGAACTGCAGGGGCTGCAGCTGCGGCCGCTCTCGCCCGGCGTCCTGGTACGGTCCGCCGGCCGCGGCTACCGCGTCGGCGACCCGCGCGCCGCGCTCGCCGCGGCCCGCGCGCCCATCGGCTCGCCACTGGACAAGGCCCGGCTGCGGACCGCCCTCAACCGGCTCGCCGACGCGCCCGTCGAGCGCCTCCTGGAGCGCACCGAGACCACGGCCGCCGCCGCCCTCGCCTCGCGCGGCTTCGCGCCCCGCACGGTCGACGGCTACCTGCGGCCGCTGCTGTCCGCGCTGCTCTGCGACCCGGACCTCACGACGTCCAGCCGGGTCGCCGACCTGGTCCTGCGCGGCTTCGCCCTCGGCCGTACGTGCCTGCCGGCGGGCGGCGCGGCGACGGTGCCGCAGGTGCTGGCGGCCGCGCTGCCGCCCGGGACGGTCCGCACCGGGGTCCGGGCGGTCGCCGCGGCCACGAACGGCGTCCGCACCGCGGGCGGGGACGAGATCCCGTGCCGGGCCGTGGTCGTCGCCACCGGGGCCGGCGCGGCGGCCGGACTGCTGCCCGGACTGCGGGTCCCGGCCTTCCACGGCGTCACCGTCCTGCACCACGCCGCGCCGGCGGCGCCGCTGAAGCAGCCCGCGCTCGTGCTCGACGCGGACCGGCGCGGCCCCGTCTCCCACACGTTTCCGGCCAGCCTCGTCGACCCCTCCCGTGCACCCGTGGGGCGCGCCCTCGTCACCTCCGTCCTGCTCGGCCCCGCCGCCGCCCCCGCACCGGACGACATCGCCGTCCGGGCCCACCTCGCGGAGCTCTACGGCACGTCCACGGCCGGGTGGGAACTGCTCGCCGTCCACCACGACGCGGAAGCGCTCCCCGCGATGACCGCCCCGCACGACCTGCGCCGCCCGGTGCGGATACTGCAGGGCCTGTACGTCTGCGGCGACCACCGCGACACCAGCACCGTCCAGGGCGCCCTCCTCTCCGGCCGCCGCGCCGCCCAGCACCTCCTCCGCGACGTCGGCCTCCACCAGGGCCCCGGCACGCGGCCGCTCGCGGCGTAGGAGCCGCCGGTTCGGCGCTGCGGGGTCCGGTGCACCGGGGTCTGGGGCACCGGGGTCTGCGGCTCTGCTGGGCTCTTCGGCTGTCCCTGCGTCTCGCGCCTTCGGCGCAAAGCGGCGGGCTGCGGACGGGGAGGGTGGGCGGCTGGTCCATCGCTGCGGTGTGCGGGCCGGTGGGTGGCGGGGTCCAGGCGCCGGAGCGGGGCCGGTTGTTCGCGGGTGTCCGTCTCGTGGCCGTCCGCGGGTAGAGATGGCCGCTTCCACGCCCACCCTGGGTGGTGGGCGCGCCCGCCGTAACCGGCGTCTGCGGGTGATTCCCCGGCAGGGCAGCAGGCTTGGGGGTGGCATTCCGGGATCGGGCTCCGTTTCGCCGACATATTCGGCGAAAGCGGGCCCGATGTCCCCCGCTTCAAAGATCGGGCTCTGTTCCGCCGACTATGTCGGTGAAAGCGAGCCCGATGTCCCGCCCACCCTCATCAGCACCTCGAATCAGCCGCAGACGCCGGTCACGGCGGGCTCGCCACCCACCGGGAGCAGGCGTGGAAGCGGCCATCTATACCCGCGGACGGCAAGGAGACCCAAGGCACCGGAAACCCCACCCGCTCCGGCGCCTGAACCCCGGCCACCCACCCACCCGCGCACCGCCGACCCACGCCGGCCCCCTCCCTCCCTTCCGCAGCCCGCATCTTTGCGACCGAAGGGAGCGAGACGGACCCGCACCCACCCACGAGCACGACCACCGCGTCGGCGTCCCCGGCACCCCCCTCCCCGCACCCGCAGGGCGTCACCCCACGGGGACCCCCAGGGCCGTCGCGCGGTCGTGGAAGGCGCGGACGGGGGCGGCGTCGCGGTGGGTTTCGAGGCGGCGGCCGAAGTCGCGGACGTACTCGACGGCGCGGAGCGACCGCATCTCGACGGCGGCCTGCATGGCCTCCGCGCCCAGGGCGCAGGCGGCGTCGACCTCGCCGAGGCCGAGCCGTGCGGTGGCCAGCACCGTGCGGCAGAAGACCCGGCTGCGGGCGTACGCGTGGCCGCGCAGTTGCAGCGAGCGTTCGGCGTGCTGCGAGGCCGCGCGGTACTGGCCGAGGTCGCGGTGGCAGTGGCCGAACTCGTCCGCGAGCTGGGCCTCGTCGAAGAAGCGCGCCCAGGAGGGGACGTCGTCGCCGTTCCTGACCGCCTCCAGCGCGCGTTCCGCCCGCACCAGTGCCGCCGTGCAGGCACGGACCTCGCCGAGCAGCCCGTGGCCGCGTGCCTCCGCCGCGTGGAAGAGCGCCTGCACGACCGGCGGGGCGCCGCTGCCGACGCCCTGCTGGGCGACCCGGGCCAGCTGGACGGCCTCGCGGCCGTGCCCGAGGTAGACCGCCTGACGGCTCATCGTGACGAGCACGTACCCCCCGTAGACCCGGTCCCCGGCGGCCTGCGCGAGCCGCAGGGCCTGCACGAAGTACCGCTGGGCGAGCCCGTGGGCGCCGATGTCGTACGAGGTCCACCCCGCGAGCCGGGTCAGGTCGGCGACCGAGGCGAAGAGGCGGCGGCCCATGGTCTCCCCGTAGCTGCCGCGCAGCATGGGTTCCGCCTCGTGCTCCAGGTAGCGCACGAGGGCCTGCCGCGCGTGGCCGCCGCCGTAGGCGTTGTCGAGGGTGCGGAAGAGCTCGCCGACGGACCGCAGGGCGGCGATGTCCCCCATGCCGACCCGCTGGCCGCTGCCGCCGAACACCGCGGGCGCGGCGACCGCGACCGGCGCGGGCGCGCCGCGTAGGGCGCCGCCCGCCCGCTGCGCAGGCAGCCGTGCGGCGGCCGGGCCGCCGCCGTGCCCGGGACCGGCCGGGACGGTCCCCGGCTCGGGACTGCGCCCCACCCTGTCGTCCGCCCGGCCGATCAGCCAGTCGCGGCTCGGGACGACCAGCCCCGCGGGGGTGAACGCGATCTTGCGGAGGTCGGCCTGGTTCCCGGTGTCCTTCCGCCACAGCCCCGAGACGATCTCCACGGCCTCCTCCGGGGAGGAGGCGTACTCCAGCCCCGCGTAGACGGGGGCGACGGCGTCGAGGCCGAGGTCGTGGGCGGACAGCCGCCGCCCGAGCCGCCGGGTGAAGACCTCGGCGATGAGTGCGGGCGTCGTCCCCCGGGGCTGCTGGCCGCGCAGCCAGCGGGTGACGGAGGTCTTGTCGTACCGCAGGTCCAGACCGTGCTCGATGCCGAGCTGGTCCACCCGGCGGGCGAGCCCGGCGTTGGAGAACCCGGCTTCGGCGATCAGGGCGGCCAGTTGACGGTTCGGGGGGCGCTGCGAGGAACGGTCGGACATCAGTGGTGCGGTCCCCTGCCTTCCGGGCGTGCGGGCGTGCGAGGTTGCGGGTGTACGGGCGTTCGCGCTCGCGGCGTCACGGTTTCCGGGACGGCTTCCACCGTCCGCAGCCCGCGGGGGCCATCCGCAGAACGGCGCGAATGTAACGTTCTGTATCGACTCACTCACCACCCGAGCGCCGCGCATTCGCCGTATCGGGTGAATCTGCACCCACATATCCGCAGAACGCTTCCTTTGCCCTACGTCGAGTGCTAAGCCCCCGGGCCCGTGCAGGACACCACCCCACCGGACGTACAGTTGCTGAGGCGCTCTTGACGCGTGGAGGGGCGCCGCAAAGGACCACAAAGGGAGCGGCCGTGAGTGACCTGCGCTTCGTCCACCTGGGCTTCGGCGAGGACGCGGTGGAGTACCTGGAGGCGTGGGAGGAGCAGCGCCGCGTGCACGCCGCGCGCTTCGCCGACGAGATCCCCGACACGTGCCTGCTGCTGGAACACCCGCCCGTCTACACCGCGGGCCGCCGCACCGAGGACAGCGAGCGTCCGCTGGACGGCACCCCCGTGGTGGACGTCGACCGTGGCGGCAAGATCACCTGGCACGGCCCGGGCCAGCTGGTCGGCTACCCGATCCTGAAGCTGCCGCGCCCCGTGGACGTGGTCGCTCACGTGCGCCGGCTGGAGGACGCGCTGATCAACGCCTGCGCGGAGTTCGGCCTCGAGACCACCCGGGTGGAGGGCCGCAGCGGCGTGTGGGTGCTGGGCGACCCGATCGAGGACCGGCCGCCGGTGATCCCGGGGCTGACCCTGGACTTCGACCCGCGGCTGCAGGACGAGGAGTTCGACCCCCGCCTCTCGGGCCCCGAGTACGCGCCGTCCAACGCGGGCCAGCGCCGCGAGGACCGCAAGCTCGCCGCCATCGGCATCCGCGTCGCGAAGGGCGTGACGATGCACGGCTTCGCGCTGAACTGCAACCCCGACAACACCTGGTTCGACCGGATCGTGCCGTGCGGCATCCGCGACGCCGGCGTCGCCTCGCTCAGCAACGAACTCGGCCGTGAGGTCACCGTCGCCGAAGTCCTCCCGGTGGTGGAGAAGCACCTGCGGCTGGTCCTGGAGTCGGCCGAGCCGCTCCCCCGGGTCATCCCGGAATCCACAGGCGTACGCTGATGTTCACCAAGGAAACGAAGCCTCGAGAGGGAGTCGGACGTGTCTGCTGTAGCGCCTGAAGGCCGCAAGATGCTGCGTCTGGAGGTCCGCAACAGCCAGACCCCCATCGAGCGCAAGCCCGAGTGGATCAAGACCCGGGCCAAGATGGGTCCGGCGTACACCGAGCTGCACGGCCTGGTGAAGCGCGAGGGCCTGCACACGGTCTGCCAGGAGGCGGGCTGCCCCAACATCTTCGAGTGCTGGGAGGACCGCGAGGCCACCTTCCTCATCGGCGGCGACCAGTGCACCCGCCGCTGCGACTTCTGCCAGATCGACACCGGCAAGCCGCAGGCCCTCGACCGTGACGAACCGCGCCGCGTCGGCGAGTCCGTCGTCACCATGGACCTCAACTACGCCACCATCACCGGCGTCGCGCGCGACGACCTGGAGGACGGCGGAGCCTGGCTGTACGCCGAGACAGTGCGGCAGATCCACGCCATGACCGCCGACCGGGCCGCCGGCCGCACCAAGGTCGAGCTGCTGATCCCGGACTTCAACGCGGTCCCCGAGCAGCTGGCCGAGGTCTTCGGCGCCCGCCCCGAGGTGCTCGCCCACAACGTGGAGACGGTGCCGCGGATCTTCAAGCGCATCCGTCCGGGCTTCCGCTACGAGCGCTCGCTCGAGGTCATCACCAAGGCGCGCGAGGCGGGCCTGGTGACCAAGTCCAACCTCATCCTCGGCATGGGCGAGGAGCGCGAGGAGGTCAGCCGGGCGCTGCAGGACCTGCACGACGCCGGCTGCGAGCTGATCACCATCACCCAGTACCTGCGCCCGAGCCTGCGGCACCACCCGGTGGAGCGCTGGGTGAAGCCCCAGGAGTTCGTGGAACTGAAGGAGGAGGCCGAGGAGATCGGCTTCGCCGGCGTCATGTCGGGCCCGCTCGTGCGGTCCTCGTACCGGGCCGGCCGGCTCTTCCAGCAGGCCGTCGAGCGCCGCGGCGAGCGCGGCGAGGTCGTCGCCGCCCAGGCGGTCTGATCACGCTGCGCTGACCTGCGGGTCGGCGCGGGAACGTGCGGTTCGTCACGTCAGGGGCCCCCGCGGGGGCCCCTGACGCGTCCCTGACGTGCGGCGCCTCCGCGGAGAACGGCGCAAAGCCACCGCCGGGCCTTCACGACGGTTTGACCGACCGGTCACGGACTGGTAACACAATGTGGTGACTCTGGATAAGCGGAACATCCGACCGCGTCTGAGCCGTCCTGAGGGGGACACCACCATGCAGGCCGCACACCTCACCCGCCAGAGCACCATCCCCGGCGCCGCCGCCGGCGCGCTGCGCGCCGTGGAGCACCTCCTGTTCCGCGGGGCCGAGGAGACGGCCCGCCGCAACGCCTGGTCCGCCGTCCTGGAGGACCGCAAGCGCGCCAAGGACCGCCGTGACGCCCAGCACGTGATGGACGCCCTGGTCTCCTCGCGGGCCTCGCGCGGCGACGCCCTGTAGCCCCCGAGGGCCTGCGGGCGAAGACCGGACCCCCTCCGGTGGGGCCCGGACGGCCCGGGCCACGTATCCTGTGCGGCATGGCGAGGGATACATCCGAGAGCAACCCTGGGCGCCTCAAGCAGATCGCCCAGACCTACAAGATGACCAGGCGGGTCGACTCCAAGGTCGGTCTCGTCCTTGCGGCTGTGGGAATCGTCACCTTCGGTGTCATCCTCGCCATCGGCTTCTTGATCGGTCACCCCATCTACGCGGGCATCCTGGGCTTCCTGCTGGCCCTGCTGGCGATGGCGATCATCTTCGGGCGGCGTGCCGAGAAGGCGGCGTTCGGCCAGCTGGAGGGGCAGCCCGGCGCCGCGGCCGCGGTGCTGGACAACGTCGGCCGCGGCTGGTCGGTGACGCCCGCGGTGGCGATGACCCGCAGCCAGGACGTCGTGCACCGCGCGGTCGGCAAGGCCGGCATCGTCCTGGTGGGCGAGGGCAACCCGAACCGGGTGAGGGGCCTGCTGGCCTCCGAGAAGAAGAAGATGGCGCGCATCGTCGTCGACGTCCCGGTCACCGACTTCATCGTGGGCAACGACGAGGGTCAGGTACCGCTGAAGAAGATCCGCACCACGCTGCTGAAGCTGCCGCGGGTCCTGCCCGGCCCCAAGGTCACCGAGGTCAACGACCGGCTCCGGGCGCTCGGCGACCTGATGAGCAACATGCCGGTGCCGAAGGGTCCGATGCCGAAGGGCATGCGGATGCCGAAGGGCCGCTGATCGCATACGAACCCGAACGCGAAGTGCCCCGGACGAATCCCTTCGTCCGGGGCACTTCGCTTCGCAGCTGCTTCGCGTCGCGGGCGCCGCGGTCAGATCCGGACCTGGACCGCCTTCACGGCCCGGTCGTGCATGCCGCGGGTGTCGCGGTCCCAGACCACCGCCGGGACGACCAGCAGGAGCAGCAGCGTCCGCAGCACCGCCGCGCCCAGGCCGAGCCGCCCGCCGTCCTGCCTCACCACCCGCAGCCCCAGCAGTCGCTTGCCCGGGGTGGTGCCGACGGTGCCCAGCAGCAGCACGCTCATGAGGCCGAAGACCACCGTGGTCCACGGATTGGCCGCGGCCGCGTCACGGTGCGCGATCAGCCCGTATGCGATCAGCGCGCACAGGCCCCAGTCGATGAAGAGGGCCCCGATGCGCCGCCCCAGCGGGGCGATCGAGCCGGGGCCGTGCTCCGGCAGCCCGAGGCGCTGCCCGCGGTAGCCGAAGTCGACGCCCATCCGCTCCGCCGCGGCCTTCGGGCCCTCGATCCACGATCCGATGACATCCCTGTTGTCCACCGCTCCACGGTAACCCCCCGCCCCCGGGCGCCCGCGTCCGACCCGGCACCCGCGCGGCGGCTCGGTTAACCTGCAAGAAACAATTGGGTCACGAGAGGGAAATGCCCGATCTCTATGGTCGGCACCAACGTGCGCCACCGCACTGGTCGCACCCATGAGCTGCAATCCGGCCTCCCGGGCCGGGCCAAGGAGGAGTTGGATGTCGTTCCAAAACGCCGACGAGGTGAAGAAGTTCATCTCGGACAACGACGTCAAGTTCGTGGACGTCCGGTTCTGCGACCTGCCCGGTGTGATGCAGCACTTCACGGTCCCGGTCGAGTCCTTCGACCCCGACGAGCAGCTGATGTTCGACGGGTCCTCGATCCGCGGCTTCCAGGCGATCCACGAGTCCGACATGGCTCTGGTGCCCGACCTCTCCACGGCCAAGCTGGACCCGTTCCGCAGGGACTCCACGCTCAACGTCAACTTCTTCATCCACGACCCGATCACCGGCGAGCAGTACAGCCGTGACCCGCGGAACGTGGCGAAGAAGGCCGAGGCCTACCTCGCCTCCTCCGGCATCGCCGACACCGCGTACTTCGGCCCCGAGGCCGAGTTCTACGTCTTCGACAGCGCCCGCTTCGAGACCAGCGCGAACCAGTCCTTCTACCACATCGACTCCGAGGCCGGCGCCTGGAACAGCGGTGCGGAGCAGGACAACCGCGGCTACAAGGTCAAGTACAAGGGCGGCTACTTCCCGGTCCCGCCGGTCGACCACTTCGCCGACCTCCGTGCCGAGATCACCCTGGAGCTGATCAAGTCCGGCCTGCAGGTCGAGCGCCAGCACCACGAGGTGGGCACCGCCGGCCAGGCCGAGATCAACTACAAGTTCAACACGCTGCTCGCCGCGGCCGACGACCTGATGCTCTTCAAGTACATCGTGAAGAACGTCGCCTGGCGCGCCGGCAAGACCGCGACCTTCATGCCCAAGCCGATCTTCGGCGACAACGGCTCCGGCATGCACGTCCACCAGTCCCTGTGGGCCGGCGGCGACCCGCTGTTCTACGACGAGCAGGGCTACGCGGGCCTGTCCGACACCGCCCGCTACTACATCGGCGGCATCCTGAAGCACGCCCCGGCGCTGCTGGCGTTCACCAACCCCACGGTGAACTCCTACCACCGCCTGGTCCCCGGCTTCGAGGCCCCGGTCAACCTGGTCTACTCGCAGCGCAACCGCTCCGCGGCCATCCGCATCCCGATCACGGGTGCGAACCCCAAGGCCAAGCGCATCGAGTTCCGCGCCCCGGACTCCTCCGGCAACCCGTACCTGGCCTTCTCGGCGCTGCTGCTGGCCGGCCTCGACGGCATCAAGAACAAGATCGAGCCGGCCGAGCCCGTCGACAAGGACCTCTACGAGCTCGCCCCCGAGGAGCACGCGGGCGTCCCCCAGGTCCCGACCTCGCTGTCGGCGGTCCTGGAGTCCCTCGAGTCCGACCACGAGTTCCTCCTCCAGGGCGGTGTCTTCACCTCCGACCTGATCGAGACCTGGATCGACTACAAGCGGACCAACGAGATCGCCCCGATCGCGCTGCGGCCGCACCCGCACGAGTTCGAGCTCTACTTCGACATCTAAGAACACCGCAGGTCACAGGACCTGCATCCCCTCTGGGGCCGTCGTGGGCCGTCGCCTGCGTCCTTCCTCCTCCGGAAGACGCGGTCGACGGCCCCGCGCGTTTGGCGCCCGGCCTCACCCGCCGCCGACCCCCCGGCACGTGCCCTGCCCTCCGGACCGGGGCCGCACGGTCGTGCGGGGTGCGCGGGCGGCGGGAGGTGGGAGGATCGCCGTGCCATGTGCCGCCGCGCCAAGGAGGGTTCGCGATGCCGTCCACCGAACTGGAGCACACCTTCCGGATAGCCGCGCCGCCGGAGGAGGTCTTCGCGCACCTGGCCGAGCCGGCGCACTACATCGGCCTGTCGCCGCTGCTCGTCGACGTCCGCGATGTGCGCCGCTGCGACGGGGGCGTGCGCTACACGGCCGTGGAGCGGTTCCGGCTCCTGGGTCTGCTGCGGCACGACAACGTCATCGACGTGACGCTCGTCGCCGTCCCGGACCGGCTGCCGGACTCCGCCGAGATCTCGGGCGAGGTCCGCAGCCCCGCCCGGGTGCGCATGGGTTACCGCTTCGCCATCGACCGCGACGGTGCCGGCAGCCTCGTCACCGACACCCTGCGCCTGCGCACGCCTCCGGGCCTGCTGCGCTTCGCCGCCTCCCAGGCGGGGGCGGTCCAGCAGGCCAGGGCCCGGGTGCTCAAGGCCCGGCTGGACCGGCCCGCCTGAACGACAGGGCCTAGGCCGTGTCGTCAAAGTCCCTCCTGCCCCGCAGCGCTCCCCCAGCTCCGCTGGGAGGTGCCCCCAGGCACGGCACTTCGCTGCGTTGTCGAATCGTCCGAGTAGCCCACTACGAGGACGACTCTCCGCCTTGCGATGCACCGCACCAGACCCCGCGGGGCCCGCCCTCCGGGCGGCCGGAGCTACTTTGACGACACGGCCTAGCCGCGGCGGGCGACGCCGCCGTAGAAGCCGATCTCGCCGGAGCGCGGCGGGACGGGCGTGTCGGGGCGCCAGAAGGGGACCTGGACGAGGCCCGGCTCCTCCAGCTCGAAGCCGTCGAAGAGCCGCTCGACCTCGGTGCGGGAGCGCAGGTTGAGGGTCGCGGTGGCGTTGTTGTAGACGGCCTGGGCGTCGCTGCGGTCGGCGAAGTCGCCGGTGGCGTGCGAGAGCACCAGGTAGCTGCCGGCCGGGAGCGCGTCGCGCAGGGTGGCGACCACCTCCGCGGGCTTCTCCTCCTCGGTGAGGAAGTGGAGGACGGCGACGAGGAGCAGGGCGACCGGTTCGTCGAAGTCGATGACCCGGCGGACGTCGGGGTGCTCCAGCACCGCCCGGGGGTCGCGCAGGTCGCCGAGCACGACGCTGGTGGCGCCCGAGCGGCTGAGCAGGGCGTTGGCGTGGGTGTTGACGATCGGGTCGTTGTCGACGTACGCGATGCGGACGTCCGGCGCCACTTCCTGGGCGATCTCGTGCACGTTGGGGGAGGTGGGCAGGCCGGTGCCGACGTCGAGGATCTGGCGGACGCCGCTGCCGACCACGTGCCGGACGGCGCGGCGCATGAAGGCCCGGTTGGCGCGGACGCCGATCCTCACCTCGGGCGCGGCGGCGGCGAGCGCGTCGGCGGCCTTGCGGTCCACCTCGTAGTTGTCCTTGCCGCCCAGCAGGTAGTCGTAGATCCGCGCGGGGTGCGGCCTGCCGGTGTCGATCTCCTCGGCGCGGAAGCCGTTCTCCATCACGCTGCGCTCCTCTCGGCGGCCGTCCGGGCCCTGACCCGGCACCGCTGACGACAGCTTTTCACATCATCAACTTCTATGCCCACATGGATAGTTCCTGGTCACCGGGAGTTCGCCGGGGCGCCCGCGGGCGGTCGGCCGGCCCTCAGCGCAGCGCGCAGTCGCCGCACAGCCCGCCGCCCGGCACCCGGTAGTACAGGCAGCAGCTGCGGCGGGTGTAGGCGGGCGCCCCGGGCCCGGTGAGGCGGAGCTCGCCGGCGTCGCGCAGCAGCGGATCCGCCGTCAGTTCCTCCGCCAGCGCGACGGCGCGGGCGGCCGCGTCAGGCCGCGCACCCTCCCCCAGGCACCAGGAGTGCAGCACCCGCAGGGTGCCGGCGAGGGCCGAGGCGACGTTGCCCCACAGCAGCCCGGGCGCGACGCCCGACACCGCGTGCACGGCCTCGCAGAGGGGCACCAGGTGGCCCAGGAGCACGTCCTCGCGCAGCCGGCCGGCGGGCACCCGCGGGGCGCCGTCCGGCAGCCACAGCTCGTCCGGGGCGGACCGGCCGGGGTGCCACCACAGGCGTCCGCCGGACAGGTCGGGCATGCGGCCGGTCAGCGCCGCCGGGCCGAGCGCGACGGACCACAGCCGCGCGGCCAGCCCCTGCTGGGCGAGCGAGGCGGCGACGCGCCGCTCCGGCGTGCCGAGCCGCCGGCCGACCTCCGCCACCCGTCCGGTGAGCGCTGGCGAAGGGCGTCCTGCGCAGACCTCCGCCAGCGGCACGAAGCCCTCGGCCTGCGGCTCCCCCGGCCCGGTGCGCACGGCGAAGAACGGTCCCGGGCCGCCTCCGCCGGTCAGCGTGCCCACAGGCCCCTGACGTGCCCGAGGTGACGGGTCATGACGGCCTGTACGGCCGCCCCGTCGCGGGCCAGCAGCGCGTCCAGCAGTTCCAGGTGCTCCTCCGCGGAGGCCCGGAGCAGGCCGCGCTCGGCGAGCGCCGTGAGGCCGTACAGCCTGGAGCGCTTGCGCAGGTCGCCGACGACCTCGACCAGGTGCTCGTTGCCGGCGAGCGCGAGCAGCCCGAGGTGGAAGCGGCGGTCGGCCTCCACGTAGGCGATGAGGTCGCCGGCCGCGGCGGCGGTGACGATCTCCTCGGCCGCCGGGCGCAGCGCCTCCAGCGCCGTGGCGTCGGCGGTGGAGGCGAGACCGGTGACGGTCGGGACCTCGATGAGCGAGCGGATGTGGGTGTACTCGTCGAGCTGCCGCTCGGAGACCGCGGTCACCCGGAAGCCCTTGTTGGGCACCGGGTCGAGCAGTCCCTCCTTGGACAGGTCCAGCAGCGCCTCGCGGACGGGCGTGGCCGAGATGCCGAAGCGGGCCGCCAGCGCGGGCACCGAGTGCACCTCGCCGGGGCGCAGCTCCCCCGCGACCAGTGCGGCGCGCAGCGCGTCCGCGACGAGTTCGCGGTAACTGCCGGTGCGCTGCCCGCCGAGGGCGGGCAGGGCGGGCCCGTCGTGCGCTGCCATGCGGTGGCTCCTCCTCGGCGACGTGGCATGTATGCGACCAGTATCGGTGTCCGGGCCGCTAGAGGACGAATCCGGCGGGGAACGGATCGGATGGGTCGAGCAGGTACTGGGCCGTGCCGGTGATCCAGGCGCGGCCCGTGACGGACGGCAGCACGGCGGGCACGCCGGCCACCTCGGTGGTGCCGGTGAGCCGGCCGGTGAAGTGCGTGCCGATGAAGGACTCGTTCACGAAGTCCTGGCGCAGGGGCAGTTCGCCACGGGCGTGCAGCTGCGCCATGCGCGCGCTCGTGCCGGTGCCGCACGGCGAACGGTCGAACCAGCCCGGGTGGATGGCCATGGCGTGCCGCGAACGGACCGCCGTGGACCCGGGCGCCAGCAACTGGACGTGCTTGCAGCCGCGGATGGTCGGGTCCTCCGGGTGGACGGGCGGTTCCTCGGCGTTGATCGCGTCCATCAGCGCGAGGCCCGCGGCGAGGATGTCGTCCTTGCGGGACCGGTCGAAGGGCAGACCGAAGGCGTCCAGGGGCAGGATCGCGTAGAAGTTGCCGCCGTAGGCGAGGTCGTAGGTGACCGTGCGGCCGTCGGCGAGGACGGCCTTGCGGTCCAGCGCGACGCTGAACGAGGGGACGTTGCGCAGGGTCACCGCGGTCGCCGCGCCGCCGCTGACGGCGACCTCCGCGACGACCAGACCGGCCGGGGTGTCGAGGCGGACCGTGGTAACCGGTTCGGTCACCGGCACCATGCCCGTCTCGACGAGGACGGTCGCCACGCCGATCGTGCCGTGCCCGCACATCGGGAGGTAGCCGGAGACCTCGATGTAGATCACGCCGTAGTCGGCGTCCGGGCGGGTCGGCGGCTGCAGGATCGCCCCGCTCATCGCGGCGTGGCCGCGCGGTTCGTCCATGAGCAGGTGCCGGATGTGGTCGAGGTGGTCACGGAAGTGGAGGCGGCGTTCGTTCATGGTGGCACCGGGGACGGTGCCGATGCCGCCGGTGACGACGCGGGTGGGCATGCCCTCGGTGTGGGAGTCCACGGCGTGCAGGACGAGTTTGCTGCGCATGGGGGTGTGTCCTCCTCGTGGGGTTCGGGGGGGGCCGGGGCCGGCTACGCGAGGCCGGCGGCGATCGCGGCCTCGGTGGCGGCGCGGACCTCCTTCTCCTGCTCCGGCAGCAGCGGGACGCGCGGCGGGCGGCAGGGGCCCCCGTACCGTCCGGCGAGGTCCATCGACAGCTTGATGGCCTGGACGAACTCCGTCCGGGAGTCCCAGCGCAGCAGCGGGTGCAGCGCCCGGTAGAGCGGCAGCGCCGTCCCGGTGTCCCCGGCGACCGCGGCGCGGAAGAGCTCGCCGCAGGCGCGGGGCAGGGCGTTGGGGTAGCCCGCCACCCAGCCCTTGGCGCCCGCGGTGGCCAGCTCGAGCAGGACGTCGTCCGCGCCGATCACGAGGTCGAGTTCCGGGGCAA
This sequence comes from Streptomyces sp. NPDC058864, assembly GCF_042742985.1. Classification (NCBI taxonomy): domain Bacteria; kingdom Bacillati; phylum Actinomycetota; class Actinomycetes; order Kitasatosporales; family Streptomycetaceae; genus Streptomyces; species Streptomyces sp. NPDC058864. The sequence goes on along the minus strand of NZ_JBHYMQ010000022.1, from coordinate 91,618 downwards.
GTTCGGCCAGCTCCCAGGCACGGCGAACATCGCCGCTGAACTCCTTCACGGCCTGGATGTGGCCCGCTTCGTGCAGCTCCGCGAGCAGGCGCGGGGTCAGGTCGACCTTGGTGTCGTACGGGTTGTTGTACGCGACGACCGGCAGCCCGGCCCGTGCGACCTCGGCGTAGTGGGCGTGCACGGAACGCTCGTCCGCGCGGTAGGCGTTGGGCGGCAGCAGCATCACGGCCGAGCAGCCGGCGTCGGCGGCGTGCTCCGCCCAGCGGCGCGCCTCGCCGGAGCCGTACGCGGCGACGCCCGGCACGACGCGTTCCCCTCCGATCTCGGCGACGGCCGTCTCCACGACCCGCGCGCGCTCGGCGGGGGTCAGGACCTGGTACTCGCCGAGCGAGCCGTTGGGCACGACGCCGTCGCAGCCGTTCGCCACCAGCCAGGCGCAGTGGGCGGCGTAGGCCTCGTAGTCGACGGACAGGTCCTCGGCGCGCAGCGGCAGGGCGGTGGCGACGAGCACGCCGCGCCACGGACGGTCGGGGATGGTGTTCATGGCTGTTCCCTCTCTTCCTCTTCGGCTGCCCCAGCGGCCAGCAGGCCGAGCGGCACGGGCCGGGCGAGGGGCCGCCCGGGGTCGGTGAAGGGGCATCCGGCGACGGCGGCGACACCGGGGCCGCAGACGCGGCCCTGGCACCAGCCCATCCCGGCGCGGGTGAGCAGCTTGACGGTGCGCAGGTCGCCGGCGCCGAGGTCGCGCACGGCCTCGCGGACGGCGCAGGCGGGCACCTCCTCGCAGCGGCACACCAGGGTGTCGTCGGTGACGGCGGACTCCGCCCAGTCGCCGGGGAGCCGGTAGACGGCGTCCAGCACGGCGGCGAACCTCCGCAGCCGTTCGCGGCGGCGCGCGGCGGCCGCCCACGACGCGGGGTCGGGCTCGCGGCCGCGCAGCCGGGCGGCGGCGGAGCGGCCGGCGATCTCCCCCTCGGCAAGGGCGAGTTCCGCGCCGCCGACGCCGGTGACCTCGCCCGCGGCCCAGACGCCGGGGGTGGGGGTGCGCTGTTCGGCGTCCACCTCGAAGGAGCCGGCGAGGTCGGTGTGCGGCAGCAGCCCGTGGCCGACGGCGAGGGCGTCGCAGGCGACGCGGCGCCGTGCGCCGCCGGGCCCCGCCAGGGTGACCGCTTCGACGCGGTCCTCGCCGTGCGCGGCGACGACGGTGTGCCGCCAGCGCACGCGGATGCCGTGCCGGGCGAGGCGGGCGGCGTAGGCGGCACCCTCCACGGCCTTGCCGAGGGGCACGGCGGCGGCGTGCCGCAGCAGGTCGCGCGGGTCGGCGGCCTCGGCGAGCGCCGCGACGCGCGCCCCGGCGGCCGCGAGGCCCGCGGCGACCGGGAGCAGCAGCGGTCCCGTCCCGGCGACGACGACCGTACGGCCGGGGAGCACCAGGCCGCCCTTGAGCATGGCCTGCGCGCCGCCCGCCGTGACGACCCCCGGCAGCGTCCAGCCGGGGAACGGCAGCACCTTCTCGTAGCCCCCGGTCGCCAGGACCACCGCGTCCGCGCCGATCGCGCCCGCCTCGAGCGTGTGCACGGTGAACCCCGGTTCCAGGCTCCAGGCCTGGCACCCCGGCAGGTGGGTGATGCGGCCCGCGCCGATGTGGGCATCCAGGCGCCCGCGCAGCCTCCGCCAGGTGCGCCACGCGTGGTGCAGGGCCCCCGCCCTGCGCGCCCGGAGCCCCGGCGCGGGCTGCCGGTAGAACTGCCCGCCGGCCTGCGGCGCGGCGTCCACCAGCGCGACCCGTACACCCGCGTCCGCGGCCTCCAGCGCCGCCGCGACCCCCGCCGGCCCGGCGCCCACGACGGCCAGCTCGTACCTTCCCCCGCTCACGTCTGCCTCCCGCGACGACGTTTCCCCGACGGGCCCCGCGCGGGGCGCACGCCGCGGCACCCACCGGGTGTCGCGGGATGCCGGTGCAACCGCCCGCCGGCCTGCGGCACGGCATCCACCAGCGCGACCCGTACACCCGCGGCCGCGGACGGATACGTCGTCGCCGACAGCGACGGACCGGGCCGGTCCGCGGCAGCCGGACCGGCGCAAGCCCGGCCGCGGACACCCATGGCGGCTCCCCCGCTCGCACCTGCCGGTTGGCCACGCCCCCGGGGCGGGCGACTCCGCTCGGCCGCCCCGCCAAGGACACACCGGAGCCCGGCCGCCCGCACCGCACCGCGGCCGGGGGCGGCCCCGCCGGGGGCCGTCACGGCAGCTCTCCCGTGCCGACCTGCGGGGTGACGACGTCGCCGGCGCGGGCGGCGGTGACGCAGGCACGCTGACCCGGGCGGCCGTTGACCGTGACGAGGCAGTCGAAGCAGACGCCGATGCCGCAGAAGACGCCGCGGGGAGCGCCGTCGACGCGGGTGGTGCGCCAGGACAGGACGCCGGCCGACCAGAGGGCGGCGGCGACCGACTGGCCGGGGTGGGCGGGAATGTCGCGCCCGTCGAAGGTGAAGGTGAAGCCCGGGCCCGGTTCGGCGCGGGCCAGGCGCAGGGGGCTGCGGCGGCTCACGGGGTGGCCTCCTCGGCGGGGAAACGGTCGGGGCGGAAGGGGGTGAGGTCCAGGTCGGGACGGGCCCCGGTGAGGCACTGGGCGATCAAGTGGCCGGTGGCGGGGGCGAGTCCGATGCCCGCACCCTCGTGGCCGCAGGCGTGATGGAGCCCGGGGACGCGGGGGTCGGGGCCGATCGCGGGGAGGTGGTCCGGCAGGTAGGGCCGGAAGCCGGTGTACGCGCGCAGCGTCGCGACGTCCCGGAGCACCGGGAAGAGGGCGAGCGCCTGGGCGGCGAGGCGGCGTACGACGGGCAGGGAGAAGGTGCGGTCGAAGCCGACGCGTTCGCGGCTGGCACCGATGAGGACGGGGCCCGCGGCGGTGGCCTCGACGACGGCGGAGGTCTGCAGGGCGGCGGAGTCGCTGGCGACGTCGGCGACGTAGTCCGCCGCATAGACCTTGTGGCGGACGGTGCGCGCCGGGAGGGGCTCGGTGACCAGGACGAAGCCGCGCCGCGGCAGTACCGGCAGCCGTACCCCGGCGAGGGCGGCCACCTCACCGCCCCAGGTGCCCGCGGCGTTGACGACGGCCGGGCAGTGGATGTCGCCGCGGTCGGTGCGCACCCCGCGCACGGCGCCGTCGGGCGTCCGGAGCACCGCCGTCACCGCGGTGCCGAACCGCGCCTCGGCGCCGAGGTCGCGGGCGGCCCGGACGAGGCGGGCGGCGGCGAGCGCGGGCTGCACCTGGGCGTCCTGGGGGTAGTGGACGCCCCCGGCGAGGCCGTCCGCCAGGTGGGGTTCGAGGTCGCGCAGCCCGTCCGCGGGGACGGGCACCGCCTCGACGCCGCTGCGCCGCTGGGCGGCGGCGAAGTCCAGGAGCGCGCGCAGTCCGTCAGGGCCGGCGGCCACGACGAGCCCGCCCTTGGCCTCGTACTCGGCGGTCACGCCCAGGTTGTGACGATCCGTCAGCTCGTGCCACAACCGGGCCGAGAGCAGGGCGAGTCCGAGCTCCGGACCCGGCTCCTTGTCGGAGACCAGCAGATTGCCCTCGCCGGCCCCGGTGGTGCCGCCGGCCACCGGTCCGCGGTCCACCAGGACGGTGCGGAGCCCGGCCGCCGCGGCGTGGAGGGCGCATGCCGCGCCCACCATCCCGGCGCCGACGACCACGACATCGCAGCTCGTCGGCTTGCTCACGCCGGTAATATGTCACACAGCACTGCTCACAACCAGCCGTTGCGCCGGAATCCGCGGTGGATGACGAAACAGGCGACGACCATCACGCCCACGGCGAGCGGATAGCCGTAGGTCCAGCGCAGTTCCGGCATGTGCTCGAAGTTCATGCCGTACAGGCCGCAGATCATGGTGGGGACGGCGAGGATGGCGACCCAGGCGCTGATCTTGCGCATGTCCTCGTTCTGGGCCATGGACACCTGCGCGATGTTGGCCTGGAGGATCGAGTTGAGCAGGTCGTCGAAGGAGTTGACCTGCTCGGTGGCGCGGGCGAGGTGGTCGGCGGCGTCGCGGAAGTAGGTCCGGAGGTCGGCCTCGACGCCGGGCAGGGCCTCCTCGGCGAGCCGCTGCAGGGGGCGGCCCAGCGGGGCCACGGCCCGCTTGAGCTCCAGCAGTTCGCGCTTGAGCTGGTAGATCCGGCCGGCGTCGGAGCCGCGGCCCCGGTGATCGGAGAAGACGTCCGTCTCGACCTGCTCGATGTCCTCGTGGACCGCGGCGGTGACGGCGAGGTACTCGTCGACGACGTGGTCGGTTATCGCGTGCAGGACGGCGGCCGGCCCCTTGGCGAGCTGGTCGGGTACGGTCTCCAGGCCCTCCCGGAGCGGGCCGAGGGAGCCGTGGCCGCCGTGGCGCACCGTGATGACGAAGTCGGGCCCGGTGAAGACCATGATGTCGCCGGTCTCCACGACCTCGCTGGTGGCCGTGAGCCGGTCGTGCTCGACGTAGCGGGCGGTCTTCAGGACGGTGAACAGGGTGTCGCCGTACTGCTCCAGCTTGGGCCGCTGCTGGGCGTGGACGGCGTCCTCGACGGCCAGCGGGTGCAGCCCGAACAGCTCGGCGACACCGGCGAACTCCGCCTCCGATGGCTCGTGGAGCCCGATCCACACGAATCCGCGGCCGGACTTGCGGACCCGGGCGATCGCCTCGTAGGCGGCGCAGTCGTCCTGCCGCAGTCCGCCCATGTAGACCACGCAGTTCACCACCGAGCTGCCCAGCGGGGAACGCGCCGGGTGGCTGAGGTCCACGCGCCGTTGGCGTACGTGGGTGAGGCGGACGGCTTTGCGGAGATTGCTGATCATCGACATGAAAGGCTCCTACGCAGGCATGCGGCCGCCAGTATTGCCCACGACCGGGCCTGTTCGAGCTTTCCGTCACATCGTCCTCGCACCGCGCGACCGCACTGCGACCCCTGCACCCTTGTGCATACCGTCACCTTTGGCGGCACAAGTCCGCTTCTTTACGATTTCCAATGAGATGACCCTGATGTGACATGCGTGACACGCCGCCGTTCGGGCCTCCCGCACGACCGCCCCGTTCGCGGGGCCGCCCCGCGGCGGGGCGTGCGGTCGGGGCGGACCTGGTTCGCGGGGGGCGCGGGACTTCTCTTACACTCCGTAGGGCTCCGGCCGGTGCAGGCCCGGGCATGCCACGTCCTCCGCAGAGATGGGTCCCATGAGCGCCATCAGTATCGGTCAGGCAGCTGTGCTCGGCGTCGTGGAGGGGGTCACCGAGTTCCTCCCGATCTCGTCCACCGGCCACCTGAAGATCACCGAGGGCCTGATGGGCATCCCGGTGGACGACAAGGCCGTCGTCGCCTTCTCCGCGGTCATCCAGTCCGGTGCCATCGCGGCCGTGCTGGTCTACTTCTTCAAGGACATCGTCCGGATCTGCAAGGCGTGGTTCACCGGCATCGTCAACCGCGAGGAGCGGTACCACCACGACTACAAGTTCGGCTGGTGGGTGATCTTCGCGACGATCCCGATCGTCGTCGTCGGCCTGGCGGCCAAGCGCCTCATCGAGGGGCCGCTGGCCTCGCTGTGGGTGGTCGCGGGCTCGCTGATCGTCGGCAGCGGCGTGATGTGGGCGGCCGACCAGATGGGCCGCCACAAGCGCGGCGAGGACGACACCACGTTCAAGGACGCGATGCTCGTCGGTTCCTCGCAGATCCTCGCCCTGCTCTTCCCCGGCTTCTCCCGCTCCGGCGCGACGATGTCCACCGCGCTCATCCTCGACCTGGACCGGGTCGCCGCGACGCGGCTCTCCTTCTTCCTGGGCATCCCCGCACTGACCGGCGCCGGCCTGTACGAGCTGAAGGAGGCGCTCGGCGCCGGGGTGGACACCGCGCCGCTCGTCGTCGGGACGGTCGTCTCCTTCGTCGTCGCGTACGCGTCGATCGCCTGGCTGCTGAAGTTCGTGGCCAAGCACTCGTTCAACGCGTTCATCATCTACCGGCTCGTGATCGGCGCCCTGCTCTTCGGCCTGCTCGGCACGAACGCCATCAGCGCGTAGGCCGTCGCCGGCGCGGGCCCCCGCCGGCGCCTGGGCCCCGTCAGCCCGTGGGCGTACGGCCCGACAGGGCCAGGGCCCGTTCGAAGGCGGTGGCCGCGGCGGGGGCCTGGAGCGTGACGGGCTCCGCGAAGCCCTCGTACTGGCGGTAGACCTCGGCGTACCTGTCGACGACCTCCAGGACGAACGCGCCCAGGCCCTCGCCGCAGCGGTACTCCTGGCCGGTGGCGCGGGCCACGTCGAAGCCGTGGACGGCGAGCTCCTTGACGATCATCGAGGCGACCTCGGCGGCCGGCATCTTCGCGTGCCCCAGGTCCACCTCGCCCTCCCACGCCTCCGGCACCGCCCACGCCGCGACGGCGCGGTCCAGCTGCCGCGCGTACGCCCCGGCCCAGTCCGGGGCCGCGGTGAAGTCGCGGGCGGCGAGCTCCTCGGGCAGCGGCTCGCGCAGCGCCCGGAGCTCCAGGCCGTGCGAGGTGTAGAGGATCCAGTGGTTGAGCAGCGTGCGGAGGTCCCACTCCCCGCACGGGGTCGGTGCGGAGAGGCGGGCGGGGTCCCCGCCCACCCCGCGGGCGACCCGGGCCGCCTCCGCGGCAGCTTCGATCATGAACGCATGGGCTTCGGTCATGCGCCCATCCTGCGGGGACGGGCGGCCGCCGGTCTTGAACAAACGCGACACCGGACCGCCCGCCCGCCCCGCCCGGCTAAGCGCCGGTCCGGACGTCGACGAGCACCTTGCCCACCGCGCCCTCCTCCACGGCCGCGTGGGCGTCGCCGGTCCGCGCCAGCGGGAAGCGGTGCAGCGGCAGCCCCGCGTCCTCCCCGACCCGCAGCGCCCCGTCGGCGAGGGCGGCCGTCAGGGCCGCGACGGCCTCCGCCTTGGCCGCGGCCGGCATGGTGTAGACGAGCACGCCCTGCCAGCGCAGGTTGCGCGCGAAGCTCTCGCGTACGGGCAGGGTGAACTCGGCGCCGCCGTTGTCGGCGTAGTACGCGACCACGCCGCCGGGCGCCAGCACCGCGAGGTCGAGCGCGGTGTTCTGCGCGACGGACACCTCCACGACGATGTCGACGCCTCCGGGCGCGGCCCTGCGGATCTCCGCCGCGGCATCGCTCCCGCGGTAGTCGACGACGTGGTGCGCGCCCGCGGCCCGCGCGAGGCCGGCCTTGCGGGGGCCGCTGACCGTGGTCACCACCGAGGCCCCGGCCCAGCGTGCGAGCTGGATCGCCGCGTGGCCGACCGCGCCCGCGCCGCCCGCGACCAGGACGGTCCGGCCGTCGAGGGCGCCCGGCGCGAGCCGTGCCGGGCCGCGCTCCGCCACGGTCAGCGCGCGGTGCGCGGTCATCGCGGGGATGCCGAGGGCGGCGCCGAGGTCGAAGGACGCGGAATCGGGCAGCGGCACGGCGTGGGCCCCGGGAAGCGTCACGTACTCCTGGGCGGTGCCGTCCGCCCGCTGCCAGGCGGCCTCCCACAGCCACACCCGCTCACCGGTCCGCCCGGGGTCGACGCCCTCGCCGACCGCGTCGACCACCCCGGCGCCGTCCTGGTCCGGCACCTGCTCCGCGACCGCGGCGGGCGGACCGCCGCGCCGCGACTTCCAGTCCGTCGGGTTGACCCCCGACACCTCGACCCGTACCCGTACCTCGCCCGGACCCGGCTGCGGCACCGGCCGCTCGGTCAGGCGCAGCACCTCGGGGCCGCCGCCTTCCGTGTACACGATGGCCTTCATGATCCGTACAAGGCGGCCCCGACGCGCATTCTTCCCGCCGCCCGGGAGCGCGGTCCGGGAAGGGTCGGCCGATGTCCTCCCCGCCTGCCGATCCGCCGTCCCCGGAGGCCGCGTTCCCCGCCGCGCTCGCGCCGGACGTGCGCGCCGTCGCAGCCCTGCTGCCGCCCCCGCCCTTCGGCCCCATCTGGGAGGTCCACGGCGATGTGCGGATACCGGTGCGCCTGTACCACGACGAGCCCGACCCGGACGTGGCGCCATCCCTCACCCCCCGGCAGCGCCTCGTCCTGCACTGCCTGTACGCGGTGCACCACGACGGGTACGTACGGCAGCGGCACGCGGCGCAGATCGCCGGGGTGGCCGAGCCATGGACCGTGCCGTTCGTGGTGCGGCTCACGGGCGAGTACGTTCCGGAGATCGTCGCCGACCTGCACGCACGGCTCACCGAGGCCCTGGCGCCGGGGAGCGAGGCGCGCCGCGTGCACGGGCGGTTCGCCGCGGAGCACCCGGAGTTCCTCGCCGTCACCGAGCGGCGCGCGGTGAGTTACTGGAACGAGTACCACTTCTGGCGGTTCCCCGGGTTCGGCGGCCATCCCGCGGCCGCCGTGCCGGAGTTGCTGCGGACCGCGGCCGTGGAGACGACGGGCCGGGCGTGGCCGCGGCAGATGAGGGCACGGCGGGGCGCGCGCTGATCCGCGCTACGCCCGCACCGCCCGTTCGCACAGAACCGCCCCGGCCGGTTCGGCCGGTGGCTCGGGGAGGCCCACCGCGGCCGCGCCCGGCGACCGGTGCGGGGCGCGGGGGACGAAGGCTCCGCTGGTGCCGCCGCGACCGCGGTGGACCAGGACGCCGGAGACCGGATCGGGGACGGCGTCGAGCGCCGCGCGAGTGCCGGGCAGGGCGCGCCACCCGAGCCAGTGCTCCTCTTCACGGAAGCACAGCTCGAAGACGACGCCCCACCCGTACGTGTGCCATTCCCACGCCAGTGCACGGTTGGTGACCGCCGACTCCACGAGCGTCGGCGCATACGCGTCACGCCATGCCGCGGCGGGTGTGCTGGCGTTGAGGACTTCGATGGACCACCAGTCCGCTGCCATACCCAAAACGATAGGCACTTCGCAAGTCGCCCGCCAGGGTCCGGCCCCTGACGGCGCGTCACACAGGGTCGGCCGAGGCCAGCAACTCCGTCACGCGCGCCGCGAAACGGGCGTCGCAGGGGTGGGGGACGCCGGTGCGCACGGCCGTGAGCAGGGCGTCGATGGCGTTGCCGAAGGCGGGCACGGGCCCGTCGGCGCGGTCGGGGAGCGAGGCGACGCCGGAGGTGCCGCGCAGCTCGACGGTCATGCCGGCGGCCGCCGGAGGGGCGGTGAGGCTGAGCGCCGCCGTGCTGGAGGCGCCGCTGTCGTGCCGCAGCACCAGGTGGACGGTGTCGCCCGGCCCCTGGACGGCGGTGAGCGCGGTGACGTCCCCGAGGACGGGGAGGAGCACGGACAGCGCGTGCGGCCCGACGTCCCACAGCGCGCCCTTCTCGCGCCGCCAGGGCGAGTCGGCGAAGGGGCTGTCACCGGAGGTGAACACCGAGCCGAGCCACTGCGCGCGGGCGGTGAACCAGCCGTCCACGGCGGCCTGCTCGTCGATCCAGGCGGAACTCGTGGCGTCGAAGCGGAGGGTGAAGAACACCACCGACGCGACCCCGGCGGCCTCGGCGGCCTCGGCGACGCGGCGGGCGTCGGCCACGGTCGTCGCGACCGGCTTGTCGAGCAGCAGGTGCCGGCCGGCCTCGGCGGCCCGCGCGGCCAGCGGGGCCTGCACGTCCGGCGGCAGGGCGATCGCCACGGCGTCCACGTCGCCGATGAGCTCGTCCACGTCGGCGTAGGCGCGGGTGCCGAGGGTCGCGGCGAGGGCGGCCGCCGCCTCGGGGCGGCGACCCCAGATCCCGGTGAACTCGACGTCGGGGTGGGCGGCGAGGGCGGGGCCGTGGGCGATCTCCGCCCAGGGGCCGGTGCCGAGGAGTCCGATGCGCATGGTCACCGCTCCCCCGCCGGCTCGGTGTGGCTGCGGTACCAGGTGCGGTCGAGGTCGACGATGTCGACGGCGGTCTGCACGCTCAGCCCCGGGGTCGGCGCGAGGTGCTCCTTCAGCAGTTCCAGGACGGCTTCGCTCAGCTGCGTCTTGGCCTCGGGCGTACGCCCGGACAGGATGGCGGCCTGGACGAGGACCAGCGCGTGCTCGGGGGCGCCGTCGGCGAGGACGTACTCGTCGGACCGGCGGAACCGGGTCTTGCACGCCTCGACCCTGGTGTCGATGATCTTGGTGACGAGCGGGTGCAGCGCGGTCGCGAAGCCGCGCCGGTCGAACGCGTCGGCGAGATTGCCGGTGTAGTCCACGGTGATGTGAGGCATGGCACACACCTTACGTCCCTGGTCACGGCGGTCCGCCGGGGCCCGGCACCAGGCCCGGGACCCGGGCCGGCACCCACCGGGCCGGGGTGTCCGGCAGGTGGGACGGCGGCTCGTTCACATCGGGTTAACACATGGGCAATGGATGCGAAATCGCGGGTTGTGACGCTGCAGCGGCAACACCACCCGCCCCGCAAGGCACACGCCAACAAGGATGACGCCCGTGAGCTACAAGGCCGAGTACATCTGGATCGACGGTACCGAGCCGACCGCCAAGCTGCGCTCGAAGACCAAGATCCTCGCCGACGGCGCGGAGCCGGGTGTGTGGGGCTTCGACGGCTCCAGCACCAACCAGGCGGAGGGCCACAGCTCGGACCGCGTGCTCAAGCCCGTCGCCACCTACCCGGACCCGATCCGCGGCGGCGCGAACCTGCTGGTGCTGTGCGAGGTCTTCAACATCGACGACACCCCGCACGCCTCCAACACCCGTGCCCTGCTGCGCCCGGTCGCCGAGCAGTTCGCGGGCCAGGAGTCGCTGTTCGGCATCGAGCAGGAGTACACCTTCTTCCAGGGCTCGCGCCCACTGGGCTTCCCCGAGGCTGGCTACCCGGCCCCGCAGGGCGGTTACTACTGCGGCGTCGGCGCCGACGAGATCTTCGGCCGCGAGATCGTCGAGAAGCACCTCGACAACTGCCTCGCCGCGGGCCTGGGCATCTCCGGCATCAACGCCGAGGTCATGCCCGGCCAGTGGGAGTTCCAGGTCGGCCCGCTGAGCCCGCTGGAGGTCGCCGACCAGCTGTGGGTCGCGCGCTGGCTGCTGTACCGCACCGCCGAGGAGTTCGGCGTCTCCGCCACCCTCCACCCCAAGCCGGCCCAGGGCGACTGGAACGGCGCGGGCGCGCACACCAACTTCTCCACCAAGGCCATGCGCGAGGGCTACGACGCGATCATCGAGGCCTGCGAGGCCCTCGGCCGCGACGACAAGCCGATGGAGCACATCAAGAACTACGGCTCCGGCGTCGAGGCCCGCCTGACCGGCGCCCACGAGACCGCCCCCTGGAGCGAGTACAGCTACGGCGTCTCCGACCGCGGCGCCTCGGTCCGCATCCCGTGGCAGGTCGAGGTCGACAAGAAGGGCTACATCGAGGACCGCCGGCCCAACGCCAACGTGGACCCCTACGTCGTCACGCGCCTCATCGTCGGCACCTGCTGCTCGGCGCTGGAGAAGGCCGAGCTCGTCTGACGCTCCGCACCGTCACCGAGGGCGCCCGTCCACACGCCGGGCGCCCTCGGCGTGTTCACGGGGTGCGGACGGCCTCGAAGAGGAAGCAGCCGTACTCCACGGCCCGTACGTGCACCAGGGCGACCCGCGGATCGGCGAACCGGGCCGCCAGGACGGCGTCGGCGGCGCCCGCGGCGACCTCGTCCGCGGTCAGCTGGACGAGGCGCCCGCCGAGGATGCGGCCCCGGGCGTCGTAGCAGCGGAAGACCCGCCGCTCGCCGTGGAGGGCGACGGGGTAGCCGGGGGTGTCCGGCGGGCCGGGGCAGTCCTCGGCGGCGGCGTGCACGAAGACCGGCCCGGTCTCGGCGTAGGGTCCCGGGTCGGCGCCGGTCCCGGCGGCCCAGCGCCGCAGCGGCGCGTAGCCGGCCAGGACGATCCGCTCCCCCGGTGCGCTGTGCCGCAGGCAGCAGCGGAGCGGGGCGCCGCCCTCCGGGTCCGGCCCGGGGCGGGGGACGAGACCGGCGTCGTCAAGGCGCCGCAGCTCCTCCGCCACGGCCGGGTCGAGGGCCCGGACCTCGTACGTGATGCGATGGGTGTCCATGCCCCCCAGCGTCGCCGGGTCCGGTCACCGGGTCCGGCGGGATTCGGACGTCGCGCTCGGGGCCGGCCGCCGGTGCCGTCGTCGGGCGGCCCGGGCCGGGCGCGGAGGGGCGGCGGAGTGACCATCCCAGGATGCACTCGTTCAACGGAACGTGAACGCCCAGCACGCGACCGCCACCCGTCCCCGGCACGGCGCACCCGTGATCGTGGACGTCGAGGAGGCGGAGGCCGCACTCGTCGAGAACTACCCGCACCTGGTCCGGCTGGCCTACCTGACGCTGCCGCCGTCGCTCGGCCGGCACCGGAGGGTGCTGACCGCCCACACCCTGACGCAGGGCGCGCTGCCGCGCTCGCCGTGCGAACCGGACCCCGCCGTGGCGGACGTGCCCGGGCCGCGGGGCACCACGGACCCGGCGTACGCCCTGGTGCGGCAGGAAGTGCTGGACACCGCGCTGGCGTTCGGGCGCGAACGGGGCTGGCGCGGCCGGCTGCGCAGGACGCTGGTGGGCGGTCCGGCGCCGTACGTGTGGGGCCTGCGGCTGCACACCAAGGCGACCGGGACCGACGAGGCGGAGCTGGACCGGGCGCTGTCGGGGCTGAACGCGGCCGGGCGCGCCGCGTACGCGCTGCTGGAGCTGGAGCGGCCCCGGCACGCGGACGGCCGCGAGGTGCGCAGGCTGCTGGTGGCCGCCGGGGTGGCGGACCCGCGGGGCGCGCTGAAGGCCGCGAAGGCGGTGCCGGAGGGGCTGCTGCTGGGCGGCAGCGGGTTCGACCCGTGCACGGTGCAGGCCCGGCCGACGGATCTGCTGCGCAGGCGGCAGCACGTGCGGGTGGGTCTCATCGCGGCGGGCGCGGTCGCCGTCACCGCGACCCTGGTCGCGGTGCTGACCGGCGGGCAGGACCCGTACGCGGCGGGCGGGTCACCGGGCGCCTACGGGACCGCGGGGCTGCTGGACCCGGCCAAGCTGGTGCGGGTGAAGGACACCGCGTGGACCCGTGCCTCCCGGGTGGACTTCACCGCCTGGCCGACCCGCGGCGGGCGGGCCGGCGACCGGGCGCTGCTGGGCCGGGCGATGGCGGTGTGGGCACAGCCCTCCGCCCGGGTCGCCGTGTCCGCCACCAAGGGCACCGCCGAGGGACTGCCCGCGCAGCAGCCGCAGTTGCTGTACGCGGGGGACGTGGACGGCGCCACCGTGGTGCTGATGTACGACGGCCTGCGGCTGGTGCGCTACGCCGAGCCGCGCGAGGGCGGGGGCACGGCGGCCCTGGACTTCGCCCGGGTGGACGGCGCGGGTGTGACCACCGCGGCCGTGGTCCTCGGCCGGACGGACGGCAACACCCGCTTCCTGACCGCCCCGTGGGTCACCGAGGCAGCCTCGCGCGACCTGCGCGACCCGGGGCGCGCACCGGCGAAGCTGGACCGCACGGCGGACGGGGTGACCGAGCCGGTGCGGATGCCGGGTGCGGACAGCCGCCCCGGGGTGTGCGGGGACACCTGGCCCGCACTGCAGTTCCGCGCCGCCGGGGGGCTCGGGGTGGACCGGCCGTTCCTCCTCACCGACCTCGGCGACCTCGTGCCGGCACACCTGACGTACCAGCCGCCGGCGGACGGCACGCCGCTGGAGGCGACCGGCCCCACGGCGCTGGCGAACGTGGCCCGGACGGCCTGCAACCTCTCCTCCATGAGCGGCCTGGGCACCCGGTCGGTCAACGTCTGGCGGTACGCCACGCAGCGGCTGCCGGAGGACAACGGGCAGGCGTCGTGGGTCTGCGCCCGCGCCGACACCTGGCGCGGCACGGACGGCCGGGCGCTCGCGCTGTTCCTGCCCCCGGTGTCCGACCCGGGCACCCCGGGCGCGCCGGTGGGCCAGAGCGGCCGGGACGCCGGGGCGTGCGGCCGGGCGGTGCCGCAGGTACTGGCCGGGGCGCTGTGGAAGTCCACGGCCGGCCACTGGTACCTGCTGGCGGCGGGCAGCCGTGACGTGACGCGGATCAAGGCCACGGGCGGTGTGACCGGCGCCTCGAAGGGTCCGACGATGGCGGTACGGGCCGAACAGGGCGCCCGGGCCGAGCTGTCGGCGGTGCTCGACTCGGGCGCGGCGCTCACGACGCTGCGCTGAGTCCGGATCGGTTCGCCCCCCGGCGCTCGAGCCGGTGCCCTCCCCCGCCCCGGTGGCCCGCCCCGGTGGCCCGCTCCGCGGAGCAGCGGGCGCCGGGGCGTCGTGCCGGGAGCGTTCGCGGCGCCGCGAGGCCCCGCCGGGGTGCCGGGCCGGCCCCGGGCACCAGCGCCACGCTCCACTCCAGCGCCACCGGTACCAGCGGCGTGCCGTGCTCGCAGTCGACCTTCGTCGCGACCGTCACCGCCAACCCGGCCGCCCCCGCACCGCCACCGAGCCGGTCACCGCGCACACCTTCCCGAGCGCGAGCCGCGGCAGCAACGGCGCGGGTGCGCCGGTCGTCAGGAGCATCAAGGTCGACAACCCGCCGTACACCTCGGCCGTCTCCTCCGGCGGCGTCGCCGCCCAGCGGTTCACCAGGGCCTCCGGCTCCTCGCTCTGCTTCGCCGACGGCTTCCTCACCGCGAAATGGGCCCCGGTCAACGACTCCGGCCAGGACGGCGGCCCTGGCTGTACGTGGACCTGGCCGTACCCTCGGCAACACCCTCCTGCCGAAGGGTCCGGTCCCGGGCGGTGACGCGGCACCCCGCCATGCCACGACGGCCTCCCCGGGACCGGCCGGGCGACGGCCCGGAAACGGTTCCCGGACAATGGAGGCGTGAACGACCTCTCCTTCCGCCTCGCGCTGCCCGACGACGCCGCCCTCCTCGTCCGCCTCCGGGACGAGGCCGCCCAATGGATGCAGGAGCACGGCATCGACCAGTGGAAGCCCGGCGAGATGGACGAGGGGCACTTCCGCACCCGCATGGCGGCGGGCGAGGTCTGGCTGACCGAACGCGCGGGCCGGGTGGTCGGCGCCTGGGAGCTGTGGTGGGAGGACCAGCACGCCTGGGGAGTGCGCCCACCGGACGCGGGCTACGTCCACCGCCTCATGGTGGACCGGACGACCGCCCCGCGCGGCACCGGCCGGGCCATGCTCGACCGGGCGGAGCACCGCATCGCCGAGGAGGGCCGCCCGTACGCGCGGCTGGACTGCGTGGCGGCCAACCCGCAGCTGCGGGCGTACTACGAGGGCGCGGGCTACGCCGTCGTCGGCGAGCAGCCCCACAAGCAGGGCGGGAAGGGCGGCAGCCCGTACGCGGTGACCCTGCTGGAGAAGAAGCTGTAGGCGAGAACCGCGCCACGAAGCGGAGCGGCCCGCCCGGAGGTCCGGGGCGGGCCGCTCCGCCGTGTGCGGCTCACGGGGCGGCGGGTCAGGTCTCCCGGCGCCGGGACCGTTCATAGGCATCATGGGCCGCGCGCCGGATCTCCTCCCGGTCGCGGAGCACCTCCTCCATCTCCTGGTCGATTCCGGGGCCCGGGCCCGGCCCGCGGTCGGTGAGCCGGTCGTGGAGGTAGCGGCAGGCGGCGTCCTCGGTGCCGAAGCGCCGGTGCGGATCGTGGACGCCGCGTTCGAAGTTGCCGACCACCCACGCGTCGCCCTCCCGCCGGAGGTACAGGAAATCCGGGGGCCTCGGGTCGGACTCGTGGAAGCCGGGGACCTCGTACAGCCCGCCGGGCACTCCCGCGGAGGCGAGCGCCTCGCACAGCTCACGCCGGTCCATGGCCGCGCCCGTCAGTTCAGCCGGATGAGGTCGCCGTTGGCGATGCGGTTGGCCACGCTGTCACCGAGCGGCAGCACGTACTGGAGGCCGTTGCCGGGCTGCCCGTAGAACGGCGCCACGGGTCCCGCGGAGACCGCGAACGGCCTGACGACCTTGTACAGGTGGTAGTTGAAGGGGTAGCCCGGGTCGAAGGTGTTGAGGTTCGAGGGCGCGATGGAGCGCTGGGAGTACGGCGAGCCCGCCGGTGCGAGGAACCGCCCGCCCTCGCCGCCGAAGCGGTCGATCCGCTGCCCCACGGCCAGGTTGATGACCGAGACGGGGCCGCCGGGGAGGAAGCCGTCGTTGGGCGGGAACTTGTAGCTGTTCGCCGCGAAGTCGAACCAGGTGCGCAGGAAGCCGTTGGCGTTCTGCGAGTCGAGGCGCCGGTAGTCGGTCAGCATCGCGCCGAGCAGGCCCTTGGTGGGCAGCTGCCGCGGGCCGAGCCGGGGGTCGCCGCAGAAGAACTTGGGGTCGGTGAAGGTGGCACCGATGCAGATGCGGGAGTTCTCCGGGCCGCCGGGCCGGCGCCCGGGGGCACTCGCGACCGGACCGGGCCCGTGGCCCGCGGCGGGACGGCCCTCGGGGGCCGCGGGCTTTGCACCCGGCCCCCAGTCCTCGGCGTGGGCCGGGACGACCGTGCCCAGGAGGGTGCCGACGAGCAGGACGAGCAGGGCGGGAAGGCTGGAAAGCGATATTCGCTGGCGC
Organism: Streptomyces sp. NPDC058864; assembly: GCF_042742985.1. Taxonomy (NCBI): domain Bacteria; kingdom Bacillati; phylum Actinomycetota; class Actinomycetes; order Kitasatosporales; family Streptomycetaceae; genus Streptomyces; species Streptomyces sp. NPDC058864. The sequence goes on along the minus strand of NZ_JBHYMQ010000022.1, from coordinate 75,163 downwards.
CGCTTCAAGGGTCCTCCAAGGGACGACGGGAACGAGGCCTCCCGGGACGGCAATCACCGTGCGTCACCGGAGCCGCGCGGATACGTACCCCTGGCGGATCACCCACCGGGACCGGCGCGCCGCCGATTCATCCGGATGGCCACCCACTTCGCCCGTACGCAGCACCGCCCGGCCGGGACCCGCGGGGAGCGGGCCGCCGACCGGGCGGTCACGGAACGTGTCGCTACTTCCGGACGAACACCGCGACGGTGCGGCCCGGCACGGTGAAGGTGCCGGACGCGGCGTCGTAGGAGGCCCGCTTCACCACGGGGTCGGAGCCCGCGGCCTGCACCGGGTGGAGGGCGTAGCCCTTCCCGGACAGGGCGCCGACCCGCTGGTCCTGGGCCTTCGGGGTCGCGTTGAAGACCACCACCAGCCGGCCCAGCTGCAGGGTGATGACACCCGGGGTCTCCTGCTCTCCCGAGAGCGGGAAGGACAGCTGCTCCTGGACCTGCGCCGCCGTGGTCAGCCCGAAGGCCGGCTCGGTGGAGCGGATCCGCAGCAGGTCCTGGTACGCGGCCGAGGCCGAGGTGATCTGGCCGCAGCCGACCCGGAGCGTGTCCGCGGTCAGCAGCGGCTTCGCGAAGGACCACTTGGACTCGTTGTCGGCCTTGGGGGGCAGGCCGCGGCCGAAGCCGTTGCCGGAGGAGCAGTCCCAGTGGATGGCGTTGAACCAGTCGCCGGAGTCGTAGGAGTTGCGGTCCAGGGACTTGGAGCGCAGCAGGTCCGAGCCCGCCTGGTAGAGCGCCGGACCCTGGGAGAGGGCCGGGACGGCCTCGGCGACGACCTGCATGCGGGCCCGGTCGGCGGGCGAGGTGCCCTGGGGCAGCTTGAAGGCGAGCGCGTCGAACAGGGACTCGTTGTCGTGGGCGTCGGCGTAGGCGAGGGCGTCGCCGGGGGCGTCGGCGTAGCCGGCGGGCGAGCCGTTGTAGTCGGTCCCGGCGCCGGTGACCTCCTTGCCGCTGCTGTCGGTGAAGGAGAAGGACTTCAGGTTGCCGGTGAGGCCGACCTTGATGAGGTCCTGGTAGTGCAGCAGACGGGCCCGCTGCTCGGCCTCGCTGCCGTTGGCGGCGGAGCCGTTGGGCTCGTTGAACAGGCCGGAGGCGAAACCCTGGACACCGGGGTCGGCGTCGAAGGGGCCGCCGCCGCGGACCGCGTCGCGGGCCCGGTCGGAGAAGGTGGCGACACCGGTGCCGGCCATGTTCTTCTGCGTGGCCTGCACAAAGCGGGCGTCGTCGGCGACCTCGCCGAAGTTCCAGCCCTCGCCGTAGAGGATGATCTTCTTGCCGTCGACGCCGTCCTTCGCGGGGGTCAGCGCGTCCAGCGCCTTGCGGACCGCGAGGATGTTCGCCTTGGGGTGGTGGCCCATCAGGTCGAAGCGGAAGCCGTCGACCTTGTACTCCTTGGCCCAGGTGACGATCGAGTCGACGACCAGCTTGCCCATCATCGCGTTCTCGGTCGCGGTGTTGGAGCAGCAGGTGGAGTTGGCGACGGTGCCGTCGTCCAGCAGGCGCTGGTAGTAACCGGGCACGATCCGGTCGAGGACGGACTTGTCGTCCTGGCCGCTCGCCGCGGTGTGGTTGTAGACCACGTCCATGACGACCCGCAGACCCGCCTGGTTGAGGCCCTGCACCATCCTCCGGAACTCGACGGTGCGCTTCGTGCCCTCCGGGTCGGTGGCGTAGGAGCCCTCGGGAACGGTGTAGTGGAAGGGGTCGTAGCCCCAGTTGTAGGCGTCCTTCGCGGCGACCGCGGCCACGCACTCCTGCTGCTGGTCGGAGTCGGCCGGGTAGGCGCCGAGGTCGCAGCCGACGGTGGCCTGGTCGGCGCTCTTCTCCGCGACGGTCGCGAAGTCGAAGGCCGGCAGCAGGTGGACGTAGGAGACCCCGGACTTCGCGAGTTCCCGCAGGTGCTTCATGCCCGCGGACCCGGTGTCGGAGAAGGCGGTGTACCTGCCCTGGTCCTTCGCGGGGACGGTGGTGTCCGCCACGGAGAAGTCCCGGATGTGGAGTTCCTGGATCTGGGCGTTGTTCAGGCCGACGGCCCGGGGCTTGGCGAGGCCGGACCAGCCGCGCGGGGCGAGGGACGCGTCGTCGAGGTCGACCACCAGGCTCTGCTTGGAGTCGGCGGTCAGGGCGACCGAGTAGGGGTCGGTGACCTTGTTGGTGACGACCTTCTGGACGCTGGGCGCCCAGACCTTGACGACGTAGCGGTACGGCTTGCCGGTCCAGCTCCGCTCGCCGTGCACGCTCCATACGCCGGTGGAGGCGTCGCGCCGCATCGGGACGGTGCGCCCGTCGAGGTCCAGGGCGACGGACTGCGCCGTCGGAGCCCACACGGACAGACTGGGCTTGCCGTAGTCGAAGACCGGTCCGAGCGCGGCCTTGGTCGCCTTGGCCGCGTACAGGTCGTCCAGGACTCCCTGGATCTGGACGCCGGTGGCGGACAGCAACGCGCCATTGGCGAGCCGCTGCGTGGCGACGACCTGGCCGGTGAGGGCGGTGCGGACGCGGTCGCGGTCGCGGGGGTCGATCGTGAAGGCCGCGTAGTCCTTCAGGTGCGGGAATCGGGCCTTCTGGGCGTCGGTCAGGCCGCCCGCGACGCGCTGCAGGCGGAGCCAGTGGCCCTCGCCTGTCAGGGCGCCGTCCTTGATCGTCAGGCCGCCGCCGGGGGCGTACACCAGCTGGACGCCGGCCGCGCTGTCGCCGGTCTTCCAGGCGACGGTGTCCGCGTCGATCCACTGGGCCTTGGCCGAGGACAGGTCGAGGTCGGCGGACGAGCCCGCGGTGGTGGGCAGCAGGTACTTCTCGGTGCCGTTCAGCAGCCACACCTCGTGTCCGCCGGCGGTGAGGTCGAGCGACTGGTCGGCGGGCAGGTCCTTGGTGTCGCCCTTGTGGATGATGTAGCTGAGCGATGTGGCGCCCGCGGCGAGCGGCACCTCGAAGACGGCGCCGAAGGCGTCGGTGCGCACCGGCTGCAGCGGGGCGGTCCAGTCGGTGGGGTTCGCGGCGCCGGTCCAGGTGTGCAGGCCCCAGCCGCTGTAATCCCCGTCGGCACGGTGGTAGTGCAGGACGGCCTTGGAGCGGTCCTGCCCCGGCTCGGTGCCGGACGGCGCCTGGGTGGCGACGGCCTCCTTGCCCTGCTCCACCCAGATCTCACCGGTCTTGGTGACGTCGATGAAGCGGTCGGCGGCGACGTCCTTGTTGCCGTCCTTGTCGATGACGAGGTAACCGACGCTGGACGCGCCCGGCTTGAGCTTGACGTAGGCGAAGGCGCCGTAGGCGTCACGGCCGATGAAGTCGTGGCCGGCCGGCCAGGTGGTGCCCTCGCCGTCGGCGATGTCGCCCCAGGCGTACAGGCGCCAGTCGGTGTAATTGTTGTCGGCCCGCTTGTAGTGGACGACCGCGTAGTCGCGGCTGCTCGCCACCGGGGTCTCGGGGACGGCCGGGGTGCCGCTGGTGGTCCCGGCGGTGGCGCTCGCGGTGCGGCCTGCGGAATCGATCACGACGGCCTTGTACCGCAGCGCGGTGCCGGGCGTCACGTCGTCGCCGACCGTCTGGGTGACCTTGTACGGCGCGTGGTCCGCGGAGCCGAGGACCTTCCACGGCCCGTTGCCGGTCTGCGCGGCGAAGACGACCCGGTTCAGCTGCCCGCCGTCGACGTCGGCGGAGAGCTCGACGGTGCCGGTGGCGGCCGCGGCGGGGGCCTTCAGGGTCAGGGAGGCCTTGGCGGCGGGGGTACCGAGCGGCTTGGCCGCCTTGTAGACCACGGTGGACAGCGCCGGGACCGTGACGGCGATCTTGGTGTCGGCGCCGCTGGTGACGGAGCCCTCGGTGCCGTACAGGGCGGTGAAGGCGGTGCCGGCGGAGCCGGTGGGGATGCCGGCGGTCCGCGCCTCCGTCGCGTTGTTGACGGCGACGACGTACTCGGTGCGGGTCCTGGCATCGGTGCGCGAGAAGGCGTAGATCCCGGCGCCGTCGGTGACGTGACGCTCGGTCTGGACGCCGTCGGCGAGCCCCGGGTGGGCCTTGCGGAGCCCGGCCAGCTTCGCGATCGCCTTGTAGAGGGGGGCGCCGGTGTCATAGGCGTCGCTCGCGTGCGTGCGGTCGGTGCCCAGCTGGTCGTCGTCGAGGTAGTCGGCGACCTTGGACGCGAACAGCGTCTGACGGGCGTCCTTGTCGCCGCCGGCGCCGGTGAAGCCCTGCTCGTCGCCGTAGTAGACCACCGGGTTGCCGCGGGAGAGGAACATCAGCTCGTTGGCGAGCCGGTCCCGGCGCACGAGTTCGGCGTCGTCGGCCTTCGGGTTGTCCTGCTTCAGGAAGGTGCCGATGCGGCCCATGTCGTGGTTGCCGAGGAAGGTGACCTGCTCGTACGCGTTGGCCTTGTCGGTCGTGTACTTGTAGTCGTCGCCGAAGACCGAGGCGAGCCTGCCTGCGGAGCCGCCCTGGGAGGCGTACTGGCGGGCGGCGTCCTGGAAGGGGAAGTCGAGCGTCGCGTCGAGTCGCCCCTGGGTGACGTACGGGGAGGTGATGGAGGTGTCGGCGGAGTAGACCTCGCCGAACATGAAGAAGTCGTCGCGGCCGTGCTTCGCGGCGTAGGCGTCGAGGGCCGTGGCCCACTGGGTCCAGAACGGCAGGTCGACGTGCTTGACGGTGTCGATGCGGAAGCCGTCGACGGCGAAGTCGCGGACCCACTTCTCGTAGATCTCCTCCATCCCCTTCACGACCTCGGGACGCTCGGTCCACAGGTCGTCCAGGCCGGAGAAGTCGCCCTGGTCGGAGCTCTCGCCGGCGAAGGTGGAGTCGCCCCGGTTGTGGTACATCGTCGGGTCGTTGAGCCAGGACGGGACCTTGCTCTTCGCGGTGACGACGGGCGTGCGGGGGAAGGAGTCGCGGTCGACGGCGGGGAAGCCCTCGCCGCCCTCCGCGTAGTCGGCGTCGTCGAAGGGCACACCGTCCTTCGTCAGGTAGGGGAAGGCGCCCTTCGAGAGGTAGCCGTAGGACTTCTCGTCGTAGTCGACGACGTCGGCGGTGTGGTTGGTGATGACGTCGAAGAAGACCTTCATGCCCTTGGCGTGGGCCTTGGATATCAGCGCCTTGAGGTCGGCGTTGCTGCCGAAGTGCGGGTCGACCTGGGTGAAGTCGGTGATCCAGTAGCCGTGGTAGCCGGCCGACGCCTGCTCCCCCGTGCCCTGCACGGGCCGGTTCTTGAAGATCGGCGCCATCCATATCGCGGTGGTGCCCAGGCCCTTGATGTAGTCGAGCCGGTCGGTGAGCCCCTTGAGGTCACCGCCCTGGTAGAAGCCCTTGTCGGTGGGGTCGTAGCCGGTGCTGAGCCGGGTGCCGGTCAGACCGCCCCTGTCGTTGGACGCGTCGCCGTTGGCGAAACGGTCCGGCAGTACGAAGTAGAACTGCTCCCGCGTCAGGTCGTGACGCGCGGCCTGGGCGGCGAGCGCCGCGTCGGAGGGCGGCGGGGGCGGGGCGGCCGCGGAGGCGGCGGGCGCCGATGCGGGGACGGCGAAGGCGGCGGCGAGGGCCGCCACCGCGACGGCTGCGGCTCCGCGTCTGCGCGCGCGTGGGCGCGTGGACGCGGGCAGCCCGGTGTGCTGGGCCACGGGGTGTTCTCCTTGCGGAATCCGTGTGCGGACGGTTGTACCTCTGGGAGCCCACGCGCCATGAGCCTTCGCCCGGCAGCGGTGCCGGACCGTGCCGGGACCGTACCTCTCACGAAGGTCTTACAGCAAGATGTCGCAAGGATTTCCAACGGCACTCGCGACAGTGGCCGTGCTCCGGATGTGACACTCCGTCACATTCCTCTGGGCACCGGCGGATCACCGAACACTATGAACGCAATGGCCACGGCTCTGGACCCCCGCCGCCCGCGTCCCGAAACATTCGGGGCCCGCGCAATGAAGCGCCGGACGACGACGGAAGGACGAGACGATGGTCACCGGGCACTCCCCCCACCACCCCCGGTCCGGAACCGCACGACGCCGCATCGCCCTGGCTGCCGGGGGCATCGCCGCCCTCCTCGCCGCCGGGCTCGCGGGTCCCCTGCCTGCCGCGGCCGCGGGCGGGCCCGCCCCCGCCGACTGCCCGGCAGAGCTGGCGGAGCAGGCCACCTGCTACCGGGGCCAGGACGCGAACGGCGCCCACTACGCGATGGCGGTCCCCCACGACTGGAACGGCTCCCTGGTCGTCCACGCCCACGGCGGCCCGGACCTGGGCGACACCTCCGACCCGGAACGCAGCGTCGGGGACCTGGCGCGTTGGTCGGTCATGGTGAAGGAGGGCTACGCCTGGGCGGGTTCGTCCTACCGCCGCGGCGGCTACGGCACGCGGATGGCGGCCGAGGACACCGAGAACGTGCGGCGGCTGTTCGTGCAGCGCTTCGGCACCCCGCGCCGGACCTTCGTCCACGGCCAGTCCTGGGGCGGGAACGTGGCGGCCAAGGTCGCCGAGATCCAGGCGGCCGGTCACCGGTCGCCGTACGACGGCGCCCTGCTGACCAGCGGCGTCCTGGGCGGGGGCTCGCGCGGCTACGACTACCGGGTGGACCTGCGCGTGGTCTACCAGTACTACTGCGGCAACCACCCCAGGCCCACCGAGCCGCAGTACCCGCTGTGGATGGGTCTGCGCGCCGACTCGACGATGACGGCCACCGGACTCCGCTCCCGCCTGCAGGAGTGCACCGGCTACTCCTCGCCCCCGCAGGAGCGCACCGCCCTGCAGCAGCGCAACCTCGACGACATCCTGGCCGTGACGGGGATCCCGGAGCGGACGCTGGAGTCGCACCTGCGGTTCGCGACCTTCACCTTCCGCGACATCGTGCACAACCGGCTGGGCGGCCGTAACCCGTTCGGCAACACCACCGTCCGCTACACCGGCTCGCACGACGACGCGGCGCTCAACGCGGGCGTGGAGCGCTTCGCCGCCGACCCGGCGGCCCGGCGGGACCTGTCCTTCGACAGCGATGTCACCGGCGCCGTGTCGATCCCGGTGCTCACCGTCCACGCCATCGACGACCCGACCGCCTTCGTCGAGCACGAGGCGGCCTACCGGGCCTCCCTGGAGGGCGCCCACCGCGGAGGGCTGCTGGTGCAGAACTTCACGCGGGAGAGCGAGCACAGCGAGCTCAGCGCCTCGGAGTACGCCGCAGCGATGCGGTCGCTGGCGACCTGGGTACGCACCGGCCACAAGCCCACGCCCGGCTCGGTGGCGGCCTCCTGCCCGGCGTTCGACGCCACCTACGGCACCGGGTGCTTCTTCGAGCCGGGGTACGTCCCGCGCTCCTACGCCTCCCGCGTGTACCCGCGGCCGGGCGCGCGGCACTGGCCGGCGCTGTCCGCCGCGCAGGAGCGCGCGTGGAGCCGGCTGGACGGCGTGGGCATCGCTCCCTAGCGGCTCCCCGCCGGACCGGCACGTGGCCTCCCACCTGCGGTCACGTCCTTCCGCGAGGCCCCTGCAGAATCTTGCAGAAAGTTTCTGCAGGGGCCTTCCGTCGTGGCCGGAGCGGCTGTTACGTTCCTCTTCAGCCCGGTCCGACCGGCCGGGGGTCCGCCCCTGACGGCGGGCCCCACGCGCCCGGCCGGCTGGACCGGTCGCCACCGGGGCGGGGGCGGGCCCAGGACCGACGAAGCCACCCCGCTGCGCCCCGCCCGGGGCAGGTCCAGGGCCCGCCCCGGCACGAGCACGCGGGACGCGTGAGGGACCGGCGGCCCCGCCGTCAGGAACGCCGGCCGGCGCCGGGCGCCTGACCCGTGGAACCGCGCACGACCAGCTCCGTCTGGAAGACGAACTCCGAGCGCTGCACCGGGTTGCCGCCGATCTCCTCCAGCAGCGCGTTCACCGCGGCCGCGCCCATCGCCTCGACCGGCTGGCGGACGGTGGTCAGCGGCGGGTCGGTGAAGGCGATCAGCGGCGAGTCGTCGTAGCCGACGACCGAGACGTCCCCGGGAACGGTCAGCCCCCGCTCCCGCACCGCGCGCACCGCGCCCAGGGCCATCAGGTCGCTGCCGCAGACGATGCCCGTGCAGCCCTTGTCCAGCAGTGCCCCGGCGGCAGCGTGGCCGCCCTCCACGGAGAAGAGGGTGTGCTGGACGCACTCCGCGGCCTGCTCGTCGCCGAGCCCGAGCAGGCTGCCCAGTGCCTCGACGAAGCCCTCGACCTTGCGGTGCACGGGCACGAAGCGGTTGGGCCCGACGGCCAGGCCGATCCGCTGGTGGCCGAGCTCCACCAGGTGCTGGACGGCGATGCGCGCGGAGGCGCGCTCGTCCGGCGAGATGTACGGCCCGGCGATCGCCGGGTTGAAGCCGTTGACCAGCACGTAGGGCACGCCCTGGCCGAGGAGGCGGGCGTAGCGCTCGGGGTCGGCGGTGACGTCGGCGTGCAGCCCCGACAGGAACACGATGCCGCGTACCCCGCGCTCGACGAGCGCCTCCACGAGTTCGTCCTCGGTGGAACCGCCGGGGTGCTGGGTGCACAGCACCGCCGTGTAGCCGTAGCCGGTCAGGTTCTGCTCGATGACCTGGGCGAAGGCGGGGAAGATCGGGTTGTTGAGCTCGGGGGTGATCAGCCCGATCTGGCCGGCGCTGCGCCGGCGCAGCCGCACCGGACGCTCGTAGCCGAGCACGTCCAGTGCGGCCAGCACCTTCTGCCGGGTGGCGGGGGCGACCCCCGCCTTCCCGTTCAGCACGCGGCTGGCGGTGGCCTCGCTGACCCCCGCCTGCGCCGCGATGTCGGCGAGTCGGGCTGTGGTGTTCACACCTGCAGACCCTATGCGACCGCGACGCACGTCAAACGGCCCACCAGACGGTCGTGTCGGCCGGGACGACGACCCCGTCCGCGGTGACCTCCACGGGAGAGCTGGCCAGCAGGAGCGCTCCCGGCACGGGCAGCGTCACGGGCGTGGCCGTGGTGTTGACGGTGCACACGAAGCCAGGCCGGCGGAAGGACAGCACACCCTGCGGGGCGTCCTGCCACTGGACCGACTCGCCCGCGCCGAGGCCGTCGCGCTCGCGGCGCAGCCGCAGGGCGGAGCGGTACAGCTCCAGGGTGGAGGCCGGGTCGCCGGTCTGCGCGGCGACGCTGAGCTCCGCCCACCGCTCGGGCTGCGGCAGCCAGCTGCCGCCGCTGCCGAAGCCGTGGCTGGGGCCGTCGGGGGTCCACGGGATCGGGACGCGGCAGCCGTCACGGAAGCCGTCCTGGCCCGCGGCGCGGAAGAACGCCGGGTCCTGACGGGCCTCGTCGGGCAGGTCGGTGACCTCGGGCAGGCCGAGTTCCTCGCCCTGGTAGACGTACGCGGAGCCGGGCAGCGCCAGCATCAGCAGGGAGGCGGCGCGGGCGCGGCGCGGGTCGTGGGTCTTCCCGTCGGAGGACAGCCGGGTGGCGTGGCGGACCACGTCGTGGTTGGACAGCACCCAGGTGGTGGGCGCGGCGACCGGGCGCATGGCGTCGAGCGAGCGGTCGATGACCTCGCGCAGCTCGGTGGCGTCCCACTTGGTGCCGAGGTACTGGAAGTTGAAGGCTTGGTGCAGTTCGTCGGAGCGGACGTAGTTGGCGGTGCGCTCGACGGTGGGGGTCCAGGCCTCGGCGACGGCGATGCGCTCGCCGTCGTACTCGTCCAGGATGCGCCGCCACGAGCGGTAGATCTCGTGGACGCCGTCCTGGTCGAAGAAGGGCAGGACATCGTTGCCAAGGAGCTTGAGCTGCTCGTGGGCGCCGATGTCGGGCAGGCCGTCGGCCTTGACCAGCCCGTGCGCGACGTCGATGCGGAAGCCGTCGACGCCCATGTCCAGCCAGAAGCGCAGGATCGAGCGGAACTCGTCCTGGACGGCCGGGTGCTCCCAGTTGAAGTCCGGCTGCTCCGGGGCGAACAGGTGCAGGAACCACTCGCCGTCGGCAGCGCGCGTCCAGGCCGGCCCGCCGAAGACGGACTCCCAGTCGTTGGGGGGCAGTTCGCCGTTCTCGCCCTTGCCGGGACGGAAGTGGTAGCGCTGCCGCAGCCGGGAGCCGGGGCCCTCGCGCAGCGCCTGCTTGAACCACTCGTGCTGGTCGGAGGAGTGGTTGGGGACCAGGTCGACGATGATCCGCAGCCCCAGCCGGTGGGCGTCGCGGATCAGCCCGTCCACGTCGTGGAGGGTGCCGAACATCGGGTCGATGGCCCGGTAGTCGGCGACGTCGTAGCCGGCGTCGGCCTGCGGGGAGGCGTAGAACGGGCTCAGCCAGACGGCGTCGACGCCGAGGTCGCGCAGGTACGGCAGGCGCTCGCGGATGCCGGGGATGTCGCCCATGCCGTCGCCGTTCCCGTCGGCGAAGCTGCGGGGGTAGACCTGGTAGATGACCGCGTCTCTCCACCAGTCCGTGGTGGCCACGGGCCGGTCGGAGGAGTGGGGGTGACGGGTGGAGTCCGCCAGGTACTGGGTCATGGTGATCCCTTGAAAAATGGAAGGCTCGGTGCGGCGTTGAGGCGAGGCGGGGTCGCCCGGCCGGTCGGGCCGGGCGCCCCGGACGGTACGGGTCAGGACTTGGCCGCGCCGGCGGTGAGGCCGGTGACCAGGTGCTTCTGCACGAGGTAGAAGACGACGCTGACGGGGATGGCGATCAGGACCGCGGTGGCGGCCATCAGGTTCCACTGCGCGTCGTGCTCGCTGACGAAGCTGCTCAGGCCGACGGCGAGGGTGTACTTGCCGTCGTCGAGCATGAAGGTGGTCGCGAAGGCGACCTCGCCCCACGCGGTGAGGCAGGTGTAGAAGGCGGCGACCGCGAGTCCCGGCCGGGCCAGCGGCAGTACGAGCCGCCAGAAGGTGCCGAAGGGGCTGAGTCCGTCGACCCGGCCCGCCTCGTCGATCTCGAACGGGATGGTGTCGAAGTAGCCCTTGAGCATCCAGGCGCAGTACGGCACGGCCGTGCTGCAGTAGACCAGGATCAGGCCGCCGTAGGTGTCGATCAGGCCCAGGTCCGAGAGGATCACGTACATCGGGACCATGAGCACGGCGACCGGGAACATCTGGGTGACCAGCAGCGCCCACATGAACTTCTTGTAGCCCGGGAAGCGCATCCGGGAGACCGCGTAGCCGGTGGTGGCGGCGATGAGCACGCCGATCAGGCAGGTGGCGCCCGCGATGATGGCGGTGTTGCCCATCCAGGTGAAGAAGCTGGTGTGCTCCAGGACGAAGGAGTAGTTGGCGAAGCCCGCCTTGTCCAGGATCCGCCCCGGGTGCAGGTAGTCGTCCTTGTCCGGGCCGAGGGAGAGGAAGATCAGCCACGCGATGGGGAACAGCGCGATGAGGCTGGCGATGATCAGCACACCGTGCGACAGCACCGAGGCGGTGCGGCTGCGCTGACCGCGACGGCGGACGCCGCGCGGGGGCTGCTGCCCGGCCGGGGCGTCGAGCGGGTCGCAGCTGGGGCCGGAGCCCGGGATCGTCATCTTGGTGGTGGTACTCATGCTGCTGATCCCCTCAGCCGGCGAGCTGCTCGTTGCGAGCGAGCCAGCGGCGGTAGAAGGCGGTGAAGACGACCAGGATGGACAGCAGCAGGACGCCGTAGGCGGCGGACTGCGCGTAGTCGCGCGGCTGCTGGCCGAAGCCGAGGTAGTACGCCCAGGTCACCAGGATCTGCGCGTCCGGGGCCCCGCTGCCGAACAGCAGGTAGATGATGGCGAACTGGTTGAACGTCCAGATGATGCCGAGCAGGATCACCGTGCTGCTGACCGAGCGCAGGCCGGGCAGGGTCACGTTGCGGAAGCGCTGCCAGGCGTTGGCGCCGTCCATCTCCGCGGCCTCGTACAGCTCCGAGGGGATCGACTGCAGGCCGCCGAGCAGGGACACCATCATGAAGGGGACGCCGACCCAGGTGTTGACGCCGATCGCGGCGATCTGCTGGAAGGTGCTGTCCTCCAGCCACTGCGGCTGCGGCAGGTGGAGCGCGCCGAGGAAGGAGTTCACCACTCCCGAGTCGCTGAGCATGATCCGCCAGGAGAAGACGGTGACGAAGGTCGGCACCGCCCAGGGCAGGATCAGCATCATGCGGTAGAAGGTCCGGCCGCGCAGCTTCTGGTTGAGCAGCAGGGCCAGGCCCATGCCCAGGCCGTAGTGGAGGGTCACGCAGACCGCGGTCCAGATCACCGTCCAGATGAAGTGGGACCAGAAGCGGTCGTACGCCGTCGGGCCCCACAGGATGTCGGCGTAGTTGTGCAGCCCGATGAACTCGTAGGTGGCGTCGATGTGGTTGACGCCGATGGTGCGGGCCGAGTTCAGGCTGTTGGCGTCGGTGAGCGTGAGGTAGAAGCCCTGGGCCAGCGGGTAGCCCACCAGCACGCCGAGCACGATGACCACCGGGGCGATCATCGCGTACGCGTACCAGTACTTCTGGTAGGAGCGCTTGAGGCGCTTGATCGGACCGGGGCGCGGCCCGCGGGAACCGCGGGACTTGGACACCGTGCCCTGGGCGGCGACTGTCATCGTTGGCCCTCTTCTGCGGGGGTTTCTTACCGGGTGGAACAGCCGGTGGCCGCCGGCCCCGCCCGGTGAGGGGCGGGACCGGCGGCCGCGGGGATCACTTGCTGTAGTCGGGCAGCAGCTTGGCCATCGCGGTGGCCGCGCTGTCCAGGCCCTTGTCCAGCGGCTCCTTGCCGCCGGCGACCTTGGTCAGCTCCTCGCCGAGCGGGCCCCACAGGGAGCCGTACTCCGGCAGCTCCGGCCGCGGCTGGGCGACGGACAGCACCGACTGGAAGCCCTTGACACCCGGGTCGGCGGTGACCTCGGCGGTGTAGGCGTCCGAGCGGGTCGGCAGGGTCGAGTTCTTCAGGGCGATCTGCGTCTGGCTCTTCGCCGAGGTCATGAACTTCACGAACCGGATCGCGGCCTCCTGGTGGGCCTTGTCCGAGCCCGCGTAGACCGAGAGGTTGTGGCCACCGGTGGGGGCGCCGGCCGAGCCGGAGGAACCGGCCGGGACGGGGGCGATGCCGAGGTTGTTCTTGTCGGCGAACGCGGAGCCCTTGTAGAAGTTGGTGATCTCCCACGGGCCCTGGATGATCGCGGCGACCTTGCCGTTGACGAAGGCGTCCTGGATGTGGGCGTAGGAGTCGGCGGTGGTGTCGGCCTTGTGCAGACCGGCGCCGGAGAACATGCCCTGCCAGGTCTTCAGGCCCTTGGCGGCGGCCTCGCCGTTGACGGTGATCTTCTTGGAAGCGGTGTCCACCATGTCGGTGCCCTCGCCGTACAGGAACGGCTGGGCGTAGTAAGAGGCGGTGTTCAGCCAGAAGCCGTCGACGCCGGTCTTCTTCTTGATCGTCCCCGCGGCGGTCTTCAGGTCGTCCCAGGTCTTGGGGGCGTCGGCGATGCCGGCCTGCTGGAACAGCTTCTTGTTGTAGACCAGGGCCAGGGTGTCCGTGGTGAACGGGACACCGTAGGTCTTGCCCTCGAACTGGGCCTGCTTCAGCAGGGAGGCCTGGAACTTGTCCTTGTCGGCGAGGGCGTCGGTGCCGTCCAGCGCGACGAAGTAGCTCTTCTTGGCGAAGGCGGGCGTCCAGCCGACCTCGGAGCGGAGCACGTCCGGAGCGCCCTTGCTGCCCGCGGCGGTGTCGAACTTGTTCTGCGCCGCGTCGAAGGGGACGTTGACGTACTTGACCTTGATCTTCGGGTTCGCCTTCTCGAACTCCGCGACCAGGGCCTCATAGGTCGGCGCCTCGTTCGTCGCGTTCGAGGTGTCCCACCAGGTGATGGTGACGGGACCGCCGGCCTTGTCACTGCCGCCGTCGTCGCCGCCGCAAGCCGTCGCCGCGAGCCCGAGCGCCGCAACCAGCGCGGTGGCCGCTATGCCACGCCGCATGTGATCTCCTCCAGGATGAAAGCCCGTGATGGTGCGGGACGCGTCACCGCGTCCCCCCTGCCGACTGCGCCGTTGCGGCCGCCGGGCTGTCGAGGAACGTAACAGGGAAGAAAGCCCGACGAAAGACCTTGCTGCAAAGACTTGCAAGATCTTCCGATCGTTACATCTGCGTGTCCTCACAGTTGCCGACGGGAGACGCGCCATGGGACGCTCACCGCCCTGGAAGCCGTTACGCGATCTTCCGCAAATTTCTGAAAGGCATTGCCGATCACGCGGCGGATCGGAATCATCGGCAGGGACCGGCGCCGACTTTCGAGGGACCGACATGACCCAAGAGCTCGCCCCCGTCATCCACGACGCGACCGAAGAGACCCCGGCCGCCCCCGAGGGGCGCACTCCCGGCTGGTGGCGCAGCGCCGTCATCTACCAGGTGTACGTGCGCTCCTTCGCCGACGGCGACGGCGACGGCGTGGGCGACCTGCCCGGCATCCGGGCCCGGCTGCCGTACCTGGCGGAACTCGGCGCCGACGCCGTGTGGCTGACCCCCTTCTACGCCTCCCCCCAGGCGGACGGCGGCTACGACGTCGCGGACTACCGCAGCGTCGACCCGCTCTTCGGCTCCCTCGCGGACGCCGACGCGCTCATCCGCAGCGCCCACGAGCTGGGCCTGCGGGTGATCGTCGACATCGTCCCGAACCACACCTCCGACCGGCACGCGTGGTTCCGGGCGGCGCTCGCGGACCGGCGCGGGGGGCCGGCCCGCGAGCGCTACCACTTCCGTCCCGGCCGGGGCGAGCACGGCGAACTACCGCCCAACGACTGGGAGTCGGTCTTCGGCGGCCCCGCGTGGACCCGGGTCTCGGACGGCGACTGGTACCTCCACCTCTTCGCACCCGAGCAGCCCGACCTCAACTGGGAGCACCCGGAGGTCCGCGAGGAGTTCGACGCCGTCCTGCGCTTCTGGCTGGACCTGGGCGTCGACGGCTTCCGCATCGACGTCGCCCACGGCATGGTCAAGGCGGCCGGCCTGCCCGACATCGGGCACAAGGAGCAGGTCAAGATGATCGGCTCCCAGATGCTCCCGTTCTTCGACCAGGACGGGGTCCACGAGATCCACCGCTCCTGGCGCCGGCTGCTCGACTCCTACTCCCCCGGCCCCCGGCCGGAGGGACTGCCGGCCGAGCGCATCGGCGTCGCCGAGGCCTGGGCGCCGAACGCCGCGCGCATGGCGCTGTACGTCCGCCCGGACGAGCTGCACCAGGCGTTCAACTTCCACTTCCTGCAGTGCCCGTGGGAGGCCGGGGCGATGCGCGCGGTGATCGAGGAGTCCCTCGCCGCCACCGTCTCGGTGGGTGCCCCCACCACCTGGGTGCTCTCCAACCACGACGTCGTCCGGCACGTCACCCGCTACGGCGACGGCGCGGCCGGGCTGCGCCGGGCGCGCGCCGCGGCCCTGCTGATGCTCGCGCTGCCCGGCTCCGTGTACGTCTACCAGGGCGAGGAGCTGGGCCTCCCCGAGGTCACCGACCTGCCCGACGAGGTCCACCAGGACCCCTCCTTCTTCCGGGACAAGGGCCAGGACGGGCTGCGCGACGGCTGCCGGGTGCCGATCCCCTGGACCACCGGCGGCCCCAGCCACGGCTTCGGCCCGGCCGGCAGCTGGCTGCCGCAGCCCGCGGACTGGGGCGCGCTGAGCGTCCAGGCGCAGACCGGCGACCCCGACTCCACTCTGGAGCTGTACCGCTCGGCCCTGCGGCTGCGCCGTGAGCTGCCCGGCCTCGGCGACGGACCGATGCGCTGGCTGGACGCTCCCGAGGGGGTGCTGGCGTTCTCCCGGCCCGGCCTGGTGTGCACCGTCAACGTCAATCCGGCGGCGGTCCAACTCCCCGTTCCGGGGCGTCCGGTGCTCTCCTCCGAGCCCGTCTCCTTCACCGGCGGATCCGTCCGTCTTCCGGCTGATTCGTGCATCTGGTGGGCGATCTGAGATGCGACCGGTACAGTCCAATCCTGTGACCGCAAGGCTTGCCGACATCGCAGCCCAGGCGGGGGTGAGCGAAGCGACGGTCAGCCGTGTCCTCAACGGCAAGCCAGGTGTCTCCGCCGCCACCCGCCAGTCCGTGCTGGCCGCCCTCGACCTGCTGGGATACGAACGGCCGGTACGGCTGAGGCAGCGCAGCGCGGGCCTCGTCGGGCTCATCACGCCCGAGCTGGAGAACCCGATCTTCCCGGCCTTCGCCCAGGTCATCGGGCAGGCCCTGACCCGGCAGGGGTACACCCCGGTGCTGGCAACCCAGACACCGGGCGGCTCGACCGAGGACGAACTCGTCGAGATGCTCGTCGAGCGCGGCGTCGCCGGGATCATCTTCGTCTCCGGACTGCACGCCGACTCCACCGCCGACGTGGCGCGCTACGACCGGCTGCACGGCCAGGGCGTGCCGTTCGTCCTGATCAACGGCTTCTCCGCCAGGATCAAGGCGCCGTTCGTCTCGCCCGACGACCGCGGTGCCATGCGTCTGGCCGTCACCCATCTGGCGGCGCTCGGCCACGAACGGATCGGCCTCGCGGTCGGTCCGAAGCGGTTCGTCCCCGTGCAGCGCAAGATCGAGGGCTTCCTGCGCAGCATGGAGGAGGTGCTCGGCATAGCCGCCGACGAGGCGGCCGAGCGTATCCAGCACTCGCTGTTCACCCTCGAGGGTGGTCAGGCGGCCGCCTCCGGCCTGCTCGACGCGGGCTGCACGGCCGTGGTGTGCGCCTCCGACATGATGGCGCTGGGCGCCGTCCGCGCGGCACGGCAGCAGGGGCTGTCCGTCCCCGGGGACGTCTCCGTCGTCGGCTTCGACGACTCCCCGCTGATCGCCTTCACCGATCCGCCGCTCACCACCATCCGGCAGCCGGTCACGGCCATGGGCCAGGCCGCCGTGCGCGCGCTGCTGGAGGAGGTCGGTGGTACCCCGGCCCCGCACAGCGAGTTCGTCTTCCTGCCCGAACTGGTCGTCCGCGGCTCGACGGCATCAGGTCCCAAGGCGGGGGCAGCCGTACCCGTACAGCAGTCGGCCGGGAGGCGTACGCGGGATGCACGGAATCCCACCGGGGGTTGATCGGGCGGCACCGGACCGCATGGCAGACTATCGCCCCATGGGGGAATCGACCGCGAAGATCATGGCCCACCGCAGTGGCGGCGTACCACCGCGCTCCATCGATTCCCGTGACGCCGATGGAGCGACGACGGGCAACGGACTGCTGGCACCACGCCGTCCCCGGCTGTGGTTCGAGATCCTGCTGATCGCGATCAGCTACTGGATCTACTCACTGGTGCGCAACGCCGTACCGGAGCAGCAGGACGACGCCATGCGGAACGCGAGCCACGTCTGGGGCTTCGAGCAGTCCCTCGGGCTCGCCTTCGAGCACGCGGTCAATCATGCCGTGAACTCCGTAACGTGGCTCATCGTCGGGATGAACTATTACTACGCGACGCTCCACTTCATCGTCACCCTGGCGGTGCTCGTCTGGCTCTTCCGCAGGCATCCCGGACGTTACGCGCCGACCCGGCTGGTCCTGTTCGTGACGACGGGCATCGCACTGCTCGGCTACTACTTCTTCCCCCTGGCGCCGCCCCGGCTGATGGAGGGCGGCGGGTTCATCGACACCGTGAAGATCCACCACACCTGGGGGTCGATGGCGTCGGGCGACCTGGCGCACGTCTCCAACCAGTACGCGGCCATGCCCTCGATGCACATCGGCTGGTCGCTGTGGTGCGGCATCACCGTGGCCATGCTCGCGCGGCGGGCCTGGGTGCGGGTGCTGGGCGTGCTCTACCCGGTCGTCACCCTGCTCGTCATCGTCTCCACCGCCAACCACTTCTGGCTGGACGCCGCCGGCGGCACCCTCTGCCTCGGCGTCGGCTTCGCCGCCTCCTGGGCCGTCTACGGCGGCCTCGCCTACCGGTTGCCGCGCCAGGTGCGGGTCGCCACGGCGTAGGCGGGCGGCGGGCGCGGGCCAGTACCCGGGTTACGTGCCGTAGAAGAGGCGCTCGACCACCGCGCGGGCGCGGCGCGTGGCCCGGCGGTACTCCTCGACCATGTCGCCCACGTGCCCCGGCTCGTAGCCGAGGTAGCGCCCGACCGCGGCGAGTTCCTTGCCGTCGCCGGGGAAGGTGTCGCCGGCGCGGGCCCGGACGAGCATGACGGCGTTGCGCATCCGGCTCGCCAGGATCCAGGCGGCGTCCAGGACCTCGGCGTCCTCGGCGGGGACCAGTCCCGCCGCCGCGGCCGCGGCCAGCGCCGGCCGGGTACGGGTGGTCCGCAGCCCGGGGAACTCCGCCCCGTGCTGCAACTGCAGCAGCTGCACGGTCCACTCGACGTCGCTGAGCCCGCCCCGCCCCAGCTTGGCGTGGGTCGTCGGGTCCGCGCCACGCGGCAGACGCTCGGACTCCATGCGGGCCTTGAGCCGCCGGATCTCCCGGACCGCCTCCTCCGGCAGCCCGTCGGCCGGGTAGCGCAGCGGGTCGACGAGGCCGATGAAGCGGGCACCCAGGTCCTCGTCCCCGGCGACCGGGTCGGCGCGGAGCAGGGCGTGGCTCTCCCAGACCAGCGACCAGCGCCGGTAGTAGGCGGCGTACGAGCCGAGCGTGCGCACCAGCGGTCCGCTCTTGCCCTCGGGCCGCAGGTCGGCGTCGATCAGCAGCGGCGGGTCGGTGGTGGGGATCTGCAGCAGCCGGCGCAGCTCGTTGGCGACCTTCAGCGCGGCCTTGGCGGCCCGGTGCTCGTCGGCGCCCTCGTGCGGCTCGTGGACGAACAGGACGTCCGCGTCGGATCCGTAGCCCAGTTCGCGTCCGCCGAAGCGGCCCATGCCGATGACGGAGAACCGGGTCGGCAGGGGCTCCCCGTCCGCCACCTCGACGGCGTTCACCGCGGCCTGGAGGGCCCCGGTGACGGCGGCGGCGTTGAGGTCGGTGAGGGCGGCTCCGATGGCGTCGGGGTCGTCGCGGTGGACTCCGACCAGGTCCGCGGCGGCGGTGCGGAACAGCTCGCGACGGCGCACTCCGCGGACCGCGGCGACGGCCTGCTCGGCGGAGTCCGCGCGGTGGACCGCGGCCAGCACCTCCTGGTCCAGGGCACCGCGGGTGCGCGGCTGCAGCCCCTCGTCGTCCGCGAGCAGGGCGACCGCCTCGGGGGCCCGCATGAGCAGGTCGGGGGCGAGCCGCCCGGAGGACAGCACCCGCGCGAGGTTGACGGCGGCGGCGCCCTCGTCCCTCAGCAGCCGCAGGTACCAGGGAGTACGGCCCAGGGCGTCACTGACCTTGCGGAAGTTCAGCAGGCCCGCGTCGGGGTCCGCGGAGTCGGCGAACCAGCCGAGCAGCACCGGCAGCAGGGTCCGCTGGATGGCCGCCTTGCGGCTGACCCCCGAGGCCAGCGCCTCCAGGTGGCGCAGGGCGGCCGCGGGGTCGGCGTAGCCGAGTGCCTCCAGACGCTGCTTGGCCGCGTCCGTGGACAGGCCCACCTCGCCGGGGGCGAGCTGGGCGACCGCGTCGAGCAGCGGCCGGTAGAACAGCTTCTCGTGGAGGCGGCGCACCTCCCGGGCGTGCCGCCGCCACTCCCGCTGCAGCTCCGTCACCGGGTCTGCGCGGAAGCCCAGGGAGCGGCCGAGCCGCCGCAGGTCGGCCACGTCCTCCGGCACCAGGTGGGTGCGGCGCAGCTTGTGCAGCTGGATGCGGTGCTCCATCGTTCGCAGGAAGCGGTACGAGGTGTCGAGTGCCGCCGCGTCCGCGCGCCCCACGTAACCGCCGGCGGCGAGCTGGGACAGCGCGGTCAGGGTGGTGCCGCTGCGCAGCGACGGGTCGGTGCGGCCGTGCACCAGCTGCAGCAGCTGCACCGCGAACTCCACGTCCCGCAGGCCGCCGGGGCCGAGCTTCAGCTCGCGGTCGACGTGCGCGACGGGGATGTTCTCCACGACCCGGCGCCGCATCTCCTGGACGTCCTGGACGAAGTGGTCGCGCTCGGCGGCCTGCCACACCATGGGCGACAGCGCCTCGACGTACTCCTGGCCGAGCGCCGGATCGCCCGCGACCGGGCGGGCCTTGAGCAGCGCCTGGAACTCCCAGGTCTTGGCCCAGCGCTTGTAGTAGGCCAGATGGCTGGAGAGGGTGCGCACCAGCGGGCCGCGCCGGCCCTCGGGGCGCAGGTTGGCGTCGACCTGCCAGATGCTGCCCTCGACGGTGGTGTCGGAGCAGATCCGCATCATGCGCGAGGCCAGCCGGGTGGCGGCCTGCAGGGCCTTGGCCTCCTCGGCGTCGGGACGGGCCTCGGCCACGAAGATGACGTCGACGTCGGAGATGTAGTTGAGCTCGTGGCCGCCGCACTTGCCCATGCCGATCACCGCGAGCCGGCACAGCGCGGTGTCGCCCGGCGCCTCCGCCTCGGCCATGGCCAGGGCCGCGCGCAACGTCGCGGTGGCCAGGTCGGCGAGCTCCGCGGCGGTCTGCACCAGGTCGCTGGTGCCGCACACGTCCCGGGCTGCGATGCCCAGCATGCAGCGCCGGTAGGCGACGCGCAGCGACTCGGGGTCGTCGGCCCCGGCCAGCCCCCGTTCGAACTCCGTGGTCCCCGGGTGCAGGTCGGCATGCTCGTAGGTGACCAGGGCGTGCCAGTCGCGCGGATGCCGGGCCAGGTGGTCGGCCAGGGCCGCGGAGGCGCCCAGCACCCCGAGCAGCCGGTCGCGCAGCGGCTTGGCCGTGGTGAGCGTGTCGAGGAGGGTGCGCCGTTCCCCCGGGTCGAGGGCCTCGACGAGCCGTACGAGGGAGGCGAGCGCCTGGTCGGGGTCCGCGGTGGCGCCCAGCGCGTCAAGCAGGACCGGATCGCTGCGGACCGGGGCGAGCTGCTCGCCGCCCAGCAGCGCCTCGGCGGCCACGGCGTCGCTGAAGCCGTGCCGCAGCAGCCGCCCGAACCTGGTGTCCCGTCGCCCTTCCAGCACGCCGCCTGCCTTTCCCGGTGCTCCCGGCCGGCCCGATCCGCCCTAGAGAGAGTATCCGCCCGGCCCCGGCTCTGTTACCTGGCGGTATGCCGCTTTGGCGCTGATTGTCCGGCGAGGTGAGGGCGGTCCGGCGCCTCTGGTATAAAGCGCTTGCTGTTTCTGAGGTTTAAAAAGTCAACCAACGGTACCCACGGCTACCCAGGGGTGGGACGGGGCGGGGGAAGAGAACATGCGACGAATACGTCTGCGCGGGCGTGCGTGGCTCGCGGTCGGGGCGGTCGTACTCGGAGGGGCCGGTGTCGTGACCGCCGCCTCCGTGGCGAGCGGCCCGGAGGGGACCGCCTCGTCGGCCGCCTCCAAGGGGCCGGTGCGCACCAAGGTGGACTCGCTGGCGCTGAAGGGCACCGGGGGCGAGCGGGAGCTGCCCCAGCAGCGCACGGACGCCTTCGGCACGGTCGGCGTGACGTGGGACGACCCCAAGGCGGAGCTGGACGGCACGGTGCAGTTGCGGGTCCGGACGCAGAAGACCGGTACGTGGTCCGACTGGTTCGGGATCGAGACGCACAACGACGACGCGCCGGACGCCGGCACCGAGTCCGCGGGGCGTGGCGGCACGCCTCCGCTGTGGGTGGGCTGGTCGGACGGCGTGCAGGTCCGCGTGCGGTCCGGCAAGGGCGCGGCCGGCATCCCGAAGGGGATGAAGCTCGCCCTCGTCGGCGAGAGCGACAAGAAGAGCACCGTCGACGTGGCGATGGCGCCCGCCGCGTTCGCCGCCGACGCCGAGGACACCGCGTCGCCGAGCGCGGACCCCACGGAGACGTCGTCGCCGTCCGAGACGACCACGCCGACCACGCCGGCCACGACGGAGCCGTCGACCACCGCGCCGAGCACCCCGGTCACCTCCGCGCCGGCCAGTTCCGCCCCGGCGAGCAGCAGCCCGCCCGCGACGAGCTCCCCGACGACGTCCGCGCCGCCCACCTCGACCGTGCCCAAGCCGCCCATCGTCACGCGCGCGGGCTGGGGCGCCGACGAGAAGCTCCGCGAGCAGACGGAGCCGGACTACGCGCCCAACGGGGTGCAGGTGGTCTTCGTGCACCACACCGCGACGTACAACGCCACGACGCACAGCGGTGACTACAGCTGCACCGACTCGCCGAGCATCATCCGGCAGATCTACGCGTACCACGTCAGCCAGACCTGGCGGGACATCGGCTACAACTTCCTCGTCGACAAGTGCGGCACGATCTACGAGGGCCGCTACGGCGGTGTGGACCGTCCCGTGGTGGGCGCCCAGACCGAGGGCTACAACACCGGCACGGCGGGCATCGCGGTCATCGGCTACTTCCAGACCGACAAGTACGTCTCCAAGGCCACGCCGATGACCTCCCAGATGCTGGGCTCGGTCACCGCCCTCGCCACCTGGAAGCTGGGCCTGAAGAACATCGCCCCCAACCCCGGCACGAAGACCCAGACCGTCAACGGCAAGGCGTTCTACCCGATCTCCGGCCACCGCGACGGGTTCGCCACCGAGTGCCCCGGCACCGACCTGTACGCCAAGGTGCCCACGATCCGCTCCTACTCCTCCGGCGTGGCCGCGCCGACGCTGAACGGCGTCACCGGCGCCACGCTCTCCGGGACCTCGTACTACACCAAGGGCACGGCGACGGTGGCCTGGAAGGAGAGCACCCCGACGGCCGTCCTGAAGCGGTTCGAGGTGCTCGTGGACGGCAAGGTCGCGGCCACCGCCAAGGCCACCGCCACCTCCGCGCCGATCACGGTCGCCGCGGGCAAGCACACCGTGACCGTGCGGGCGGTGCACATGAGCAACAAGACGGCGACGTCGGCGAGCTCGTACACCGTGGTCGGCGACACGACCAAGCCGTCGTTCACCACCGCGCCCGAGGTGAAGATCCGCAACGCCACGGTGTCCAGCACCTCCGTGCCGGTCTCCGTGAGCTGGAAGGCCTCCGACAGCGGCGCGCTCAAGAGCGTCGCGGCGACCGCCCCCAGCACGGCCACCTTCGGTCCGACCACCACGTCGTGGAGCACCACGGGCAAGGCGAACACCGCGGTCACGTACGGCCTGAAGGCCACCGACGCGGCCGGCAACTACACCACCGCCTCGGTGAGCCGCACGGCGGCGATCCTGCAGGAGACCTCGGCGACCAAGAGCGGTACGTGGTCGACGAAGAGCTCCACCAGCTACCTCGGCGGGAAGTCCTACACCTCGTCCTCGAAGAACGCCAGCCTGACCTGGACGTTCACCGGCCGCTCGGTCGGCTGGGTGGTGTCCCGGGCCTCGACCTCCGGCCAGGTGTACGTCTACGTCGACGGGGTCAAGACGGCCACGGTGGACCTCAAGTCCTCCACCACCGCCTACCGGCAGACGATCTGGTCCAAGTCCTGGAGCACCAGCGCCAAGCACACGCTGAAGATCGTCGTCGTCGGCACCTCCGGCCGCCCGGCGATCACCACGGACGGCATCACGTACGTCAAGTGACGTCCTGACAGCAAGGGCCCGGGGAGCGCGAGTTGCGCTCCCCGGGCCCTTTTACCTGCACTTGACCTCAAGATCCAGAACGTACGGACCGTTCCCCGGACCTTCACTTCGGCGGTGCTTCGGGCGTCCCCGGCCCCCTCCTAACCTGGCGCGGCGCCATTCCCCGTCCCCCCTTTACGGAGGTCCGCCGTGTCCGGCTGGTCCCTGCCCCGTCCCCGTCGCACCGTCACCGCCCTCACTTCCGTCCTCGGCGTCGCCGCCGCCTCCCTCGGCCTGTGGGCCGGGCTCGGCGGGTCCGAGACCGCCCACGCGGCCGGCAACGTGCCGAGCCCCGACCACGTGGTCGTGGTGATGCTCGAGAACCACGCCTACAACCAGGTCATCGGAAACTCCAGCGCCCCCTACATCAACAACACGCTGAAGGCCGGCGGCGCCAACCTGACGCAGTCGTACGGCGTCACGCACCCGAGCCAGCCCAA
The DNA here is from genome assembly GCF_042742985.1 of Streptomyces sp. NPDC058864. Classification (NCBI taxonomy): domain Bacteria; kingdom Bacillati; phylum Actinomycetota; class Actinomycetes; order Kitasatosporales; family Streptomycetaceae; genus Streptomyces; species Streptomyces sp. NPDC058864. The sequence continues at coordinate 51,344 of NZ_JBHYMQ010000022.1, read as the reverse complement.
CTACCTGCAGATCTTCTCGGGCGGCAACCAGGGCGTCACCGACGACGGCTGCTACACCCCGGGCTTCAGCTCGGCCGCCAACCTCGCCTCGGAGCTGATCGCCGCGGGCAAGAGCTGGGCAAGCTACAACGAGACGCTGCCCAGCCAGGGTTCCACCACCTGCAGCAGCGGCGACTACGCGCGCAAGCACAACCCGTGGTTCGCCTTCAAGAACGTCCCGACGTCGACGGCGAAGACCTTCGCGCAGTTCCCGACGGACTTCACCACCCTGCCGAAGGTCTCCTTCGTGGTGCCGAACCTGTGCAGCGACATGCACGACTGCTCGGTCTCCACCGGTGACACCTGGCTGAAGAACAAGCTGGGCGCGTACGCGACCTGGGCGAAGACCCACAACAGCCTGCTCGTCGTCACCTTCGACGAGGACAACCGGCTGAGCGGCAACAAGATCCCGACCGTGCTGTACGGCCAGCCGGTCAAGGCCGGTTCGTCGTCCGCGACGACCTACAACCACTACAACATGCTCCGCACGCTGGAGGACCTGGCGGGTCTGAGCACGCACGCGGGCAACGCCGCCTCCGCCTCGGACATCACCGGCATCTGGGCGAGCTGAGGCCGGCGTGTACGTCGCGGACAGCCGCGGCGGAGCCGGCACCGGGGTCCGGGACGCGTCGCGTCCCGGGCCCCGGGCCACCGCCGTCGCCCCCACCGTCCTCGTCCTGGGCACCGTCAGCCTGATCACCGACGTCTCGTCGGAGATGGTCACCGCCGTGCTCCCCCTCTACCTGGTCGCCGGGCTCGGACTCTCCCCGCTCGGCTTCGGCCTGCTCGACGGCGTCTACAACGGCTTCAGCGCGCTGGTGCGGCTGGTCGGCGGCCACCTCGCCGACCGGGGCGGTGGCCGGCACAAGGCCGTCGCGGCCGTCGGTTACGGCCTGTCGGCCCTGTGCAAGCCCGCGCTGCTCCTGGTCCACAGCCTGCCCCTGATCGGTGCCGTCCTCGCGGTCGACCGCACCGGCAAGGGGCTGCGCACCGCACCGCGGGACGCGCTGATCTCGCTGTCGTCCGCGCCGGAGACGCGCGGGCGGGCCTTCGGCGTGCACCGCGCCATGGACACCGCCGGGGCGCTGCTGGGGCCGCTGGTGGCGTTCCTCATCCTGCGGCAGGCCGCCGAGGGGTACGACGCCGTCTTCACGGTGAGCTCCTGCGTGGCCGCCGTGGGCGTGCTGGTGCTGCTGCTCTTCGTGCCGGGCGGCCGCGGCGCGGCTCCCGCGTCCGCCTCCGCCTCCGCGTCCGCGTCCGCGTCAGACGTTCCCGCGTCCGCGGACTCCCCCAGGCCCACGCTGCGGGCCTCCCTGGCGCTGCTGCGCCGCCGGGACGTGCGGCGGCTGACGGTCTGCGCGACGCTGCTGGGCCTGTCGACGGTCAGCGACTCCTTCGTCTACCTGCTGCTCCAGCACCGTCTCGGCGTGCCCGACCGCTGGTTCGCGCTGCTCCCCCTGGGCACCGCTGCGTCCTTCCTGCTGCTCGCGATGCCGCTGGGGCGGCTGGCCGACCGCATGGGCCGCTGGCGGATGTTCCTGGCGGGGCACGTCGCCCTGCTCGCCGCGTACGGGCTGCTGCTCGCGCACGGCCCGGTGTACGCCGTCCTGCTGCTGCACGGCGCCTTCTACGCCGCCACCGACGGGGTGCTGATGGCCGCCGCGTCCACCGCCGTACCCGACGAGCTGCGCGGTGCCGGACTCGCCCTCGTCCAGACCGGGCAGGCCACGGCCCGCTTCGCCGCCTCCCTCGCCTTCGGCGCGGCCTGGACGGCCTGGGGCGACCGCACGGCCCTCACCACCGCCGTGCTGGCGCTGACGGCGTGCGCGGCCTGCGCCGCGTACCTGCGTCCGGCGCAGAGCACGTGACCACCGAGGAAAGGCCCCCCATGAACACCCGCAGCCGTCTGTTCGTGCTGCTCGCCGCCGTGGCGGCGCTGGCCGCCGTCGCCGCCGTGTCCGTACTGCGCGCCGCCGACCGCGCGGCGGAGAAGGACCGCCCGCAGGCCGGCGGACCCGCAGTCACGGCCGGAACGGTGACGCTGGCCCCGGACGCGCCCCGCATGGTGTTCCGCAACATGGCGTGGGGCCCGCACCGGGACGAACTGGCCACCGTCCCGGCCGGCAGCCCCGGGGCCGCGCGCACCGCATCCGACGTCAAGTGCCTGCGCTTCTACGCCGCCGCGGGCACCGGGATCTGCCTGCAGTCGGTCAAGGGCGCCGTCCAGGACAGCTACCGCGCCGTCGTGCTGGACGCCCGGCTGCGCGAGCTGCGCAGCTTCCCCCTCGCGGGCATCCCGACCCGGGCCCGGGTCTCGCCCAGCGGGCGCATGGTCGCCTGGACGGTGTTCGTCGGGGGCGACTCCTACGCGGGCACGAACTTCTCCACCCGCACATCCGTCCTGGACACCCGTACCTGGGCCCTGGTGAAGAACCTCGAGGACTTCCGGATCACCAAGGACGGCCGGCCCTACCACGCCGCCGACGTCAACTTCTGGGGCGTGACCTTCTCCGACGACACCCACTTCTACGCCACCCTCGGCACCGCCGGCCGTACCTACCTCGTCCGCGGCGACATCACGGCCCGCTCCGTCCGGACGCTGCGCAGCAACGTCGAGTGCCCCTCGCTCTCGCCCGACGGCACCCGGCTCGTCTTCAAGAAGCGCGTCGCGGGCCTCTCCCCCGACGCGCCGTGGCGGCTGTACGTCCTGGACCTGGCCACCATGCGCGAGACCCCGCTCGCCGAGCGGCGCAGTGTCGACGACCAGGTCGTCTGGCGCGACGACCACACGCTCGTCTACGCCCTCGCCGGGGACTTCGGCGCGGACCTGTGGACGGTGCCCGCCGACGGCACCGGCTCGGCCCGCCGCATGATGACGGCGGCCCTGGCCCCGGCGTACCTCGGGTAGGGCGTGGAGGTCCCTCGTGCGCTCAGGTCGCCAGCGACACGTCGGTCGCCTTGACCAGCGCGACGACCTCGGCGCCCTCGGCGACGCCGAGCTCGTCGAGGGCCTCCCGGGTGATCACGGCGGTCAGCTCGCGGCCGCCCCCGAAGGCGATCCGCACGGTCGCCATGGCCTCGCCGGGCGTCACGGCGGTGACGGTCCCGGGGATCCGGTTGCGGATGCTGATGCCATGCACCGGGGCCGTGGCGAGGGAGACCTCCGTCGCCTTGATCAGCACGGTCACCCCGCCGCCGGGGATGATGCCGAGTTCCCGCACGGCCTCGGCCGTCACGGCCGCCGTGAAGTCCGGTCCCCCGCCGTCGAGGCGGACGGTGACCACGGCCATCACCTCGCCCGGGACCACCGAGGCGACCTTGCCGTCGATCTGGTTGCGAATGGTCAGTGCCATGAGCGGCACCGTAAGCCCGGCTCCGGCGCGCCGCGCGGAACGACCCGCCGCCCGCCCCGGGCACGGGCGGCGGTCCTGCCCCGCCGGCGGCGCCTCAGGCGGTGACCAGGTCCGCCCAGCGGGTGAATCCGGCGCAGTCGGCACGGATGCCGTGGCGGGTCGAAAGGGCGTTGACGATGCCGAGGCCCCGGCCGTGCTCGTCGGGGTCGGTCGATCCCCCCGGCATGCACGGTCGGACCGACGGGCCGGAGTCGGTCACCTCGATGCGCAGGGCGCTGCGCCCGTCGACCTCCGTCCAGCAGATGCGCAGGGAGGCGGGGCCGTCGGCGTGCACGATCGCGTTCGTGGTCAGCTCCGATATCACCAGCAGCGCGTCCTCGGCGAGCTCCGGGCACAGTTCCCACTCCGCCAGCACGCCCCGTACCCGCCGGCGCACCACGGACAGGGCACCGGGGATGTGCGACAGCGCGCAGACGTGCACGTCCTCGCGCTGCGGCATCGTCTCGGGCTCTGCCGCCATGGTGTCCTCCTCCCAGGGGAGTCCCGCCGGGTGGACTCCCGGACCTGGACGAAAGCTTCCGAGACGGGACATCGCCGGTCAATGAATCGGGGTCGTCATTATCGAACGCCGCCCTCGCAGGCCGAACGACCTGCGGAAATGCGCTGATGCCCATCGTCGTCGCCGGGGATAGCATCGACGTATGGCCGGCCCGCTCCAGTCCATCGAACGGGCGGCGGCGATCCTCAGGCTCCTGGCCGGCGGTCCCCGCCGGCTCGGGCTGGGCGAAGTGGCCGCCTCGCTCGGCCTGGCGAAGGGCACGGCCCACGGCATCCTGCGCACCCTCCAGCACGTGGACTTCGTCGAGCAGGACCCGGCGACCGGGAAGTACCAGCTCGGGGCGGCCCTGCTGCACCTGGGCACCAGCTACCTGGACGTCAACGAACTGCGGTCCCGGTCGATCAACTGGGCCGACGCGCTGGCCGCCCGCAGCGGCGAGGCGGTACGCCTCGGCACCCCGCTGGAGGGCCAGGTACTCGTCGTCCACCACGTCTTCCGGCCGGACGACAGCCTGCAGACCCTGGACGTCGGCGCGCTGCTGCCGCTGCACGCCTCGTCGCTCGGCAAGATCCTGCTGGCGTACGGGGCGGCACCGCTGGAGCCGCTGCTGAAGGAGGAACTGGAGGCGTACACCCGGCACACCCTGGTGGTCCCGGAGGACCTGACCCGGGCCCTCGCCGAGGTCCGCGAGCAGGGCTGGGCGGCGGAGGTGCAGGAGATGTCGATGGGCGAGGCCGGGGTCTCGGCCCCGATCCGCGGCTCGGGCGGCCTCGTCGTCGGCGCGATCGGCCTGTCCGGCCCGGTCGAGAGGATCTGCGACACCAAGGGCCGCCCCCTGGCGTCGCTGGTCACGCTGCTCCGCGAGGCGGCAAGGGCGATCTCCAGAGACCTCGGCGCCGCCCGCTGGTGAGGCCCGCCCGCGCACCGGCACGAAGGAATCGGCGCACACCACGAACACGGTGAACACGGCTGAAGCACCGGAGAGCATCGGAAAGCATCGGAAAGCAGGCCCCGATCATGGTTGAACGGTATGTGTTGTCCATCGACCAGGGCACCACCTCCACCCGATGCATCCTCTTCGACCACCGGGGCCGCCTGGTGTCGGTCGCCCAGCGCGAGCACCAGCAGCACTTCCCCAGGCCCGGCTGGGTCGAGCACGACGCCCTGGAGATCTGGCGCAACCTCGAGCGCATCGTGCCGCAGGCGCTCTCCTCCGCCGAGATAGCGCCGGAAGAGGTCGCCGCGATCGGCATCGCCAACCAGCGGGAGACGACCGTGCTGTGGGACCCGCGAACGGGCGTACCGCTGGGCCGGGCCATCGTCTGGCAGGACACCCGTACCGCGCCCCTCGTCGAGCGGCTGCGCAAGGACCCCGGCGACGGCTTCTTCCTCGAACGCTGCTGCCTGCCGCCCTCCACCTACTTCTCCGCGCCGCGGATCCGCTGGCTCTTCGACGAGGTGCCCGGGCTCGAGCAGCGCGCCCGCGACGGCGAACTGCTCTTCGGGACGATGGAGACCTGGCTGATCTGGAACCTGACGGGCGGGGCCGAGGGCGGCCTGCACATCACCGACGCCACCAACGCCAGCCGCACCATGCTGATGAACATCCGCTCGCTGACCTGGGACCAGGAGCTGCTGGACTTCTTCGGCGTCCCCCGTGCGATGCTGCCGGAGATCCACGCCTCCGCCGAGAACTACGGCGCGGCCCGGACCGTCCTGCCCGGGGTCCGCATCACCGCCGCCCTGGGCGACCAGCAGGCGGCGCTCTTCGGCCAGACCTGCTTCTCCCCCGGCGAGGCGAAGTGCACCTACGGGACCGGCAGCTTCCTGCTGCTCAACACCGGTTCCAAGATGATCAGGTCGCGGCACGGGCTGCTCTCCACGGTCGCGTACAAGATCGACGACCAGCCGGCGGTCTACGCCCTGGAGGGCTCGATCGCCGTGACCGGCTCGCTGGTGCAGTGGTTCCGCGACCGCCTCGGGCTGATCAACAGCGCTCCGGAGATCGAGACCCTCGCCCGCACCGTCGAGGACAACGGCGGCTGCTACATCGTGCCCGCCTTCTCCGGTCTCTTCGCCCCGCACTGGCGCAGCGACGCCCGCGGGGTCATCGTCGGCCTCACCTCGTACATCACCAAGGGGCACCTCGCCCGGGCCGTCCTGGAGGCCACCGGCTGGCAGACCCGCGAGGTCGTCGACGCCATGAACGCCGACTCCCAGCTCGGGCTGAAGGAGCTCAAGGTCGACGGCGGCATGACCGCGGACAACCTGCTCATGCAGTTCATCGCCGACGTCCTCGACGTCCCCGTGGTCCGCCCCATGGTCGCCGAGACGGTGTCCCTGGGCGCCGCCTACGCCGCCGGCCTCGCCTCCGGCTACTGGCCGGACCTGAAGGTGCTGCGGAACAACTGGCACCGCGCCGGGCAGTGGCTGCCCGACATGGACCCCGGGCGCCGCGAGGCCGAGTACGAGAACTGGCAGCGCGCCGTCGAGCGTTCCATCGGCTGGATCAGACAGCCCGGGGCCCCGTGACCGGCGGCGCGGGCAGCGGCACCGCCCGGCCGGTCACCCGCACCCTGGGGTCCCGCGGATCGACGGCCACCAGCAGCTCGCTCGGGCGGCCCATGTCCTCGCCCTGCCGCACCACCACCCGGGCCGCCTCCGGCACCAGGCCGAGCTCCCGCAGGTAGCCGCCGAAGGCCGCCGCGGCCGCGCCGGTCGCCGGGTCCTCGACGACCCCGCCCACCGGGAAGGGGTCGCGGGCGTGGAAGCGGTGCAGGGCCTCGCGCCAGACCAGGTGCACCGTGGTCCACCCGTGGCGGCGCATCACCGCGGCGAGAGCGTCGAAGTCGTACGCCAGGTCCGCCAGCCGGGCCCGGTCGGCGGCGGCGAGCACCAGGTGGTGGACCCCTCCGAAGGCCACGTGCGGCGGCAGCGCCGGGTCCAGCTCGCCCCGCTCCCAGCCCAGCGCGGCGAGCGCCGCGTCCAGTTCGGCGTCCGCGGCCGGACGGGACCGCGTCGGCACGCTGGTGAGCGTGGCGTGCAGCGCCCCCTCGCCGTCCGCGGCCGTGAGCACCGGGATCTCCCCCGCAGGGGTGTCGAAGACCAGCTCGCCGGGGCCGATGCGCTCCGCCAGCGCGACGGCCGTCGCGACGGTCGCGTGCCCGCAGAAGTCGACCTCCGCGAGGGGGCTGAAGTAGCGCAGGGTGAACCGCCGGCGGGCGGGGTCCGCGGCCGTGACGAACGCCGTCTCGGAGTAGCCGACCTCGGCGGCGAGGGCGAGCATGCGCGGCTCGTCGAGGTCCGAGGCGTCGAGGACGACGCCGGCCGGATTGCCGCCCGCGGGGTCGGAGCTGAAGGCGGTGTAGCGCAGCACGTCGGTACCGGTTCCGGTTGTCATGCCGTCCACGCTGTCACACCTGATTCATCGACGGAAACGATGGTTCTCCATCACAACGATTGATGTGTCCGATCGCGCGGCGGGGACTACGGTCGAGCCGTGGACACCCGACTGCTCACCACCTTCCTCACCCTGGCGAGGACGGGGAACTTCACCGGCGCGGCCGCCGAGCTGCACCTGTCGCAGTCCACCGTGACGGCGCAGATCAAGTCCCTGGAGAAGGAGCTGGGCGTACGGCTCTTCGACCGCATGCCGCGCGGCGCGCGGCTCACCGGCGCCGGGCGGCGGCTGATGACGGAGGCCGAGGACGTCCTCGAAGCGGAGACGCGCCTGCGCGGCACGGCGGCCGGGGACGCCCGCTCCGGCGGGACCGTCGTCCTGGGCGCCGGTGACACGCTCTGCTCGACCCATGTGCCCCGGATCGTCGCCGCCCTGCGCCGTACGCACCCCGGCATCGACGTCCACCTCCACCCGGCGGGCACCGACTCGGCGGTGGAGGGGCTGCGGGCCGGCCGGCTCGACGCCGCCCTGCTGCTGGAGGACCAGGTCGCCCTGCCCGACATGACGGCCCGCCGGCTCGCCGTCGAACCGCTGGTCCTCATCGCCGCCCCCGACCACCCGCTGGCCGCACCGGGCCGGCCGGTCACCTGGGAGGAACTCGCCCGGGAGACCTTCTTCCTCCACGAGGAGGGCTGCTCGTACAGCGACCGCGTCGCCCGCGAACTCCTCGGCGTCCCCGGCGCCCGGCCGCGGCTGACCCGGCTCGGCAGCAGCGAGGCCGCCCGCAATTGCGTCGCCGCGGGCCTCGGCCTCGGCGTCCTCCCCCGCGCCACCGTCCGCACCGCCCTGCGCGACGGCGTCCTCACCGCCGTCCCCGGGCCCCACCTCCCCGACGTGCCCGTCCACCTCGTCCGCCGCCGCGGACGATGGACCTCCCCGGCGATCCGGGCCGTCCTCGACGCGCTGGCCGAGCACTTCTCGCGGTAGCGGAGGGACGGACCCCGAAGAACGGTGTACCTCCCGCCCGGGGGCGCCGTCACCCGGAGCGCTGTGCCCACGGGCCGGACGGGCCACCCTGACCCGGGGCCTCAGTCGTCGTGCAGGAGGTCGAGTCGTTCCGTCGCCCGCTGCCATCCCGACGCGTCCGCCCGGGCGCGGGTCCGCAGTTCCGTGGCCAGATGCCGCAGTCCGGCGCTCCCAGCCGCCCGGACCAGCGCGAGGTCTTCCGCCTGGCGCTGCGTCTCCAGACCCGGTCCCGGCAGCCCGGGCTCATACCGGTCCGCGGCCATGGCGGTGATCTGCAGGCAGCGCAGGGCTCCGTCCCAGGGCCCGCCGTCGCAGGCGACGACCGCCTCCTCGACCGCCATGAGCGCGTCGAGATGCATCGCCACCGCCCCCTCGGGCTCCGCCTCCTCCAGGAACTCGTCGACGCCGTCCACGGCTTCGTCATCGGGGGTCTCGTCCTCGTCGACGCCGAACGGTTCGTAGGAGTGGAACAGTTCGCGGAGCGAGAGGTCCGTGTAGCGCTCGGTTTCCCGGGCCAGTTGCTCCGCCGGCAGGCTTGTCCGCGTCGATGCCGCCCCGTCACCGCCCAGGATGCCGGCCCAGCATTCGTCGAGCAGGTCCCTCACCACCGCGGCGGTCGAGCCGCCGTGGCGCTGGAAGCGCCCATCGGCAAGGCACCCCGATATGCGCTCGGCGGCCGCCAGGCCCACCAAGGCCGCCGCCCGAGAGTCCAGGGCGCCCAGTGCCGCCTGCCACGCCCGGAAGTCCCAGTTCCTCATGACCCGCCCCAATCCGATGTGTCCGCGTCGCTCCGGGCAGGCGGCACCACTCTGCCCGCCCGGGTCGGTTCGGGGCGCGGCGACCGGACCCGCGCGGCCGGTTCGGAAGACAACGTACGCGGTCGGTCCGGGGGCCCGACGCGCAGATACGTCACGGAGGCCCCGGCCGCCCGGCCTTACGGAGGACACATGCCGTCACGTGCACCATGTCGACGTTGGATCAACAGCCGTCAAGGAGCAACGTGCCTCGCTGCGTCCGGCCCGCGCCCACGCACCCCCTCCCCTCCTCCCGGGGAAGACAGGGAACCCCATGACCAACCGAGCCCCGGGGGACGGGGGAACCCTCTCCCTGCCGCTGCGCCCGACGATCCGAATACGGCTAGCGCTGCTGTACGGCGGGATGTTCACGATCGCCGGCGTCCTCCTGCTGTCGATCATGTACGCGCTCAGCGTCCAAGCACTTCAGCGCGGCGGCGAACCTCTCTTCACGCTTCTGCCGGGCAGCACCGTTCAGCTCACCAGCAACATGTGCCCCGGCCTCGAATCGGGGCAGTCGGCCGCGCAGGCGAACGCCGTACTGGGCGAATGCATGCACCGGCAGCGTGAGCTGGCCCTGGACGACTTGCTGCGCCGCTCCCTCTTCGCCCTGCTCGGCCTGAGCATCATCGCCCTGGCCTTCGGTTACGCAACGGCGGGACGCGTGCTCTCGCCGCTGGGCCAGATCACCCGGGCCGCCCGCCATGTGGTGGCCGGATCCGATCTCTCGCGGCGGATCAAGATGGACGGGCCGGACGACGAACTGAAGGAGCTGGCCGACACTTTCGACGAGATGCTGGAACGCCTGGAGCGGTCCTTCGACGCCCAGCGCCGCTTCGTCTCCAACGCCTCGCACGAACTGAGAACTCCCCTGGCGATCACGCGCACGATGCTGGAGGTCCAGCTCGCCGATCCCGACGCCTCCCTGGATCTGCAGCAGATGGGCAAAACCCTGCTGGCCACCAACGAGCGCAGCGAACAACTGGTGGAAGGCCTGCTGCTGCTCGCCCGCAGCGACAACGAGATCGTCGACCGCAAGCCGGTCGACCTCGCGGAGGCGGCCGCCCAGGCGCTGGAACAGACCCGCAGCGAGGCCGCCGCCAAGGGCGTGGCGCTGCGCAGCACACTGGGCACGGCCGTGGTCCAGGGCAGCGGGGTCCTGCTGGAGCGCATCGCGCTGAACCTCGTTCAGAACGCCGTCCGGCACAACGTCCGCGAGGACGGCTGGGTGGAGGTCACCACCGGGACCCGGAACGGGCAGGCGGTCCTGGTGGTCTCCAACACCGGCCCCGTAGTCCCGGAGTACGAGATCGACAACCTCTTCGAGCCGTTCCGGCGCCTCCGCCAGGAGCGCACGGGGAGCGACAAGGGCGTCGGCCTCGGCCTCTCGATCGCACGCTCCGTCGCACGCGCCCACAGAGGCCGCATCGTCGCGGAACCCCGCGCGGGAGGTGGCCTCGTCATGCGTGTCACGCTGCCGGCGTGACGCGCCGGCCGGCCGGGGAACTCAGCCTTGCGTGAAGCGTCGGCGCCCACCCCGCACACCGACGATCGGGCGAGCTGGACCGCGTCCGGCCCGACGCCGCTGGAGGGGGCCGGGATGAGCACCGTGCCACCGGCCTTCAGGCCCGCGGCGTCGATGAGGGCGCCGCAGGACCACCGGGACGGCGGGCGGGCGCTATGGCCGGCTCGCTGTGGATGGGGTGGTCGGTGGCCCGGAAGCAGGGCATCAGGCCGACGGCATCACCTACGGTGAAGCCGTCGATTGCCGGGCCGCAAGCATCGAGCCGCCGGCCCGGATCGCATCGCCCTCGGGGAACCCCGCTGACCTGCGACTACAGGTTCGGGAGGTTCTTGCTCGCCTCACAGCGCTCAATTACCCCAGTTTGGAAGACTGAGGCTGCGGACCGTGCTTCACCTGGGCGGACGCTGACCTGCGGCAACGCCGTTCCGTCACTGCTGTTCCCCGTGGCTCCCCGTTCGGCACCGCCTCACGTGGCACGACTCTGGCACGCCTGCTCCCCTCGATGGGAACTGTCGGCACGACGGTCGCTGAGGTCTGCACATCCGATCACGTGGCTGCTCTACAGCGAGCCACCGTTCGTGGCCGGCCACTCAGAAGTGCTGAACCTCAAGGATTGACCCGGGCACCCTCGCACGCCACGATCACTGTGTGATCACAACTGCGGCCGGTCCAGCGTCCTTTGTGCCCACTTTCATGCTCGTCGTCAGCCTGGTGTTCCTCTGCCTCGGCGTCTTCTTTCTCTCCGAGCGGGGTTCTGTCTGGGCTCGCAACCGGGTCGAGAAGCAGCACGAACGCCAACTCGGGACGAGGTCCGACTCGCTGGCTCGGGTGCGCGGCTACGAAGTGCGGCTCACTCGGCTTCTCGCGATCGTTTGGGTAGTTACTGGCTCGGTCATCGCTCTGGCCTGCATCGCACTGCTCACCCTCGGTTAAGTGGCTTGATACGCCCAGCAGCCATTCGAGGCCAGGACTATCGACGAGGCTGGCCGGAGAGGCCTGCCATGGGGCGAGAGATCAGGGCCCGTACGCTGGCCGCGAATCGGGCTGGCTCCTGGCCTGCCCGCAGTAGACCGATGTGGGCCCCGGTCTTCGAGGCTCACCCATGGCCTGCACTCGCCGCTGCCGGGCTGATCCCCATCCCTGCGAACGGCGGCGGGTCTGATGCAGGTTCGGGTGACAGGTTCGGTCACGCGGCCTGGAGGGCCGGTGGGGTCATGACGGTTTCGAATTCGACGGGGGTCAGCCGGCCGAGTGCTGCTTGTCTGCGGCGGCGGTGGTAGGTCCGCTCGATCCAGGTCACGATCGCGATCCGCAGTTCTTCACGGGTGGCCCAGGTCCGGCGGTCGAGGACGTTCTTCTGCAGCAGGCTGAAGAAGGACTCCATGGCCGCGTTGTCGCCGGCTGCCCCGACTCTGCCTATCGATCCGGCAATCCGGTGACGGTCGAGTGCCCGGACGAATTTCCGGGACCGGAACTGCGATCCGCGATCGCTGTGCAGGATGCATCCGTCGACGTGTTCGCGCCGGGCCACGGCGTTGTCCAGGGCGGTCACGGCCAGGCGGGACTTCATCCGCACGTCGATGGAGTAGCCCACGATCCTGTTGCTGAAGGCGTCCTTGATCGCGCAGAGGTACAGCTTGCCGTCGCCGGTGGCGTGTTCGGTGATGTCGGCGAGCCACAGGCGGTTCGGAGCGTCAGCGGTGAAGTTGCGGCGGACGAGCGAGGTCGTCGTGCACCGGCGGGCCGGCCTTCTTGATCCTTCCGCGCTTCTTGCCGAACACGCTCCACCAGTGGTTGTCCCGGCAGATCCGCCATGCGGTCCGGTCGGCCATCGCGGCCCCCGAGCTGCGGGCTTGGTCGGCCAGGAAGCGGTAGCCGAACTCGGGATCCTCGCGGTGGGCGTCGAACAGCGCGTTCGCGCGATGAGCCTCCTCCAGCACGGTGTCGGTCACCGGCTTGTCGAGCCAGCGGTAGTAGGGCTGTCTGGCGAGCTTGAGCACCCGGCACGTCACCGTGACGGGCATCCCGTCCGCGGCCAGCTCTTTCACGAGCGGGTAGATCCTTTTCCCGGCAGATGAGCCTGCGACAGGTAGGCCGCGGCCCGGCGCAGGACCTCGTTCTCCTGCTCCAGCAGCTTGATCCGCCGACGCGCTTCCCGTAGTTCCGCGCTCTCCTGGCTGGTCACCCCGGGCTTGGCCCCGTCGTCGATGTCCGCCCGGCGCATCCATTTCCACAACGTCATCGGGTGGACCCCGAAGTCGGTGGCCACCTGCTCGACTGTCACCCCCGGGCCGCGGTTCCTCGCGACTCGCACGACGTCTTGGCGGAACTCTTCCGGATAGGGCTTGGGCACAGCGACATCCTTCCCACCCGCCCCACAAGGCAAGCCAGTTCAGATGTCACCCGATCGTGCAGCAGACCCGCTCCTCCGGACCGCGGGGTTCCGTTGGAGGAGATCTCGCGATCGGTCGGCCACTCGGGGACGGCGGTCACTGAGGAGGTCTGCCGGAAGCCGATCCGCCCCGTGATCCAGACAGGGGCGGTCGCGATGGACGGCATCTTCAAGCGCGATCCGAAGCCGTGGACACTCAACAGCACGCAGGGCCGGTCTCCCCACTGGGAACCCGGCCCTGACTGCATTTTTCGGAGTCGGGGTGGCGGGATTTGAACCCGCGGCCTCTTCGTCCCAAAGCAATGGGAGCGACCTTGTGACCTGCGGCCGAACCGCTTGTGACCTGGGCGGACCGTCCGCGAGTGTCCGTGGTTGTGTGCCCACGAGCGGGGCCGTTGTAGCGCAGTTGGACACTCAGTAGAACTTACGGACCAGTGGCGGTGGAGAAGCACAGGCGCAGACTGTCCTTGGTCCAGTCACAGTTGAACTCGATGCCGGCTGCCCGGCTACTACGGATGACGATGTTCGCGGCGGCACCAGCCGAGAGTCGACCGGTCGGGTCGTAGGCCGCGCGCTTGCCTTGTGTCGCGCTCCTTGGCACCCATGCGTACCCGTCGGTCCGCACGAACAGCGGTCCGTCGGTGCGGCCTGCTGCGTGCAAGCTGTCGAGCAGTCTGCGAGTTGCTGCTACCGCGCAGTTCGTGGGGTCAACGCGCTGCCGCGACAGTGAAATCAGGTCCTCTCGCTCCCCATCCTGGCGGCGGATCTTCAGCGCCAGGCCTTCGCGTGTCGCGGTCACGTCGGCGATGTCGAGTGAGACGAGTTCGCGCACCGTGGCATCACAGGTGTGGCCGAGCAAGAGCAGGGCGGCACCGCGATAGCCGGGGATCGTCGGCGAGATCGCCGCCAGTACAACACGCAGGGCATCGGAGAGGGCAGCAGTCGCGGTGAGGTCAGGCCCAATCACGACATCTCCTAACGGATCACGATCGCCGCTCAGCATGGGTCAGATGCGGGTGACGTCATCATGACCTGTGTCATTGGGGCCGACCACCGCTTTAGGAGCGAGGTGGGGCGATCACAGTCTGACCTGTAGGTTCCCAGCCTGGGGCGGAGTCGACGGCGCTTCCCCCTGCGTACCGCGATTCCCCCTGACTCCCCGCCCGTTCTGGCACGAGAGTGGCACGGGCTCCGCGCGCTGCAAGGATCACCGGTCGATCAGAGTGACGGCGGCACCCAGCACGAAGGCGCTCCCCCAGAAGATCAAAAAGTAGGGGGCAACATTAGCGATGATCTTGTCAGTCTTCCGGCGGCCATGTCTGTCTGGCCCTCGTACGACAGGAGCCGTTGGAGCCTGCTCGACTCGTCGTCGAAGGTAGATTCCCGCGGCGATCGCGCCCGCCCCGAGCAGCAGCATCACGACGTATGTGTAAGCCGCTGTAGCTCCTGTCAGCTCACACTGCCCGTCTCGCCAGATCTCGCCGCTTCCACACTTGGTCATGCGTTCCCTTTCGAGCGGCCGCCCGTGCGCGCGGGCCGGTTGCCGTAGCTCTCTGATGTTCTCGCTGCACGCACAGCCAACCAGCAGCAGAGTGCTGTGGGTGCCAGCGGAAGCAAGCTCACGAGCAACCTTTTGGCCCATGCGGTGGGACCGGCTTCGACTGGAATCCATGTACCCACTGGGTCTTTGACCACCTCGACCACCTGCCCGGGTCGGCCCCTCAAGCGCACCCTCACCTGGGGCGACCGGGCAGCAGTTTCCGGCTGCACCAGGTCCCCAGTGCACTCGACGTGGCTACCGGCTCGCCATTCAAATTTCTCGTCGCATGCCACGATGCGGATGCTCTCTGGCTTCCCAGCCAAGCCCAATCCCAGTGCGCCGAGCGCAACCGTATAGGCCGTGACGCCCAGGAAAATGAGGGCGATGACGCCCCAGGAAATGGAAGCAACAGCCCGCCCCAGCACGCCAGCCCCGCCCTTCTGCCTCACCCCGCCGGCAACCAGGGCTGAGGGTACCTGCGAGCGCGGCCATCCATGACTATGAGGTCGGCGTGGAGAGGCTTTGGGTTGGAGCTGCGATGACTGCTGTGCAATCGATGATGGACATCAAACTCGCTGCGGCCGATGAACCCGCACGAGTCACCTTTGAGCCTATTGGCGTAGTTTTCGAGATCACCACGGGCGATTTCATCACCGTGAGGTTCGACTCCGCCCTGGCATCCTTGGTCGAGATCTATCACTGGTCGAATGGGATCTCGGTCTGGCTTCCCTATCCCGGAGAGTCCGACTACGTCGTTCTCGACTCCAGTGATCAGGAGATGATCCGGCTGTGGTGACTCAAGGATCCGGGCTCCACGTTCTGGATCCTCCGGCCTCGGACGAGCGGCTGGTCGTCCCGGTGGCCCCGATGCCGCAGTCTCCGACACCGGCCCACCGGCACACGCGCCAGTCGCCGCCTTCATCCTCGGACGGCCGACAGACGGCCCAGGTGAGTTGAAACGACCCCGGGCCGACAGCATCGCGCCGCCGGCCCGGATCGTCGTCACGCGGGGGAACCCCGTTGACCTGCGCCTACAGGTTCGGGAGGTTCTTGCGGAGCTCGAACGCCGTGACCTCGCTCCGGTACTCCTCCCACTCCTGCTTCTTGTTGCGCAGGAAGAAGTCGAAGACGTGCTCCCCCAGCGTCTCGGCAACCAGCTCGCTGCGCTCCATGAGGGAGATGGCCTCGCCCAGGTTCTGCGGGAGGGGCTGGATGCCGAGCGCGCGGCGCTCGCCGTCGGAGAGGGCCCAGACGTCGTCGTCGGCGCCGGGCGGGAGCTCGTAGCCCTCCTCGATGCCCTTGAGGCCCGCGGCCAGGAGGACGGCGTAGGTGAGGTACGGGTTGGCCCCGGAGTCGATGGAGCGGACCTCGACCCGGGTGGAGCCGGTCTTGCCGGGCTTGTACATCGGGACGCGGATGAGCGCGGACCGGTTGTTGTGGCCCCAGCAGATGTACGAGGGGGCCTCGCCGCCGGCGCCCGCGGTGCGGTTGGCGCCGCCCCAGATGCGCTTGTACGAGTTGACCCACTGGTTGGTGACCGCGGAGATCTCGTCCGCGTGCCGGAGCAGGCCCGCGATGAAGGAGCGGCCGACCTTCGACAGCTGGTACTCGGCCCCGGACTCGTGGAAGGCGTTGCGGTCGCCCTCGAAGAGGGAGAGGTGCGTGTGCATGCCGGAGCCGGGGTGCTGGCTGAACGGCTTGGGCATGAACGTGGCGTTCACGCCCTGCTCCAGCGCGACCTGCTTCATGACCAGCCGGAACGTCATGATGTTGTCGGCGGTGGACAACGCGTCCGCGTACCGCAGGTCGATCTCCTGCTGGCCGGGCGCGCCCTCGTGGTGGGAGAACTCCACCGAGATGCCCATCGACTCCAGCATCGTGATGGCCTGGCGGCGGAAGTCCTGGCCCACGTTCTGCGGGGTGTGGTCGAAGTAGCCGGAGTTGTCGGCGGGCACCGGCACGGTGCCGTCCAGCGGCAGGTTCTTCAGCAGGAAGAACTCGATCTCCGGGTGCGTGTAGAAGGTGAACCCGAGGTCGGAGGCCTTGGCCAGGGACCGCTTGAGGACGAAGCGGGGGTCGGCGTACGACGGGGAGCCGTCCGGCATGAGGATGTCGCAGAACATCCGGGCCGTGCCGGGGGCCTCGGCGCGCCACGGCAGGATCTGGAAGGTGCCGGGGTCGGGCTTGGCGATCATGTCCGACTCGTACACCCGGGCGAAGCCCTCGATCGCGGACCCGTCGAAGCCGATGCCCTCGTCGAAGGCCTGCTCCAGCTCGGCCGGCGCCACGGCGACCGACTTGAGGTAACCCAGCACGTCGGTGAACCACAGCCGCACGAATCGGATGTCGCGCTCTTCGAGGGTGCGGAGCACGAACTCCTGCTGCTTATCCATAGCTATCCAACCTCACAGGTCATGGGGCCTGTTGTCCGTGCCGGCTCGAGCGAGGGCCAGACCAGTATCACGCCGCGGGGTTACCGGCCTGTTTCGGCGGCGGCCGGGACCGCCGGACACCCCTCGCCACCATTGTGATGCACCCTTGCGATCTTGACACAGGGGGACGACCCCGGAAAGGCCCGTCCGTCACGGCTTCCGGGTCCGAGTGCGCGACCCCACAGGCGTCACCCACGACATCGCGTCGATTTGACGATTACACTGGGCGGCGTGCCTCAACTTCGCCTCGCCCTGAATCAGATCGACTCCACCGTCGGCGACCTCGCCGGAAACGCGGAGTCGGTAGTGCGCTGGACCCGGCACGCGGCCGAACAGGGAGCCCATCTCGTGGCCTTCCCGGAGATGGCGCTGACCGGGTACCCCGTGGAGGACCTCGCCCTGCGCTCCTCCTTCGTCGAAGCCAGCCGTGCCGCCCTGGAGGCGCTCGCCGAGCGCCTGGCGGCCGAGGGCTTCGGGGAGCTGCCGGTGGTCGTCGGCTACCTCGACCGCAGCGAGAAGGCCCAGCCCCGCTACGGCCAGCCCGCCGGCTCGCCGCGCAACGCCGCGGCCGTGCTGCACGGCGGGAAGGTCGTGCTCAAGTTCGCCAAGCACCACCTGCCGAACTACGGCGTCTTCGACGAGTTCCGCTACTTCGTGCCCGGCGACACCCTCCCGGTGATCCGGGTGCACGGGGTCGACGTCGCCCTCGCCATCTGCGAGGACCTGTGGCAGGACGGCGGCCGCGTGCCCGCCGCCCGCACCGCCGGCGCCGGCCTGCTGCTCTCCGTCAACGCCTCCCCTTACGAGGTCGCCAAGGACGACACCCGCCTCGACCTGGTGCGCAAGCGCGCCCAGGAGGCGGGCTGCACCCTCGCCTACCTCGCCATGATCGGCGGGCAGGACGAGCTCGTCTTCGACGGCGACTCCATCGTCGTCTCCGAGGACGGCGAGGTGATCGCGCGGGCCCCGCAGTTCGAGGAGGGCTGCGTCCTGGTCGACCTCGACCTCCCGGCCGCGGACACCACGAAGGTGCCGGGCGGCATCGCCGACGACGGCCTGGAGATCGAGCACGTCACCCTCTCCGCCGAGCCGCTTCCCGCGTACGAGCCCGAGGTGCGCGGCGGCGAGGCCCCGCGGCTGGGCGACGACGAGGAGGTCTACACGGCGCTCGTCGTCGGCCTGCGGGCGTACGTCGCCAAGAACGGCTTCCGCTCCGTGCTGATCGGCCTCTCCGGCGGCATCGACTCCGCCCTCGTCGCGGCCATCGCCTGCGACGCCGTCGGGGCCGCCAACGTGTACGGCGTCTCCATGCCCTCGCGGTACTCCTCCGACCACTCCAAGGACGACGCCGCCGAGCTGGCCCGGCGTACCGGGCTGAACTTCCGCACCGTGCCGATCGGCCCGATGTTCGACTCCTACATGGCCTCCCTGGAGCTGACCGGGCTGGCGGAGGAGAACCTCCAGTCCCGCCTGCGCGGCACGACGCTGATGGCCATCTCCAACCAGGAGGGGCACATCGTCCTGGCCCCGGGCAACAAGAGCGAGCTCGCGGTCGGCTACTCCACGCTGTACGGCGACTCGGTCGGCGCGTACGGGCCCATCAAGGACGTCTACAAGACGACCGTCTTCCGCCTCGCGAAGTGGCGCAACGAGGCCGCGGCGGAGCGGGGCCAGACCCCGCCGATCCCCGAGAACTCCATCTCCAAGCCGCCGAGCGCGGAGCTGCGGCCCGGCCAGGTCGACACGGACTCCCTGCCGGACTACGACGTCCTGGACCGGGTGCTGGCGATGTACGTCGACCAGGACAAGGGGCGCGACGCGATCATCGCCGCCGGGTTCGAGGGGGAGCTGGTGGCGAAGGTGCTGCGGATGGTGGACACGGCGGAGTACAAGCGCAGGCAGTACCCGCCGGGGACGAAGATCTCCGCGAAGGGGTTCGGCAAGGACCGCAGGCTTCCCATCACGAACCGCTGGCGCGAGCACGCGTGACGCTGCGCTAGCGGTCCGGGGTGTCGTGCGGGGGCGTCCGGGTACCCCTTGCCGCCCGTCGCTGTGTGCGCGCCGCTGGAGTTTCTCCCCCGCCCACCCCCAGCCTCCGGCCGGGGACCCCCATCCGGCGCCCTCGGTGCGGGCCTGCCCGACCGGGGGTCGAGCCCTGGTTCGGGGCGGCGCCGGGGGCGATGACACCCGTGGTCGGGTGCGGGTTCGTCTCGCGCCCTTCGGGCGCAAAGCGGCGGGCTGCGGGAGGGAAAGGTGGGGGGCGCTTTCTCGGCGGTGTGCGGGTAGGTGCGTTGCCGGGGTTCAGGCTCCGGAGCGGAGCCCGTTGTCCGTGGGTTCCGGTCTCGTCGCCGTCCGCGGGTGCAGACGGGTGGTTGCGACGCCCACGGTTCGCGGGTGGCGCGCCCGCCGTAACCGGCGTCTGCGGGTGGTTTCCCGACAGGCAAGGGGCCCGAAGAGTGGTCTCCCGAGATCGGGCTCGCTTCCACCGACATACTCGGCGAAACAGAGCCCGATCTCCCCCGGCTCAAAGACCGGGCCCGCTTCCACCGAACATTCTCGGCGGAACAGAGCCCGATGCCCCATGGCCCGCTCGACAGCACCCCGGATCACCCGCAGACGCCGGTCACGGCGGGCGCGCCCACCACGCACCGAAGGCGCGGAAGCGGCCATCTGCACCTGCGGACGGCGATGAGACCCGCACCGCTGGACACGCGAACCGCTCCGGAGCCGGAACCCCGCCAAGCACCAACCCGCACAGCGGCGACGTGGGCCGCCCCCACCCTCCCCTCTGCAGCCCGCATCCTTGCGACCGCAGGGAGCGAGACGGCGGGACAGCCGACGACAGCGGAACCAGCCGGTAGGGCCCGCAGGGCCGGTACCGCCACCGTCTCCTCCAGGACCGACGACGGCGGCCCCCGTCAGCCCACCCGCTCCGCGGACCGCACCACGGGGTCGGACGCCACGACGACCCGGGACGAGGACGCCGCCCCCGCGCTCCCCGTCGCGCGCCGTTCGAAGAGCGCCGCGAGGGCCGCGATCCCGAGTCCCACGACCGCCAGCCCCGCACCCGCCACCGCCGGGGCCCCGTACCCGAGACCGCGGGCCAGCACGACCCCGCCGAGCCAGGCACCCCCCGCGTTGGCCAGGTTGAACGCGGCCTGGTTCGCCGCGGAGGCCAGCGCGGGCGCGTGCCGGGCCTTGTCCATGACGAGCATCATCATGGGCGACCCCGTCGCGAACGCCGCGATCCCGAGCAGGACGACCGTGAGGGCCGCGCTCCAGCGGGCGTGCGCGCTGACCGTGAACAGCAGCAGGACGACCGCGAGCGCGCCGAGCCCGCCGAGCAGGGCGGGCCGCAGGGCGCGGTCGGCGAGGCGTCCGCCGAGGAGGTTGCCGATCGTCGCGCCGACGCCGAAGAGGGCGAGGACGAGCGTGACGCTGCCCTCCCCGAACCCGGCGACCTCCGTGAGCATGGGCGTGACGTAGCTGTAGACCGCGAAGACCGCGGCGAAGCCGAAGATCGTGGTGCCCAGCGCCAGCCAGACCTGCCCGCTGCGGAAGGCCGACAGTTCCCGGCGCAGGCCGCCGCCCGGGGCGAGGGGGATACGCGGGACGAGCAGGGCGATGCCGGCGATGGCGGCGAGGCCGATGACGCCGACGGTGAGGAAGGTGGCGCGCCAGCCGAGGTGCTGGCCGAGGAGGGTGGCGGCGGGGACGCCCACGATGTTCGCGACGGTGAGCCCGGCGATCATCAGGGAGACGGCGCGGGCCTTGCGCGCGGGGTCGACCATGCCCGCGGCGACGACCGCGCCGACGCCGAAGAAGGCGCCGTGCGGGAGCCCGGACAGCACACGGCCGGCGAGCAGCCAGCCGAAGCCGGGGGCGAGGGCGGAGAGGGTGTTGCCGACGGTGAACAGGCCCATGAGGGAGAGGAGCAGGGCCTTGCGCGGCATCCGTGTGGTGACCGCGGCGAGGAGGGGGGCGCCGATGACGACGCCGAGGGCGTAGCCGGAGACGAGGTAACCGGCGGTCGGGATGGAGGTGTGCAGGTCGTCCGCGACGTCGGGCAGCAGGCCCATCATCACGAACTCCGTCGTACCGATGCCGAATGCGCTGATCGCCAGTGCGAGCAGGGCGAGAGGCATGTCAGACCTTTCCGGGGCAGGGTCGGGAGCAGCTATAAGTTTAACTGCGGAACAAAGTCTGCCCGGCCCGTTCTTCCCGTGGGCGAAGAACTCGTTACGGGAGTGCTACCTTCGCCGCCACCGGCCGGTGGTCACTGCCCGTGGCGGGCAGCACCCAGGAGTCGGTCGGCTCCGCGCCCCTGACGAGGATCTGGTCGATGCGGGCGGTCGGGAAGCCGGCGGGCCAGCTGAAGCCGAAGCCGTCGCCGGCGGCACCCTGCGTGGAGCGCATCTGGGAGGTGATGTTGGCGAGCGCGCGGTCGTTCATCGTGCCGTTGAGGTCGCCCATGAGGATCACGTCGGGCACCTTCTCGTCCGCGACGGCCTCGCCGAGCGCGTCGGCGCTGCGGTCGCGCTCGCCGGCGGTGAAGCCCGCGTTGAACTTGACCCGCACCGAGGGCAGATGGGCGACGTAGACCGCGACCTTCCCGTGCGGCGTGGCGGCGGTGGCGCGCAGCGCGCGGACCCAGCCGAGCCGGATGTCCACCGGCCGCACCTGGCTGAGCGGGTACCTGCTCCACAGCCCGACGGTGCCCAGCCTGGCGTGGTACGGGTAGCGGGTCTTGAGTCCCGACTCGTAGACGGAGACCTTCCCGGCGGGGATCTCCTCCAGCGCGACGAGGTCGGCCCCGGAGCCGACGAGGGCCTGGGCGGTGCGCGCGGGGTCGGGGTTGTCGGCGTTGACGTTGTGGGTCACCACGGTGAGGTCGCCGCCGCCGGTGTGCTTGTCCGTGAGGAGCCCGCCGAAGAAGTGCAGCCACACCACGACCGGCAGCAGGAGGGCGATCAACGCGGTCGCGGAGCGCCGCAGCAGGCCGACCACCAGCAGCACCGGCACGACGAGTCCGAGCCACGGCAGGAAGGTCTCCAGCAGACTGCCCAGGTTCCCGACCCGGTTGGGCACCGCTCCGTGAAAGGCCATCACCACCGTGACGGCGAGGGCCAGTACGGCCGTGATGATCCCGCGCCGCCACATGCCGTGGCCGAACACCCAGTACCGCCGGAAGCGTCCGAAACGTCCGTTCGCACCCGAAACCTGCGGCTTGTCACCGCTGTCGGTGGTCACGTCCGCGTCATACGCCTGCGCCATGGGAGGAGTCCTCACTGTCTTGCCAGGTGCTCAGTCGACCATAGGGGATCGACGCCGGGAGGACGGGACTCGCCGGGCGACAGGTTCCCGGCCGCCCGGCGGAAAGGGGGCCCTGTGACAGAACCCGGACATTCCCTCCCGCCCCCACGCCGGTTCAGCGCCCGGCGCGGACACCCTGCAGCACCGAGTCGACGATCAGCTCGGACAGCCCCTCCGGCAGCGTCGCGTCGGGGCGCAGCATCGAACGGGACAGCATCGGGCCGATGAAGAGGTCGCCGAGGAGCTCCGGGTCGATGTCGTCGCGGAGTTCGCCGGTGCGGACGCCGCGCAGGAGGACCTCCTGGACCTGCGCGCGCCGGGCCGCGATGACGGTGTCGTGGTAGGCGGCCCACAGTTCCGGCTCGGTCTGGGCCTGGGCGATGACGTTGCGCAGCAGGGCGGAGGAGCGCTTGACCAGGGCCCTGCGCCGTATGAACTCGACGCAGGTCACCAGGTCGTCGCGGACCGACCGTCCGGCGAGCCGCGGGGTCTGCTCGTCGACGGACTTCATGACGTCGAGCATCAGCGCGTTCTTGCCCGCCCAGCGCCGGTAGACGGTGGCCTTGCCGACCCCGGCGGCGCGGGCGATGCGCTCCATCGACAGTTCCCCGATCGTGGCGCCCTCCTCCAGCAGGCTGAGGACGGCCTCGATGATCGCGGTGTCGGCGGCGGCGTTGCGCGGACGGCCGCGCGGGACGCGCAGGGAGGGCCCGGGTGCCGTGCCGGCGTCCGGTTCCGCCGCCGCGCGGATGCCGGTCACCGCTCCGCCCCCACCGGGCTGGCCTCGCGTTCCTCGCCGCCGGCGGGGCGGGCCCCGGCGGTCCTGCCGGGCAGGAAGAAGAGGACGACGAGCATGCCGAGCAGCGCGACACCGCTCGCGACGTAGGCGGTGACGTGCATGGCGTCGAGGAAGGCGTCCGTGGCGGGGGCGATCAGCGCCTTGCCCGCCGGGCCCATTCCCTCGGCCACGGCGCGCGTGGCCTCGATGGACTCGCCGGCCTGGTGCTGCACCCCGGCGGGGAGGCCGGTCAGGTGGTCCGCGATGCCGTCACGGTAGACCGTCGACATCAGCGAGCCCAGGACCGCAACGCCGAGCGCGCCGCCGACCTGCCGGAAGGTGTTGTTGACGGCGGAGCCGGAGCCGGCCTTCTCGCGCGGCAGGGAGGACATGATGGCGACGGTCGCGGGCGGCATCACGTGGGCCATGGCCGTGCCCATGAGGAAGAACAGCACCTCCAGCTGCCAGATCGGGGTGTCGGCGTCGAGCAGCTGGAAGCCGAGGAAGCTGAGCGCTATCAGCGCGAGCCCGGCGGCGCAGGTGGCGCGGGCGCCGATGCGGTCGACGACCAGCCGGGCGCGCGGCGCGAAGACGAGCTGGGCGACGGCGAGCGGGAGCAGCAGCAGACCGGAGTCCAGGGCGCTGTAGCCGCGCACGCTCTGGGTGTAGAAGACCATGAAGAAGGTCACGCCCATGAGCGCGAAGAAGACCAGGCCGATCGCGGAGACCGAGGCCGAGAAGGTCGGGTTGCGGAAGTAGGAGACGTCGAAGGCCGGGTGGCTGCTGCGGGCCTCGTGCCAGACGAAGGCGCCGAGGACCACGAGGCCGCCGATGATCGTCGCCAGGGGCGTGGGGGCGGTGAAGTCCGCGAGCTGGCCGCCCTTGATGATGCCGTACACCAGCAGCACCAGGCCGACGATGGAGAGCAGTACCCCGAAGGGGTCGAGGCGGCCCGGCCGCGGGTCGCGGGAGTCCGGGACGATGAGCACCATCGCGACCAGGGCGACGGCGATGATCGGCACGTTCACCAGGAAGACCGAGCCCCACCAGAAGTGGTCGAGCAGGAGTCCGCCGGTGACCGGGCCGATGGCTATCGCCAGGCCCACCGCACCGGTCCAGATGCCGATCGCCTTGGGCTGCTCCTCGCGCTCGAAGACGTTGATGATGATGGCGAGCGTGGCGGGCATCACGAAGGCGCCGCCGAAGCCCATGACCGCGCGGAAGGCGATCAGCTCGCCCGAGGAGCCCGCGAAGGCGGAGAGCACCGATCCGATACCGAAGACGGCCATGCCGAAGAGCAGCACCTTCTTGCGGCCGAGGCGGTCGCCGAGCAGGCCCGCGGTGAACAGCAGGCCGGCGAAGACCAGCGTGTAGGAGTTGATCGCCCACTCCAGCTGGCTCTGGGTGGCGCCCAGGCCGGTCGGGGCGGGTTCGGCGATCGTCTTCATCGCGACGTTGAGGATGGAGTTGTCCAGGACCACCACGAGGAGGCTGAACAGCAGGACGGTCAGGATCCCCCAGCGGCGGCGGTAGACCGCCTCCGGGACGCTGAGGCTCGGCGGCTGCACTGTGTCGGCGGGCATGGGGCCAACGTAGACCCGATTTCCGATACGGGACCGTCTCGTATTGTAAAACCTCGGCAAAAGGGGGAGTGGCGCACGCCCCCCTTTGCGCGGACGGCGGTGCGTGTCAGCATGGAAGCAGTCCGGGGACGCCGTCAGGGCGCCTCGAGATGACACAAGGAGCCGTTGCAATGACGCATGCCGTTCCGGCTGCCCAGACGCCCGCCCAGCCCGCTCCCGACAGCAGCAAGGCGCTGTACGGCGGCAAGGGGACACGGCGGATCACCGTCCGGGACATCGCCGCCGCCAAGGAGCGCGGCGAGAAGTGGCCCATGCTCACCGCCTACGACGCCATGACCGCCTCGGTCTTCGACGAGGCCGGCATCCCCGTGCTGCTGGTCGGCGACTCGATGGGCAACTGTCACCTCGGCTACGAGAGCACCGTCCCGGTCACGCTGGACGAGATGACGATGCTGTCCGCCGCCGTCGTGCGCGGCACCAAGCGCGCGATGGTCATCGGCGACCTGCCGTTCGGCTCGTACCAGGAGGGCCCGACGCAGGCGCTGCGCAGCGCGACCCGGCTGGTCAAGGAGGCCGGGGTGGGCGCCGTGAAGCTGGAGGGCGGCGAGCGCTCCGCCCAGCAGATCGAGCTGCTGGTCCAGGCCGGCATCCCCGTGATGGCCCACATCGGCCTCACCCCGCAGTCGGTCAACGCCTTCGGCGGCTACCCCGTCCAGGGCCGCGGCGAGGAGGCCGCCCAGCAGCTGCTGCGCGACGCGAAGGCCGTGCAGAACGCCGGCGCCTTCGCCGTCGTGCTGGAGCTGGTCCCCGCCGAGCTGGCCGCGGAGGTCACCCGCATCCTGCACATCCCGACGGTCGGCATCGGCGCGGGCGTGGAGTGCGACGCCCAGGTGCTGGTCTGGACGGACTTCGCCGGGATGACCGGCGGCCGGGTGCCGCGCTTCGTCAAGCAGTACGCGGCCCTGCGCGAGACCCTCGGCGGTGCGGCGAAGGCCTTCGCCGAGGACGTCGTGGGCGGCGCCTACCCGGCCCCGGAGCACAGCTTCCACTGACCCCTGAGGACCCGTCGCGGCGGTACGCGCGACTTCCCCCCGAGGCGGTGAGACCCACCGCCGGCTTCCGCCCCGGGAACCCCCTCCCCGGGGCGGAAGTTTTTTCTGAGGACGTTGAGCACACCGGCCCCCGGCCCCGTATGAGTTGGCAACCGCCCACCAGGGGCGGAGCACCGACGAGACAATGCCGGGGGCCTTGGCATGAACGTTCCGAAGTTGCGCCGATCAGTGGGGGCGGGGGCATTCGCCTCCGCCGCGCTGATCGTCGCCACCGCCTGCAACGCGGGCGTCGACAATGCCAGCCCCCCGGTGGGTGCGATCCAGGCCTCGCAGCCCGCACCGGCGCCCGGCCTCCGGACCGTCGACAACGCCCAGCTCGGCAAGCTCGTCACCGACGAGAAGGGCTGGGTGCTGTACCGCTTCGAGAAGGACAGGCCCAACCCGCCGACCTCGAACTGCACCGGCGAGTGCGTGACCCGGTGGCAGCCGGCCGCCGCGGTCTCGGACACGCAGGTGCAGGGCGTCGACCAGAACCTGGTCGGCAGCGTCAAGCGTCCCGACGGCACCCTGCAGCTCACGCTCAACGGAATGCCGCTCTACCACTTCACGGGCGACGAGAACCCGGGCGACACCAAGGGCCAGGGCGCCGACAGCTCCTGGTATGCGGCCACCCCGGACGGTGCGAAGGCCGGAGCGCCCGCGCAGCCGAAGAGCGCCTCCACCGAGAACGGGTCAGACGGGTACTGATGGGACAGCAGGCATTGAGAGGACTCGACCCCCGGCGATCAGTAGGGCAGGATGCGCTCGTGGCCGACCATCGCTCAGGTGGGGTCCCCGAAGAGGACCTCATGCGGGCGCTCTACCGCGAACACGCGGGCGCGCTCTTCGCATACGTTCTTCGGCTGGTCGGCGGTGACCGCTACCTGGCCGAGGACGTCGTGCAGGAGACCCTCCTGCGCGCGTGGAAGAGTGCGTCCCGGCTCGACCCCGGGGCCCGTTCCCTGCGGCCGTGGTTGGTGACGGTCGCACGGCGGATCGTGATCGACGGCCACCGCAGCCGTCAGGCACGGCCCCCGGAGGCCTCCCCGGCCGCCCTCGACCAGCTCCCGGCCGAGGACGAACTCGAACGCTCCCTGAGGCTGATGACGATCTCCGACGCACTGGATGATCTCACCGAGGCCCACCGCCAGGTGCTGATCGAAACGTACTTCAAGGGCCGGACGGTCAACGAGGCCGCGGCGGCGCTGGGGGTACCGCCCGGCACCGTGCGCTCCCGCGTCTTCTACGCCCTCCGCTCCCTGAAAATCGCTCTTGAGGAAAGGGGTGTGACCACCTCGTGACGGTCTACGGTTACGGCTCCGGGGCAGGTACTCCCCACGACCCGCACGTCGACGTCGGGGCCTATGTCCTCGGTGTGCTCGACGACGCCGACATGGCGCGCTTCGAGGAGCACCTCGCCATCTGCCACCAGTGCGGGCAGCAGCTCGACGAGCTGAGCGGCCTGGTGCCGGTGCTCGCCGAACTCGCCCCCGCGGGCGCCGGCGCGCCCGTCCCGCCCAGCGGCGACAAGGTGCTCGGACGGCTCCTCGGCAAGGTCTCCGACGAGCGCAAGACCCGCGCCCGGCGCAGGATGTTCGCGCTCGCCGCCTCGGTGGCGCTGATCGTGGCGGCCCCCACCGTCGCGGTGCTCGCCACCGGCGGCTCGGAGGGCACCCAGGCCAGGGTCTACGCGGAGCAGTTCAAGGGCACCGACAACTCCACCGGCGTCAAGGCGACGGTCGGTGTCAACGAGAAGAAGTGGGGCAGCGAGGTCGGCCTCACCCTGGCCGGCGTCCAGGGCCCGCTGACCTGCCGCCTGGTCGTCGTCGGCAAGGACGGCTCCCAGCAGACGGTCGGCACCTGGAGCGTCCCGACGGCCGGCTACGGCACCTCCGACCAGCCCAACCCGCTCACGCTGGACGGGTCGGCGGGCATGCAGCCGGACGACATCTCCCGCTTCGACGTCGTCACGTCGCAGGGACAGCGGCTGGTGTCGGTCACCACCTGAGCCCCGCGGGGCACCGAAACGGCTGAGGGGGACGCGCGATACGCGTCCCCCTCAGCCGTTCTCGTGCCGGGGCCCCACCGGAACTGCGTCCGGTGGGGCCCTTTCGCTCAGCCGGCGTCGAAGAAACCGGCGACGTGGCGGGCCACCTCGCCGAGGGCGTCCAGGACGTACTCCCGGGATCCCTCCGGACCGGACTCCCGCACCCGGAACTCCTTCCCGTCGCCCTCGACGCGGATCACCCGGTCGCCCTGGTGAGGCGGCGGCTCGGTGAAGCGGAGCTCGCCGTAGCTGATCTCCGGATAGAACCTGCGCAGCTCACCGAAGGGCGCGAGCCGGACCAGCAGCCGCTGGCCTCCCGTGGGGTACTCCGAGGCCAGCAGCTCCTCCCAGCAGGCCTCGGCCACCCTCCCCTCCATGAACGCGTGGGCCAGCGTCCCCGCCTTCATGAACGGGAATTCCGCCACGTAGTCGTCGAGAGCCGCGCCGCCCTGCCAGGCGGCGACCGCCCGGAGGGCACGGCCGAGGTCGTCGGTCGCTCCCGACGCCCATTCGATGTCGGCCTCGTGGATGTCGATGCCGAAGAACCTCTGCTCGGCTCCGACGTACACCGACACCGTTCCGCGGTCGGTGGCCAGCACGGCCCGGCCGAATCCCTCGACGAACCCCTCCAGCCCCAGGCCGAGACCGGAGGCGCCGCGCTTGAGCGCTTCGGCGAGGCCGTCGGACGTGTCGAGGTCGGGGTAGTGCACCGCCGGGACCCACGAGCCCTTCGAGGGCCTGCCGCTACTCATCCCAGGGAACCGATCCCGGGCAATTGCACGTGGTCATCGGACTCCTGACCGGTGCGAGATCGCCGAACCTGGACCAGTCGGGCTCCGGTGGCCGGGAGATCTCGACGATGTCCCCGTTGCCGTTCATCTTGTAGAAGTGCACGGAGTCCCAGGAACGCTGGCCGTTGGCCACCGCTCTGGCGATCCAGCTCATCTCCAGATTCGTCGCCCCGTCCTCCGCGAGGCCCTTCTTCACCGCTCCGTCGAAATCGGTCTTCCATCCCGTCATGTTGACATGGATACCGGTGACGTTGGGGTCGCCGATCATGCGCTGCACGGGTGCCTTCCACCCGTCGTTGGGGTTCGCCATCATGTGGAGGAAGCCCTTGCCCTCCGCCCACTCCGCGGTTCCCTGGGTGCGCCAGCCGAGGGCGAGGTTGCAGTTGTGCACCAGCACCGGCGTGGCACCGGCGAGCACGTAGAACGAGTGCAGCTCCTCGACGGTGAGGTTGTACATGTCGGCCGCACCGAGCACCGCCGTCACCCCGGTGAGGGCGACCCGGCCGTTTCCGTCGGTGGTCAGGGCATGGCCCGGCACCAGGGCGCCGGCCTCGACCCAGGCACGCACGGTGTCGTCCCAGAAGGGATGGTTGGCCGTGGCGTGGATGACCGCCGTCCGCCCCTTGGCGTCGCGAACGCTCAGGTCGACGAGATCGCGATCGCGGTGGACGAGCCGCGCGGTGACCTTGCGGGACCCCTTGTGCCGCCCGGTCCCGGCGTCGGCGGCCTCGACCTCGTCACCCGGCTCGATCTTGGCGATCTCCTTGGTGCGCCCGTTCTTCATCAGCACCTTGGTCGTCGGGGTGAAGCTGCACACCGCCCGCTCGAGCCGGAGCAGCATGCGGGCCATCCGTGACGATCCCCGGGCGATGACACCGATCTCCCCCAAGCCGTACGGCTGGGACATGGCCTCACCGAGGACGTCGCACTTGTCCCGGTTGTTGTTGACCATGCACTGGAACGCGGGTTCGATGATGGTCATGTCACCAAGCGCGGAGAGGAACTGCTTGTCGAGCTCCCTGCTCGCGTCGATCTCCGCCTGCGTGAAGCAACTCATGGCGAGCGGGGTGTAGATGGGCGTGTAGGGATTCATCTGGCACTGGTTGGGCGTGAAGAAGTAGTCGTACGCCTCCTTCTGCTCCTTCTGCCGCTTCTTGCGGAAGTACTCCTCGGTCTTCCTGTTGGCCTCGTTGACCCTCTTGATGTTCTTCTTGACGCAGGCCGCGTCGCAGGAGTTGTCCTTCTTCCCGCAGAGTTCGGGGTTGGCGTCGCACTTGGTGCGGCCGGTCGGGTCGCTGAACGTGACCGGGTTGTTCTCGGTGTAGCTGTACCCGTTCATCTGCTGCGGGTCGGCCGAGTTCACGACCGGGTCGAGGCTCACGAAGCGGCCGGTGTCCGGATCGTACTCACGTGCGCCGAGGTGGGTGAGGCCCGTCGTGGCGTCCTCGGTGCCGCCGACGAAGCCCTTCTGGCCGGGCCAGGAGGACGGTGCCTTGCCCCGTGCGGCGCCGAACGGGGTGGAGCGTCGCTGCTGCATGGACAGGTCGGCGGCGCTGACGTCGAGTTCGGAGGTGCCGTGGTGGTCGCCGAGGAGGAAGGAGAGCTTGCCGTCGTCGGTGCGGATGGCCTGGTTGCCGCCGCCGAGGTCGTAGTAGCGGGTGGCCTTGGGGGTGCCGGAGCCCTTGGCGAGGCTGATCTCCGTCGCGCCGAGGTAGAGGGTGGTCTCGCTGTCGGTGCGCCGGATCAGGCGGTTGCCGTCGGGGTCGTAGACGTACGAGGTGGTCTTGGTGCCCTCGGTGACCTTCGCCAGGTGGGCTTCGGCGTCCCAGTCCAGGGTCTGCTGGTCACCTCCGACGGTGCGGGTGTGGGTGTTGCCGGTCCCGTCGTAGGTGTACGAGTCGACCGCCTGCCCGCTGGGACCCTCGGTGCTGACCTGGGTGAGGGTGTGCGGCTGCGGCGCCTTGGGGTCGGGATAGGAGTAGGTCCGCCTGGTGTCCTTGGCCGCGTCGCCGGTCGGGTCGTGCAGGGTCTCGGTGCGACGGTTGCCGGTGACGTCGTAGGTGTACGACAGCCAGTAGGGAGCCGGCCCGCCGAGCAGGGAACCGGGAGTCGCGGCACAACCCGTGGTGCCCTGCGCCCAGGCCTCGGTGAGGCGGTCGAGGTGGTCGTACCGGAAGCACTGGTTGTCGGTGCCGTCGCGGGAGACGTCGCTGATCGCGGTGATGTTGCCGGCTTCGTCGTACCCGTAGGTGGAGGACTTGTCGACGCCCGGCACGCCCTCGCGGTCGACCCGCGAGTTGTCCAGGCGCTGGGTGCCCCACTGGTAGGTGTTGGTGACCTGGGTCTTCTTGCCGCCGCTCTGGTAGGTGTACTGCAGCGGCTTGCCCGTGAAGCTGTAGGCGGTGTCGGTGATGTAGGTGACGCCGCCGGTGCCGGAGAGGGTGACCGGCCGCAGCATGTCGTCGTACGTGGGGGTCATGACATCGGCGGCGAGGGACCCTGCCGCCGGGTAGCTCGACGACTGGACGGTGCCGTCGAGGTTGTACTTGACGTTCGACTGGTAGGAACCGGCCAGAGCGCCGTTCTCCGTCGTCGCCGGGATGGTGATGGTGCTCCGGTTGATCCGGTAGAGGGTGTCGTAGATGTTGTAGGTCGTGGTGTAGGCGGCGCCGCTCGCCCCGCCGATGTAGCGGGTCACCGAGGCAGGCTGCCCCTCGGCACCGGACGGGTCCCAGGCGCGCTTGACCAGCAGCGGGCCGCTCGCGTCGCCGTCGTGGGCCTCCAGCTCACGGCCGAGACCGTCGTAGACGTGGGTGATCGTCTGCCGGGGCGTGCGGTCGTCGGTGCTGGAGATCAGAAGGTTGCGGTCGTCGTAGGCGAAGCCGGTGTCGCCCTTGTCGGGGTCGTGCGTGCCGATCGTGTTGCCACGCTGGTCGTAGGTGTAGGTCCACTGGTTGCCGGCCGGGTCGGTCACCGCGGTGAGCCGGTCCGCCGGGTCGTAGTCGTAGTGGGTCCTGTCCGCCGCGCCGGTGGGCGTGGCGGCCTTGTACTGCAGCAGGTCGGTGGTGCGGCCCCTGGCGTCGGTGACGGTGGTGGTGGCCGTACCGCCGGCCGGCGGGGTGACACTGGTGCGGTCGCCGCCGTAGCTGGTGCCGGTGGTGGCCAGCACCTTGCCGCCGTCGCCGTTGCCCGCGACCTGCTGCGTCTTCACGACCCGGCCCATGCCGTCGTAGGTGTTCCAGGTCTGGGACTCCACCGCCAGCGCGTCGTCGAGCTTGAGCAGTTCGGTGGAGGGAGCCGCGGTGTTGTAGTACGGCGCGAACGCCTTGGCGACCAGGCCACGCTCGTCGTAGAAGGTGTCGTTGACCAGACGTCCGCCGTCGGGGCCGGGCGACTGCGCCTGGCGCTCCCTCAGGAAGCCGTCGTACAACACGTACGAGGCGGGCCGCTGGGTACCGTCGTTCTTCAGGGCCCTGGTCGAGACGGCGACGGGCTTGCCGTCGGTGATGGTGTAGGCGAACTGGTAGTTCGGGGTCTCGTTGTTGGTCTTGGAGCGGTTGGGCAGCCAGATCTTGAGCTTGCGTCCCAGCGCGTCGTAGGCGGTGTCGGTGCGCTTGCTGTTGGTGTCGAGGACCGTGACGGCCAGGCCGCGCAGGGTGTCGTAGGTGGTGGTCGTGGTCTGCGCCGTCGCGCTGCTGCCCGGCGTGGCGGGCGGGGTGGTGACCTTCACCGTGGTCGCGAAGCCGGTCGTCGGCGTGTAGACCGTGGTGGTGGTGCGGCCGTCCGTCCGGTCCGTGCGCACCGGGGCGGTGGTCTCGGTGGCCGAGACCGTGCCGGTGATGTCCGTGCTCGTCAGCTGACGGCCGTAGGTGGTGTCGTAGGAGGTGCCGGACTCCAGGTACGTGGCCGTGGTGCCGTTGTGCGACTTCAGGGCCGCCACCCTGGTGGGATCGCCCTTGGCGGGTGCCGCGTTGTAGCCCTGGCCGTCGTACGCGGTGCGCGCGTCGGAGATGACGTCGGTCTTGCGGTCGGGCGTGGCGTCGCACTTGACGGCGACGGTCTCCACCCGCGACGGCTTGGTCAGGATCCAGGCGGTGGTGTTGTCGACGTAGGTGGTGCGGGTGCACTGGTCGTCGTCCGCGGTGGAGGTGTCGCCGAGGTCCTCGCTGCGGGTGACCCGGCCGGCGGTGTTCTCGAAGGTGTTGGACTGGAGCGTCGTCCGCCACTTCTCGCCGACCCCGTCGTCGAGCGAGGTCCAGGTGCGGGTCGAGTCGGTGCCGGTCAGGTTGGCGGTGGTGGTGCCCCAGGACCTCACCCGCTTGGCCGTCTCGTGGTGCCAGGGAGTACTGACCGTCTTCTCCAGCACCCTGCCGCCCGGGCCGCTGTACTCCTCCGTCCGGTACTCGAAACCGGCCGCGGAGTCGTGGTCGGTGATGGTGCCGCCGTTGTCGTCGGAGACCGTCACGGACTTGGTGCCGTCGCTGGTGGAGGTGCCCTTGCGGTCGCCGTCTATGCCGCGCAGGAACCAGTGGTCGGTCTGCGACTTCATGCCGACCGGGTCCTGGCCGCCGGTGCGGACCCGGACGTGGGCGTATCCGCGCCACTGCGACCAGGTCTTGTACTTCTCCTTGGTCAGGCCGTCGTCGTCCGCGTAGTGCCAGGCCGCCCCGTCCAGGTAGTCGTAGCGGGTGACCTGGTCGGGGGAGGAGTTGGTGCGGTCGGTCTCGGTGACCGCCTCCACCACGTACTTGTTGAACCACTGCAGCGACGGGTCGGCGTCACCGGACTTGGTGAAGTACACCGGGTAGCAGCGGGTGGTGTTGGTCTGCGGCGTCGGCAGGTCGCCGGCGTCGCAGGCCGGGGCCGAGTAGGTGACGTCGACCTGCCCTCCGGACTCGTCGGCGACCGTCGCCAGCCGCTCCTTGATGAAGGGGGCGGTGTCGTCACCGTCGATGTCCAGCCGGTTGGCCCGCTGGTCGTAGCCGAAGGTGACCTTCGGCAGGGTGATCTCGGGGGTCGCCGACCTGCCCGTGTGCTGGATCGAGTCCAGCAGCAGCTGGTAGTCGATGTCCGCCATGCCCCAGCGGTAGCCCAGCGCCCAGGTGTCGACCGGTGTGTAGGTGCCGTCCGACTTCAGTACGTTCGTGGTGACCGACGCGAGCTTCTTGCGGGTCCAGAAGCTCGGCGACGCCGACTTGTTGCAGTCCTCGCCGGACTTGCAGTTCAGGTCCCACGGGGTGTCGTACCAGTAGAACTTCTTGTCGTCGATCGTCGACGGGTCGCAGGTCACGCCGGCCTCGGGCAGACAGCGCTCGCTGTTGGAGAAGTCCACCCGGGCGAGGGCCTTCGCCGTGTAGACGGTGTCCTTGCGCAGCCCGTAGTCGATGTGGTCGACGTAGCCGCCGCGGTCGTAGGCCGTCTCGTCGGCGGCCTTGAAGTTGCGGGCGTAGTAGTTGGTTTCCTTCTTGTAGTAGTACGCCATCGCGTTGCCGTGGACGTCGACGACGTAGTCGAGGTTCCAGCGCCACGCCTGGTTGCACCAGGAGTCCGCGAAGGCGGACTGGTGGCAGGGCTCGCCGGCGTCGTCGCCGTAGACCGGGACGGTCCACGTCGAGTCGGTGGCGTCCTTGCCGGACGCCCAGCCCGGCAGGCGGTTGTAGCCGAAGAAGTACTGGGTGCCGTCGGTGGTGGTCACCTTCCAGTACTCGTCGTTGCGGGCGCCGTTGGAGCGGACGTCGCCGGTCGAGCCGTAGACCCGCTCGACCTTGGTGCCGTCGTCGCCCTTGATCTTGAACTTGTCGGTGCCGTCCGGGATCAGCTCACCGGCGTGGCCGTTGAAGGAGATCGTGGCGTTGTCGTACGCCCAGCACAGGTCGCCGGGCTTCTTGCCGTCGGCGTTCGTCACGTCGTCGTCGGCACACGGCTTGTAGCTGCGCTCCACCGACCCGGGCCACAGCGCGAAGCCGTCCCCGGCCCACGACGACTGGTTGTTGGTCGCCGACGTCCGGCCGTCGATGCCGGAGGAGGAGTACGACAGGCCCACCTTCGGCGCGAGCGTGCCCGGCACACCCGGCACCGGCATGTCGTAGGACCAGGAGAAACTGCCGGAGTTCAGATCCGCCGACCAGGTCGCCGAGGCGGACAGCTGGCTGGCGGAGTAGTCGCCGTGCTCACCGGAGGTGCCGCCCTCGGCGGCCGTCGTCGCCGCGAGCAGGGACGGCTCGGCGCCCAGCGTGGTCGTGGCGGTGAGGGTGGTACCGCTGGTGCGCGTGTCGATCGTCCGGGCGGTGCGGCACCTGGCCAGCTCCGGGGTCGTCGCGGCGCACCCGGGCAGCCGCACCAGCTTCAGGCGCGAGGCGTACGCGCCGCCGTAGCTCTGCGCGAAGGCCGAGGTGTCGACGCTGACGCCGACCGTGCCGCCGGTGGCCGCCGGATCGCGCCCCACCGAGAACAGCATCCCGTCGACGCCGGCCCGCTGCGCGGTCTTCCGGTCCAGCACCTTGACGGTCGCGGAACCGCTCAGCGGTGCGGGCGGCTTCTTGGCGTTCTTGCCGTTCTTGCCGTTCTTGGCGATCTTGGCGATCTTGGCGTTCTCGGCTGCCGGCGTGGTGAGCGAGACCGGCAGCTCGCCGGCGCGCCGGGTCACCGCCTCGGCCTCCGGTTCCAGGGTGACCTTCGCCGTGCCGCTCCGCGGCCAGGCGTGCCGAGGGGCCTTCGCCGGCACCCTCGGCTCGCTCTCCGTCCCACGCGGCAGCGGCTTCACGCCGTGGCCGGTGAGCGCCCTCTCCGAAGCCGGGACGCCCGGCATGTCGTCCGCCTGGGCAGGAGGCGTCCCCGCCCCTTGCAACAGGGTCCCTACCAGGGTCGCCGCTATGATCACGGCAATTCTGTGGCGGGCCCGTGCCCCCGTTTTCACTGTGGTTCCTCTCATGTGCTCGATCAGGGCTGCGATCCGCGCGTCGCCCGGGTGGGGATGGCCGCACCGGGCGAACGGAGGTATCGGGTGCGCGGGTCGTCGACGCGGCCCGCGTGCGGGTTCTGTTTCCTCTCGTGGGTTTCCCGCCCGCGGGTCGCGCGGGCGTGGAGTTCGTCCCGAACGGGCGCGGACCGCTCCGCTATCGCTGTGCAGCGCAGGGGAGCGGTCCGAGGGCCGGCCGCGCACGGCGTCGGTACGGCGGTGCCTCACGGACCGGGGTTGGTCGCCAGGTCCGTCCCGTTGGCCAGAGCGGCGATCTGGGTGTCCGTCGCGACGCCCTCCATGGCCCAGACGTCGTCGATCGCGCCGGGCCAGTACTCGCCCCAGGTAGTGCTGCCGGTCTTCACACGGCCGAGCTGCAGGCCCTTGGTGGCGTCGAAGGAGGTCACGTGGGAGTTCCAGGAGACCTGTTCGGTGCAGGAGGGGTCGTTCGGGGTGCCGTCGTCATCGTCGTCCGCGCACAGCGTCTGCCTGCGCTCACCGTCCACGTACAGGCGCATCTGGTCGGTGAAGGCGTCGTAGACGACGGCGATGTGGTTCCAGGAGGTGTTGTTCTGGAAGTTGTTGTGCTCGGCGGAGACGGTCGCGGACGTGGTGGTGTCCGCACCGGCCATCGTCAGCTGCCAGCGTCCGCCGACCGACTCCGTCTCGCCCGAGGGGGGAGCGTCGGGCACGTAACGGACCACGAAACCGCTGTTGTTGGCCCCGGCCTGGCTCATCACCGTGACCGGTTCCTGTGGCCGGGCCGCGGTGGTCACCCACGCGCCCATGGTGAAGCCGGTGTTGGTGTGCACCGGGGAGACGGACGTCGCCGCGTAGTCGCCGTCGCCGTCGAGCAGCAGGCCACCGGTACCGACGTAGTTGCTGCTGCCGGAGATGTCGACCTTGGCGTTGCCGCCGAGGGTCAGCGCGTGACGGTCGGCAGCCAGCGGCATGTCGTCGGCGGACACCGCGGGGGTGCCGGACGCCGCGTCCAGCTTCCAACGGCCCTTCACCAGCGGGCGGGCCTTGTACAGCTCGGCGATCTCGGGGGCGGACAGCGCCCGGTCGTACAGCTGGACGTCGTCGATCTGGCCGGGAAAGAAGCTGACCGGCGTCCCGTTGTTCCAGCTGGCACCGATCTGTACGGGGCCCCCCGCGTAGAAGGGCGTGGACCACTTGGTCGTGGCCACCCACTTGCCCTGTACGTACAGGCGCAGGTCGTCGGTGACGGCGTCGTAGGAGCCCACGACCTGCGTCCACACGCCGGCCGGTGCCATGTCCGGATCACCCTGCGCGGCGCGCACCGGGGTGCCGTCGGCGGTGTCGGCGGAGTAGTTGTTGAACGTCCAGCCGTACGTGGGCGAGTAGTACAGCTCGAAGCCCGGTCTCACCGTGCCGGCCTGGGTGGCGATGACCGCCGCCTTGGTGGGCTTGGTCGTCGACAGTTTCGCCCAGGCGGCGACGGAGAAGCTGCGCTGGTTGTTCAGCATCGGACCGCCGGTGGTGGCGTAGTCGTCGGCACCGTCGAGGGTCAGGGCCTTGCCGTCGGCTCCGATGTCGCCGGCGGTGAGGCCGCCCTTGAACACGGCCGGCTTGACATCGCCCCGGCCGTGCACCTGCGTGGTCGCGGTGCCGTCGTCCTGGAGCGCCGGCTCGTCCAGCGGGAACGCCGCCAGGGCCGGGCGTCCGGCGCCGAGCGGCTGCTTGTTGTACAGCCGGCCGACCTCCGTGACACTCAGCGGCTTGTCGAAGAGACGCACGTCGTCGACGGTGCCGGGGAAGAAGGACCCCGGTGACCCGTCGTACGATCCCGCGCCGATCTGCAGACCGCGGCGGGCGTCCCACGGGGTGGAGTAGGCCATGGTGCCCGCGACCGCTCCGTTGACGTAGAGGGTGAGTTCATCGCCCGCCGTGGTGTAGGTGCCCGCGAGGTGCACCCATTCGTTGGTCCTGACTCCCCCGGCGGCGGCCTGCATGGCCCGGACGGGAGTCGCCGTCGCTGAGTCGGCCGTGTACTGGTTGAAGGCCCACCGGTCGTAGGTCTTGGAGTAGTACAGCTCGAAGCCCGGCGCGTGGTTGCCCGGCTGGGCGGCGATGACCGCCGCCCCGGACGGCATGCGCGACAGCTTCACCCACGCCGACACCGAGAATCCGGCCGAGGTGTCCACCGTCGGGATGTCCGACTGCAGGTAGTCGTCCGTTCCGTCGAAGGACGCGGCGGTGCCGGCGGTGCCCTCGGCACCCAGCACCGGGCTGCCCTTGAGGTCCATGGTGCGGGTCCCGGAGATGCCCTCGGCCTGCGTGGCCCCGGCGGGCTCGTCCAGCCTCCACTGGGCACGGGCGGGCTGTCCGGCCGAGACCCTGAACTGGTAGGTGCGGATCTCACTGGGGTTGCCGGCCTTGTCGAAGGCCTGGGCGGTGACCCAGTTCAGGCCCGAACGGGTCGGCCGGAACTTCGTCGTCTGGGCGCCGCCGCCGCTGGTGATCAGCTCGTTGTCGGAGGTGGGATCGGAGTTGATGCCGAACCAGTACTTGGTGACGTCGGTGTCGGGCACGTCGAAGGTGAAGTTGGCGTACTTGCCCACGCCGTCGTACCAGGGGTCGGCCGGGTTCTCGGGGTTCGAGGCCGGGTAGTCGCCCGAGGTGATCGACGGGCCGACCGGCACACCGGTGTCGTAGACGAAGTAGCAGGAGGTCGCCGACCCGGACCAGGACCAGGGCGAGTAGCTGTAGTACTTGCCGTCGTCGGGGTCGTAGTCCTGCGAGCGCACCGACCAGGCCACCGTCTTGTTCTTGGGGATGCTCGACGGGAGCGTGATCGAGAAGTCCGAACCGGACGCCTTCGGGGTGGTCTTGGGCGAGGTCCAGCGCGCGATCCGGCCCTTGCCGTCGCCGGTGTCCCAGGACGCCTGGAACTGCACGCTCACCCGGTCGCCGGGGTCGGGGTCGGTCACGTTGTTCGCGGTGACCTTCGGCAGCGAGCGGACGTACGCCTTCTTCTCCGGCGCCTTGCAGGACCCGCCCGGGTCCATCGACAGCTGCGACATCGCGATCTGGGCCGGCGGGCGGTTGTACTTCACCCGCAGGTAGGCGTCGTCGCTGAAGCGCTTCCAGCCGTACCGGTCGGACTCGCTGCCGGCGCGCAGACCGAAGGAGGTGTACGAATCGCTGTGCGCGGACGCGTACTTGACGCCGGCCGTCGCGTCGAACTCCACGGTCCCGCCGGGGCAGGAGGAGCTGAAGCCCTTGGCGACGTCCCGGGTGTCCAGCTTGTCCAGCCAGTTGTCCGCGGAGCTGTTCCAGGTGGTGGAGGAGCCGAAGCTCTTGGTCCGCCACAGCTCGATCGACCGGCCGTCGCACGAGGCCGACCAGGTCTCGTTCGCGACGAAATCGGCCTCGATGATCGTCTTGCCCGCGAACTTCGACGTCGGGAACTTGTAGAACAGGCGCTTGGTGTCGTACGGCGCGCAGTAGTCCCACTCGCAGTAGCCGACGCCCGAGTCGGGCTTGTCGTTGAAGCGCCACTGCGGCGAGTCCGCCCAGTACTTGGAGACCATCGTCCACTCCCCCGCCTTGGGGGTGTAGGTCTGCGGGTCGATGTAGACCGGGAAGCGGGTCCTGGGATCGGACAGCAGCTTCCGGTCCGGGGTCAGGCGCAGCTCGCCGCCCGCGGCATCCACGTCCACACCGATCGGGGCCACCTTGGCGGCGTCGCCGGGTCCCTCGTCCGAGGTTCCGGCGGGGGCCGGTGCCGCGGAATCCTCCGACGCCGAGGCGAGTTTCGTCGCGGCCGGGGCGGCGGCGCCCGTGCCGGAGTCCCACATGATCGGCTTGGGGGCCTGGAAGACCACACCGCCGGCGCTCGCGTCCCGCGCCTCGAGGCC
This sequence comes from Streptomyces sp. NPDC058864, assembly GCF_042742985.1. NCBI lineage: Bacteria > Bacillati > Actinomycetota > Actinomycetes > Kitasatosporales > Streptomycetaceae > Streptomyces > Streptomyces sp. NPDC058864. The sequence goes on along the minus strand of NZ_JBHYMQ010000022.1, from coordinate 11,839 downwards.
GCCCCCGGCCGATTCCCTCAAGGTGAGCCCCGAGGTGTCGAACCCCAGCTTCAGCTCGGCCAGGGCCGGGTTCTTCGCCGCCTCCGCGGTGCGCACCACCAGCAGCTCCGAGAAGCCGTCGGTGTCCGAACGCACCTGCAGGTCCACGTCGGGGAGCACGTCACGGTAGGTCGCGGTGTCCGCGTCCAGCACCGGCACCGGAAGCGCCTCCGGCCACTCGAACGCCAGCGTGCGCCCGGCCCGCTCCAGCTTCACCAGCGGGCCCTGGCCACCGCCGGAGAACGTCAGACCCACCGCCGCGGCCTTCGGGGCGACCCGGCCGCCGTCACCCCGGACCAGGGTGTTGTCGATGTCGGCCCACCGGCCGTCGACCCGCGCCCGCACCGGCCGCAGGTGCTGCACCGACTCCAGCTTTCCGTCCGGGGTGGCGTACACCTCCTCCGACTCGTTGCGCAGCGAGGTGACCTCGACCTTCCTACCGGTCGAATCGGCCTCCGCCAGCGCCGCCTCCTCGGTCGGCGCGGTGGTCGCGGCACCGCCGCCCGCGGCTGCCGCCCCGGCCGGCCGGGGCGCCGCCGGCGCCGGCCCGCCGACGGCGAGCGGCTGCAGCACCCCCACGACGACCGCTGTCACGACCCCGAGTGCCAGAGCTCTGCCACCGGCGTGTCTGCGCACGAAAACGCCCCCGTCCTTCCCCCGTCCCAGGCCCCACCTGGGTGTCACAAGATCTTCACAGCCCCGTGATCCAATCCGCCGGAGGTCGGGCCCGTCAACGGCGGACCGGCCGACTGACTTGACCTGTACAGGCCATGTCCGGATCCGGCAGCCCTGGCACCGAGTGCCACACCACCCTCCGCCGCGCGTCGGGACCGTGTCGGTGAGGCTGTCAGCGATATGTCGGCGCCGTGTCGGTGAGCTGCGCGACCGTGGCGGCATGACACAACGGGATGCCAAGAGCGCGGAGACCGCCGTCAGGGTGCGGGGACTCGTGAAGCGCTACGGGGAGACGAAGGCCCTCGACGGGGTGGACCTGGACGTGCGGCAGGGGACCGTGCTCGGCGTGCTGGGGCCGAACGGCGCCGGCAAGACGACACTGGTGCGGATCCTGTCCACGCTGATCCGGCCGGACGCCGGCACGGCGACGGTGGCCGGGTACGACGTGATCTCGCAACCCCGGCAACTGCGCCGGGTGATCGGGCTGACCGGGCAGTACGCGTCGGTGGACGAGTCGCTGTCGGGCCGCGAGAACCTCTACATGATCGGCCGGCTGCTGGACCTGTCCCGGCGGGAGGCCCGGAGCAGGGCGGACGAGCTGCTGGAGCGGTTCTCGCTGACGGACGCCGCCCGCAAGCCGGCCAAGGAGTACTCCGGCGGCATGCGACGCCGCCTTGACCTGGCGGCGTCGATGATCGGGCGGCCGGCGGTGCTGTACCTGGACGAGCCGACCACCGGCCTCGACCCCCGCACCCGCAACGAGGTGTGGGACGAGGTGCAGAACATGGTCGCGGACGGCTCGACCGTGCTGCTGACCACGCAGTACATGGAGGAGGCCGAGAAGCTCGCGCACGAGCTGACGGTCATCGACCGCGGCCGGGTGATCGCCGGGGGCCGGGTCGAGGAGCTCAAGGCGAAGGTCGGCGGCCGGACGCTGCAGGTACGGCCGGTGGACCCCGGGCAGCTGGACGCGATGGCGACGGCGCTCGGCGCGGGCGCGCAGGCCGTGGCGGACTACGCGGGCGGGGTGCTCAACGTGCCGATCCTCAGCGACGAGCAGCTGACGGACGTCGTGGCCGCGCTCGGCGCGCACGGCTTCGCCATCGCCGGCATCGACACCCATCTGCCCAGCCTGGACGAGGTGTTCCTGGCCGTCACGCGCGGCAGCGGCACCCGGAACCGAGAGGAGCTCGCGGCATGACCGCCGTCACCGTCCCCGCGGGGAACGCCAAGGCCGCGACCGCCGATCCGCGGATCGGGCTGCGCGCCAACCTGCGTCACATCGGCGCCCTCGTGCGCCGCAACGTCCTGCAGATCCGGCAGGACCCGGAGTCGATGTTCGACGCGCTGCTGATGCCGATCGTCTTCACGCTGCTGTTCGTGTACGTCTTCGGCGGCGCGCTCGAGGGCAGCCAGGAGAAGTACGTCAACTACATGGTGCCCGGCCTGATGGCCATGATGGGCATGAACATCGCCATGGCCGTCGGCACGGGCGTCAACTCGGACTTCAAGACCGGGGTGATGGACCGCTTCCGGACGATGCCGATCGCCCGCTCCTCCGTGCTGATCGCGAAGATCGTGGTGGAGATCGGCCGTGCGCTGGTCGCCACGGTGATCCTCCTCGTCATGGGCTTCATCCTCGGGCTGCACGTCGACAACGGCGTGTTCGGGCTGCTGGGCGCGGTGGTGCTGTCGCTGGCCTTCGGTGCCTCGCTGATGTGGGTCTTCATCCTCCTGGGTCTGGTCGCCCGGACCCCCCAGTCCGTCCAGGGGCTCGCCATGATCGTCGTCCTGCCGCTGCAGTTCGGGAGCTCGATCTTCGCCAAGCCGACCACCATGCCGGGCTGGCTGGAGGCCTTCACCCGCTACAACCCGCTGTCCAACCTCGCCGACGCCTCCCGCAACCTCATCAACGGCGGCGCCGTCGCGCACTCGGCGATGATGACGGTGATGTGGGCCGTGGGCATCACGGTGATCAGCGCGCCGCTGGCGGTGGCGAGGTTCCGCAACAAGACCTGATCCTGGAGGCATGGACCCCGTCGAGGCGCTGGACCGGATCGCGTTCCTGCTGGAGCGGGACGGCGCCCCGACGTACCGGGTCCGTGCCTTCCGCGGTGCGTCCGCCGCGGTCGCCGCGATGCCGCCGGAGGAACTCCGGCGGCGCGCGGAACGGCCGGGCGGCCTGGAGGAGGTCAGGGGACTCGGCCCGAAGACCGCCGCCGTCGTCCGGGAGGCGCTGGCGGGCGAGCGGCCCGCCTACCTCACCCGGCTGGCGGAGGGCGCCGCGGACGCGGTCCCGCGGCCGGAGGGCGACGCGGGGCGGCTGATGCGGGCCGCCCTTCGCGGTGACTGCCATCTGCACTCCGACTGGTCCGACGGCGGCAGCCCGATCGAGGCGATGGCCCGCACCGCGGTGGAACTGGGCCACGAGTGGGCGGTGCTCACCGACCACTCCCCCCGGCTGACCGTCGCCCGCGGGCTGACCGCCGAGCGGCTGCGGGCGCAGCTGGAGGTGGTGGCCGAGCTGAACGAGCGGCTGCCGCCGCCCTTCCGGCTGCTGACCGGCATCGAGTGCGACATCCTCGCCGACGGCGCCCTCGACCAGAACGCGGAGCTGCTGGACCGGCTGGACGTGGTCGTGGCCTCCGTCCACTCCAAACTGCGCATGGACCGGGACGAGATGACCCGGCGCATGATCTCCGCGATCAGCAATCCGCTGGTCGACGTGCTGGGCCACTGCACGGGGCGGCTGGTGTCCGGCAAGCTGCGCCCGGAGTCGGAGTTCGACGCGGACCTGATCTTCGCCGCCTGCGAGCGCTTCGGGGTGGCCGTGGAGATCAACAGCCGCCCGGACCGCCTCGACCCGCCGCGCCGGCTGCTGCGCAAGGCCGTGGAGGCCGGGGTGCTCTTCGGCATCGACAGCGACGCCCACGCCCCCGGCCAGCTGGACTGGCAGATCTTCGGTTGCGCCCGCGCCGAGGAGTGCGGCGTCCCCCCGGAACGGGTGGTCAACACCTGGGACGCCGACGCCCTGCTGCGCTGGACCCGCACCCGCGAGGTGCCGGCGGCGGCCGCTCAGGGCTGAGACGGTGCCCGGTCCAGGGAGAGCCCGAGGAGGACGCGGAGGCCCGAGGTGTCCGGTCCGGCTCCGTCCTCGGGGGACACGGCGCTGTCCACGGCCCGGTCCAGGGCGCCCTGGACGCCCTCGTCGAACTCCAGGTGCCTGCCGCGTTCCCAGTCCAGTTCCCACCGGGCCCGGCCGTCCCCGACCAGGGCCGTCAGGGCCAGGGAGTACAGCGCGTCCGCGGCGTCGGCGCGGGCGCGGGCCCGCAGGGAGTCGTCGAGGAGCATGTGGCCGCCGTGGCCGGGGCGCGGCATGCAGTCGACGACCTCCGCCCACCGCCCGGCATCGACGGCGTCCAGCAGCATCGCGAGGTCCGCGGGTCTGCGCAGGACCGCCCGGCCGGCCCGGAGCACCGGTGCCGCCTCGGCGCCGAGCTCCGCCGTCCCCACCGCGGCGGCCAGTTCCCGCCAGGGCAGTTGCCGCAGCCCGGCGGCCCCGGGGAGCGCCAGCACGGTGCGGGCACCGGTTCCCGCGGGGTCCCTGACGAGGCCGGTCCCCGCCGGCGACGGCTCGCCCGGGAACGTCCCGGCGGCGTCCGCGGGCAGTGCCTCGATCGCCGCGACGCGCTCGCGCGTCGGGGGGTGGGAGTCGTAGGGCGAGGTCTTCTCGCGGGGCGGGTCGGCGATCAGCCGCCCCTCCTCCTCCCGCCAGGTGCCGCTGTCCAGGAAGGCGCCGAACCCGGAGTGCACCTCCTCGGCCGGGGGGAGCAGACCGAGCGCGGTGCCGATGCCGGCGTACTCCCGCAGGTAGCGGGTGTGCGCGGCGTTGAGCAGAGGGATGCGCCGCAGGGCGGCGGCGGTGGTGTCCCGTCCGGCGATCCGCGCGCCGGCGCGGTCCGCGGCGAGTTCCCCGAGACGTGCCTGGGCCTGCGTCGTCCGCAGGCAGAAACGGGCGTACCCGGCGAACATGGAGCCCATCGCGTGGCCGATGCCGTTGCCGTCCTCGGCGTACCGCTCAAGCACCCGCATCAGACCGACGCGGTTGCGGGCGGCCAGCCCCGCCAGGACCGTGTCACGCCGGGCGAAGTGGCCGAGTTCATGGGCGATGACCGCATCGATCTGACGCTCCGTCAACCCCATGAGGTACGGGATGCCCAGCACCATCCGCCGGCGCCCGGGGACCAGCCCGAGCACCCAGGAGCTCTGCCAGACCGCCGCCACCGGCTCCGCCACGAGCCAGAGCTCGGCGGGGGCCGCCGTCTCCATGGCGCCGGCCACCCGGCGCACGCGCGCCCACAGCTCGGGCTGTTCGTCCGCGGTCACCCGTATCCCGTCGGGCCGCAGGCGGTTGACGCCGCGTACGGAGGCGAAAAGGCCCGACACCAAAGGTGAGGCGAAGGCGACGCTGATGCCCAGGAACAGGAACGTCACGTAGACCTGCCGCAGTGCGACGTCGGTGAGGACGACGTCTGCGGCCACGATCGCCGCGAGCAGGCCGAGGGTCATGACGTAGAAGCCGAGCAGCAGTACGAGCAGCCGTACGGCCTGGAGGAACGCGCGCATGCCGGAAGGGGTCTCCTCGGGTCGGGGGGTCGCGCGCGACGGGCCGAGCGGCGACGCGCCATGCTATTGCGGCGCCGACCGCTGCTCAACGGCCTTTCCGGGGCCCGGCGGTGGCCGCCTCGCCGGTCATGCGCCGGGCCGCAGACGGAGCACCGTGGTGAGGGCGTGGCGGCCCTCGCCCTGGAGGATCTCGACGGGGAGGGGGGCGGACAGCGGACGGTAGGGGGTGCCGTCGTCGAGGGTCGCGGCGGGCGCGGGAGACGGGGGAGCAAGGAGCGCGGCGAGCTGGGCGCGGAGGGGGGCGTCGAGGGGCGCGGAGGCGAAGGGGCCGTCGCCGAGGTCGAGGACGAGGGCCCGCGGGGCGCGGGGGGTGCCGGTGAAGCCGAGGGCTTCGGCGTCCTGAGGGACGGCGTGCCGCAGCTTGAGCCAGTCGCGGCGGTCGGGACGGTAGCGCTGGCCGCGGCCCTTGACGACGAGGCCCTCGATGCCGGCCGGGGCGAGCGAGGCGTACCACTGGACGGCCTCGTCGCGGTCGGTGGTCATGGGTACCGCCTGAAGCGGCGGCCCGAGCGGCTCCAGCAGGGCGACGAGGGCGGCGCGGCGCTCGTCGTAGGGCCGGCCGCGCAGGTCGGTGCCGCCGGCGGCGAGCACGTCGAAGGCCGCGTAGTTGGCGGGCAGGACGGGGCCGCGGGGGGTGCCGCGCAGGGCGCGGCGCTGGAGGGCACCGAAGTCGACGCGGCCGTCCCGCCAGATGACGACCTCGCCGTCGAGGACGGTGCCGGCCGGCAGCGCCCCGGCGGCCCCGGCGATCTCGGGGAAGGTGGCGGTCACGAGCCGGCCGGAGCGGGTCTGCAGGCGTACGGGGTCGGTGAGCACGACCATGCGGTGGCCGTCGAACTTGGGCTCGTAGGCGCAGCCGCCGGCGAGGGCGTCGGCCGCGGGGACGGTGTCCACGCGGCGGGCCAGGGCGACCCGGACGGGGAGCGGGATCGGATCGGTCACGTGAGGGCGCCCGTCACGGCAGGGTGCCGCGTCCGGCGGCGGCGTCCAGGGCGGCCAGCAGGTCGCCGTGGTCGGCGGCGCGCCGCAGGACCTCCTCGGGGGTGAGGGCGAGGTCCTGAGCGTTCCGGCAGGAGGCGACCTCGTCCCAGGTGACGGGCGCGGCGACGCCGGGGCGGTCGCGCAGCCGCAGGGTGTAGGGGCAGGCGGTGGTCTTCGCGGAAGCGTTCTGGGACCAGTCGATGAAGACCTTCCCGGCGCGCAGGCTCCGGGTCATGGAGAGGACGACGAGGCCGGGGTGCTCGTCGCGCATGCGCGCGGCGAGCGCCTTGGCGTAACCGGTGGCGGCGGCTTCCGTGGCGGGCCTCAGCGGCGCGTACAGGTGGAGCCCCTTGCTGCCGGAGGTGACGGGGAAGGCGGTGAGCCCGTCGTCCTCCATCATCTGCCGCAGGCGCTCGGCGACCCGGCAGCACAGCACGAGGTCGGCGCCCTCACCGGGGTCGAGGTCGAGGACGAGCCGGTCGTGGGCGTCGCGGCCGCCCGCCGCGGTCCACTGCGGGACATGGACCTCCCAGGCGCCGAGGTTGGCCAGGGCGACCAGGGCGGGGGTGGAGTCGACGACGATGTGCGGCTCGTCGGCCTCCCCGGCGGTGGTCACCCAGTCGGGCGTGCCGGCGGGCGGGCGTTTGGCGAACCAGCGCTGGGCGTGCGGGCCCTCGGGGGCGCGGACGAAGGAGGCGAGGCGCCCGGCCGCGTGCGGCACCAGCACCGGGGCGATGCCCGCGTAGTACTGCAGCAACTGTGCCTTGGTGTGTCCGGAGACCGGGAAGACGACCTTGTCCAGGTGGGTGAGGACCACGCGGCGGCCGTCCACCTCGACCGTCTGCCGGCCGGGCGGGGCTGACGGGGCGGGCATAGTCTGGAAACTCCCCGGAAAGGGACGAAAGTATGCGATCCATGTGGAAAGGTGCGATCGGCTTCGGGCTGGTCTCCATTCCCGTCAAGCTCTACGCGGCCACCGAGGAGCACGGCGTCTCCCTGCACCAGGTGCACGCCGAGGACGGCGGCCGCATCCGCATGAAGCGGTTCTGCGAGAAGGAGGGCAAGGAGGTCCCCTACGCGGAGATCGCCAAGGGGTACGAGGACGAGACCGGCCGCACGGTGGTGCTCACCGACGAGGACCTGACCGCCCTCCCCCTTCCCAGCAAGAAGCTGATCGACGTGCTCGCCTTCGTCGACGCCGACGAGATCGACCCGCTGTCCCTGTCCCGGGCCTACTACGTCGGCGCGGAGACCGCCGCGGCCAAGCCGTACGTCCTGCTGCGCGAGGCCCTCAGCAGCAGCGGCAAGGCCGCCGTCACCAAGATCGCGCTGCGCACCCGCGAGTCGCTGGCGCTGCTGCGCGTCCACCAGGACGTGCTGGTCCTGCACACCATGTACTGGCCCGACGAGGTCCGCGCCGCGGAGGGGCTGGCGCCGCCGGAGAAGGTCACCGTGCGGCCGCAGGAGCTGAAGATGGCGCAGAGCCTGATGGACACCCTTTCCGAGGACTTCGACCTGGAGTCGATGCACGACGAGTACCAGCACGCGCTGGACGAGTTGGTCGCCGCCCGGCTGGAGGGCGAGCCCGTCCCGGAGATGGCCGAGGTCACCGCCGCCCCCGACAACGTGGTGGACCTGATGGCCGCGCTCCAGGCCAGCATCGACGCCCGCGGTGGGGAGAGGACCGGCGCGAAGAAGACCGCGTCCGGCAAGGCCCCGGCGAAGAAGACGGCCGCCAAGAAGGCCCCCGCGAAGAAGGCCGCGGCCAAGAAGACCACGGCGAAGAAGGCGGCGCCCCGCAAGAAGGCCGGCTGAGCGGGTCAGAGGGGCGTGCGCAGCAGCTCGACCGCCTCGGCGAAGACGAGCCCCTCGCCCTCGCGGTAGGCCGCGGCGAAGCCCTCCTCGCCGAGGTACCCGCGCAGCCGCACCGCGTCCTCGTCCAGGCTCGTCCGCTCCCACGGGGTGCAGGCGGTCTGCCGCAGCGCGTCGTGCGCGCCCAGCACCACCGCCGCGCGGCGCGCCGGACCGCGGACGTCGTCGCCGTCCCGCAGACCGGCGATCCCGGTGAAGAGCGCGACGCCCGGCGGGAAGAGGAGCACACCCAGGCGCGGACCGATGACCGGGCTGAGCGGGTGCCCCTCCATGTAGGCGACGGACTCGGCGAGATGGGGCAGCCCTCCGTACGGGTCGCCGGCCATGCCGGTGAGCCAGCCGCGGACCGCGGCGAGGAGCCCGACGATGAACGAGGGCATCCCGCGCGGCGGGGCGGCCTGAAGGGCGTCGAGCAGCGCGAAGGCCTCGTCGAGTTCGCCGCGCCGTGAGAGCAGGGCGATGAGGAGCACCTTGCCGTAGTAGCCCGCGTCGTCGCCCACCGGCCGGAAGGTCTCGGCCTCCGCCACCCCCTCGCGGATCAGCCGCTCCCCCTCCACGAGGTCGCCGGCGTTGGCGAGGGCGTCGCCGAGGCGGACCGTCATGATCGGCACGTGCTGGTACGCGCCGAGCTTGCGGGCGAGTTCGATGGCCTCGCGGCAGCTCTCCGCGGCGCGGGCCCAGTCGCCGGCGTTGGAGGTCGCCTCGGCCTCCGCCGCCAGCGCCTCGGCCATGCCCCAGTCGTCACCCACCCTGGCGAACAGCTCCCGGGCCTCGCGGATGTCGTCCATGGAGGCCTCGAGCCGGTCCTCCACGTCGTTCATCACCTTCGCGCGGAACTGCAGCGCGAACGCCAGTTCCCACACCCGGCCGTGCAGCCGGCAGCTCGCCACCGCGTCGTCCATGAGCTCGGACATGCGGTCGAAGCGCCCGGTCAGCATGGCACCGAGCACGCGGAAGAGCCCGGGCCGGAGGCTGGACTGCGGCAGCTCCGGCGGGTAGGCCTCGATGATCGCCTCGCCCAGCCCGACCAGCCCCGGGTCGTTCCACACGTCGCGCTCGCCCATGTACGCGAACACCTCGGCGGTACGCACCCAGCGCCGCGCCTCGGCGAGCTGCTGCGGCGTCATCGGCAGCGGGTCCTCCAGCGGCCCCCGCTCCAGCGGCGGCAGCCGCAGCGGCTCGGCGAAGGCGTCCACCGGGCTCATCGCGACCACCACGGCGGGCCAGTGGCCCATCTCGCTGCGGTAGTTGCGCATCTCCCAGAACCAGCTGCAGGCCAGCACCAGGCACAGCGCCTCCTGCTCGTCCCCGGTGTCCACCGCCCGGCGGATCGCCGCCCGCAGGTTCTCGTGCTCGCGCTCCAGCCGGTCCAGGCAGCGCAGTTGGCCCGGTCCGCGCAGCTCGGGGTCGGCGGTGCGGACGTACTCGCGGAAGTAGGCGGTGTGGCGGCGCCCCACGATGTCGCGCTCGCCGGCCTCGTCGAGGCGTTCGGCCGCGTACTCGCCGATGGTCTCCAGCATGCGGTAGCGGGCGCCGTCCTCGGCGAGGTCGGCGACGACCAGCGACTTGTCGACGAGCGAGGCCAGTACGGAGGCCACGTCGCGGGCGTCCACGGCGCCCCCGTCCTCGCCGCACACCGCCTCGGCGGCGGCCAGGTCCCAGCCGCCGGCGAACACGGCGAAGCGGCGCAGCACGACCCGTTCGGCCTCGCTGAGCAGGCCCCAGCTCCAGTCGACCACCGCGCGCAGCGTCTGCTGGCGCGGCAGCACGGTGCGGCTGCCCGCGGTCAGGATGCGGAAGCGGTCGTCGAGCCGGTCCGCGAGCTGGCGGGGCGTCATCATCCGGAGCCGGGCCGCGGCCAGCTCGATGGCGAGCGGCAGTCCGTCGAGCCGCCGGCACAGCTCCGCGCAGGCCTCCGGGTCCTCGTCCGGCGTGAAGCCGGGGCGGGCCGCCGCCCCCCGGTCGGCGAGGAGCCGCAGGGCCGGTGTCCGCGGCAGCGGGTCCAGCGGCCGGATCAGCTCGCCCGGGACGCCCAGCGGCTCACGGCTGGTGGCCAGCACCACCACACCCGGGCAGTGCGCGAGCAGCCGCTCCGCAAGCTCGGCGGCGGCGCCGATCACGTGCTCGCAGTTGTCCAGCACCAGCAGCATCCGGCGCTCGGCGCAGTACTCGGTGAGCTGCAGCAGCGGGTCCTTGGCCGCGGCCCCCTTCGCCTCCGCGGCCAGCGCCGCCTCGGTCGCCGACGCCGCGTGCAGCAGCGTCTCGCGCAGGCCCAGCGCGTTCACCACGGCGACGGCCACGGTGCGCGGGTCCTCCACGGGCGCCAGCTCCGCGAACCACACGCCGTCCGGCCACCGCCCGGCGACCAGGTCCCCGGCCTCCTGCGACAGGCGGGTCTTACCGGTGCCGCCGGGGCCGGTGACGGTGACCAGCCGCGCGGCCGACAGGTCCGCGGCGATCGCGGACAGGTCGCTCTCGCGGCCGACGAAGCTGGTCAGCCGGGCCCGCGCGTTGCCGAGCCGCGCCGGGCTCCCGGACGGCACCGCGGGGGCGGGGGCGGAAGGATTCAGCAGCTCGGCGTGGAGGGCGCGCAGCTCCGGGCCGGGATCGGTGCCCAGCGTCCCGGCGAGCTCGCGCCGCACCTCCTCGTACGCCACCAGCGCGTCCGCGCCCCGGCCCGCCTCGCGCAGCGCACGCAGCCTCAGAACCTGCACCGCCTCGTTCAGCGGATGGGCCACGGCCAGCTCGACGGCCTCCGGCAGCACCTGCTCGGCGCGACCGAGCGCCAACTCGGCGGTGATCCGGAGCCGCCGGGCGTCCAGCCGCAGCGCGTCGTAGCGGGGCGCGGCGGAAACCCGGTCCGGGAGGTCCGCCAGCACCGGGCCGCGCCACAGCGCCAGCGCGGAGTCCAGGGCCTCGGCGGCCTTGGCGGCGTCGCCGTCGGCGAGCGCCCGGCCGCCGTCCTCCACGAGCCGCTCGAAGCGGTACAGGTCCACGGCGTCCGGCACGGCGACCAGGCGGTAGCCGCCGTCCACCGAACCGACGGCCTCGTGCCCGATCGCCCGGCGCAACCGGGCCACCAGCGCCTGCAGCGCCCCCGTCGCGTCGGCGGGCGGCTCGTCCTCCCACACCTCGCCGATCAGCGCGTCGGTGGTCCGCACCCGGCCGGGGCGCAGCGCCAGCGCGGCGAGCAGCGCCCGCAGCCGGGTGCCGGCGAGCGGCACGACGGTGCCGTCTTCGCGGTGAGCCTGGGTCGTTCCGAGAATGCCGTAACGCACGCCCCCCATTCTGTCCGAGCCGCCGACGCGTCCGCCCCCGGGTTACGAACCGCGGTGTCCCTGTGCGGGCCAGGTGTCGTGCGCGGCGCCGTCGTGGCTGCGGTGCGGTTGTTTCCCCGCCGCCCGCCCTCCCCCAGCCTTCGGCCGGGGGGACCCCCATCCCGGTGCGGTTGGTGCGGGTCTCGCCGGGTTCGTTGGTGGGCCGGGGGCGGCGCCTCCGGGGTGGGCATTCTGTACCGCATATTTATGTGCATGGCGGGCAATCCGGGTTCGGCACCGCTCTGCCGCACAACAAATACACGTCAGCG